>DASTWM010000082.1:0-5437 GCA_035765855.1 Roseiflexaceae bacterium
AACCCAGTATAACGAAGAGTTTTTGTACGACCTGATGGCCGATCCCTATGAATTGACGAACCTGATCGGCGTCGAGTCGCACCAGGAAACGACCGCCGTGCTGCGCGAGCGGCTCCTGCGGCGCATGGTAGCCGCAGGCGAGGCAGAGCCGGAGATTACGCCAGCGCCCGCCCGGCGAGCTGGACAGCGCCGCGTGACCGCCGCCGAGGCGCGCACCTAAGCCTCTATCCCTCACCCTGCTGCTGGCGCAGCTTCCCTCTCCCACTGGGAGAGAGACCGAGGGTGAGGGCTAAGGTCATTGCTAAAAGATAGATTTACTTTCAACCAGGGGACCAGTATCCATGTCCAACCGCTCATCAACAGACAACACTCATGATCGTATGCAACCATCATGCTGCGCGCCGTCGGCGTCGCGCCCGGCTGCGCCACGGCAGCGTGGACGCGACCCCAACCGCCAGCGCGAGCAGCGCCCGGCGGTGCAGGCAGGAACTGGCTCGAAAGCGGGCATGGTACTGCTGCCAGGCGGCGCGTTTCTCATGGGCACCGACGAGGCGGCTGGTTATCCCGCCGACGGCGAAGGGCCAGTGCGGCGCGTGCAGATTCGGCCATTCTGGATCGACGTAACCACCGTCACCAACGCGCAGTTCGCGGCGTTTGTCGAAGCGACCGGCTACCGCACCGAAGCCGAGCGCTTCGGCTGGTCGTTTGTGTTTGCGGGGCTGCTGCCCGACGACGCTCCCCTGACTCGTAGCGTGGCGCAAACGCCATGGTGGCGGCAGGTGCATGGCGCTGACTGGTGCCATCCCGAAGGCCCGCACTCCAGCATGACCGACCGCATGGATCACCCCGTAATTCATGTCTCCTGGAACGACGCGCTGGCGTACTGCCAGTGGGCTGGCAAGCGCCTGCCGACCGAAGCCGAATGGGAATATGCCGCGCGCGGCGGGCTTGATCAGCAGCGCTACCCATGGGGCGATGAGCTTACGCCCAACGGTGAGCACCGCATGAACGTGTGGCAGGGCACGTTTCCAACCGAGAACACACAGGAAGATGGTTACTTTGGGACGGCTCCGGCCAACGCCTTTCCGCCCAACGGCTATGGGCTTTACAACATGACCGGCAATGTCTGGGAATGGTGCCAGGACTGGTTCAGCGCCACGTTTCACCGCACGACCCGGCGCGCTAATCCCATCGGCCCGCGCACTGGCACCCACAAAGTCATGCGTGGCGGCTCCTATTTGTGCCACGCAAGTTACTGCTTTCGTTACCGGGTTGCCGCGCGCAGCGCCAACACGCCCGACAGTTCCACCGGCAATCTCGGTTTTCGCTGCGTCAGCGATGCCTGAACGGTGACATGCATACACGCTGCGGAGCGCTTAACGCGGCTTTAACGCAGCGTTGATTTTCTGGTATTATAGTGCGGCTAAAATCGAACCGCTTTGCGATATATCAAGGGCATGAATAACGCTTATGCTTCTAAGTACCAGCGCTGGTTTGCGCGTGGGCTGCGTCGCAAGGATATGCGCGTGATGGCGAATGTTGCTATATCACGGCATCAGTAAGGCAGGGTAAGTGCAGTATTTAGATAAGGAGTAGCACGAATGGCTGAGATCTCACGACGTACCTTTTTGCGCCGGACACTTTTCGGCGCAGGCATGCTCACGGTGTTTGCGAATGGCGGCTACCGCATCGCGTTCGCGGCACCGGGACCGGAGGTGTTCAAAGTACGCATTCTGCACACCAACGATCACCATGCCCGCATCGAGCCGGTGACGAGCGGCACGCCCGCCGTGCTGGTCCACGGCGGTGTATCGCGCCGCAAGACGCTGATCGACGCCAGGCGCCAGGCAGCGCAGACGGCGAACGAGGATCTGCTGCTGCTGGATGCGGGCGATGTGTTTCAAGGCACGTTGTACTTCAACCAATACAATGGCAAGGCTGATTTAGAGTTCTACAAAGGCATGCAGTACCAGGCTATGGCGATTGGCAACCATGAATTCGACCGTGGCCAGCAGGTGCTTGCCGACTTCATTACCGCCGCCGCAGCACCGGTGTTTACGCCGCCGCCGCCGGTTGCTGGCGGCACGCCCGTGGATGGCGGCAATACCTTCCCGGTGATCAGCGCCAATATTCAGACCGCAGCCTCCTCGCCGCTCAACGGCCTGATTCAGCCGAACGTGGTGCTCACCCTGCCACATACGGGTAAAAAGATTGGCATCTTTGGCCTGACCACGCCAGAAACAGCGATTCTCAGCAGCCCGGGCGCGGGCGTTACGTTCCGCGAAGACCTTGAGGCCGTGGTAGCCGAGCAGGTCGCGGCGCTCCAGGCCCAACATGTAGATGCTATCATCGGGCTGACCCACATCGGCTACACGGTGGACCTTGATCTGGCGAAGAAGACCAGCGGCGTCAGCCTGATCATCGGCGGGCATAGCCACACGCCGCTCGGCCCGCAGCCGAACCCGGCCGGCCCGTACCCCACACCTGTCACCAACAAGGATGGCGAAAGTGTTCCGGTGTTTACCGATTGGGAGTGGGGCCGCTGGCTCGGCGAGTTCGTGGTCGGGTTTGACGCGGCTGGTCACGTCACGTCCGTTACCGGCGCGCCAGTTGAAGTGGTCGCCGACAGCAGCAAACCGGGCTATGTCGAGCCAAACGCCGCCTTCGAGCAGCGGATTACTGAGGGCTATGCGCCACCGCTGGAGCAACTCCGCAACCAGGAAATCGGCTCAAGCGCCGTGGCACTGAACGGCAATCGCAGTGATGTGCGCACCAGCGAGACAAACCTGGGGAGCTTGATTGCCGATGCCGTTCTTAACAAGACCGAGCCGGATGGAAGTCAGATTGCGATCATGAACGGCGGCGGCATTCGCACCAGCATCGATACTGGCCCGGTAACGCTCGGCGAAGTGCTGGAAGTGCTGCCATTCGGCAACAAGGTCGCGCTGGTCGATATTACCGGCGCGCAGGTTAAAGCGGCGCTGGAGAATGGCGTCAGCCAGGTCGAGACAGTGCAGGGCCGCTTCCCGCAGGTCGCCGGCATTCGCTTCACCTTCACGCCGAACCGCCCGCTGGGCGAGCGCATTCTCAGCCTTGAGATTGCCAGGGGTGACGGCTTTGTTCCGATTGACCCGGCGGCGACCTACCGCGTCGTCACCAACGACTTCATGCTGGGTGGTGGCGATGGATACAGCGTCTTCACCGAAGGCACGAACAAGGTAGATACCGGCTTCCTGCTTGCCGATGTGGTGGCAGATTACATCGGTACGATCAGCCCGGTCGAGGACAAAGATATAACTGGCAACCGGATCACGCGCGTGAACTACATGTGGCTGCCGCTCACGATTAACGCGGCACAGCCGGTGTAGTCAGTTGCTCACCGTCGCATGGTGACTTCTTACGTGCGTGCAGAAGTCACCATGCGGGCATGCGAAAGCTCTCTTTAGACTTGTGTGACAGTGACGCCGCACTCGCGAAACGCGTCAACCATCGCGGCGGGCGCGTGCACGTCCGTGACAATCTGCCCGATCTCATGCGGCAGCGCGAACGCGCTAAACGCCATCGTACCAAATTTGCTTGAGTCCACAATGCCGACGACCAGGCTCGACGCGCTCACGAATTGCTGTTTGAGTTGCGCTTCATCAAGATCTGACTCCATGAGGCCATCATCCGCGGTGATACCGCGCGCGCCAAACAGGCCAATATCGACGCGCAGCCGTTGCAGCGTGTTGAAGTTGATGCTGCCAACCAGCGAACTTGAGCGGCGGCGCATGGTGCCGCCGACCACCACGGTCGTAATTCCCTCGCAGAAATTCAATTCAAGCGCCGTATACAGGCCGTTCGTCACCACAACCAGGTCTTCGCGGTCTTTGATCAGGCGGGCCACCTGCAAGGCGGTGGTGCTTGCGTCGAGAAAGATTTGTTGCCCGGACGTAATCAGCGCGGCGGCAGCCTGCGCAATGCGGCGTTTCTCCTCCAGATGCTCCTGTTCGCGCGTGGCAAAGAAAAGTTCCAGCCGCCCGCGTCCGGAAACCACCGCGCCGCCATGCACGCGTGTCAGCACGCCCTGGGATTCCAGCACATCCAAATCTTTCCGAACAGTCACTTCCGACACGCCCAGCACCTGGCTCAATTCGCCCACCGAGGTACGATCGCGCGCGCTAAGGTAGGCCAGAATCTGATCGCGCCGCCGATCCGGCGACATTCCCTGATCGTTCTGCGACATACAACTCCACATCACTTGAAAGCAGATCGAAACCTGAACATAAGCGTTATCTTATCAAAAGCAATCGCCAAGATCAAGTGCTACATCGCGCATGCGTCAGATTGTAATAAAAGAATACCGGGGGAAGATCACTGGTTTGGGGGAGTGTCTGGCATGGCGTGCATGTGAGGCAGCGCATGATCAAATCGGGTCAAGCGCTTCATCCACGCGGATAAGTGCCTGACCCAACCGATCGTATTCGCACGCGCCCAAGCCGTGTTTTACTGCGCCGTTTCAGGAATGTGCTTCAGCGCGCGCTCGTACACTTCGTAGTGCTCGCCTTCAGCTTCTTCCGGATCGACGAACTTGAACCACATCGCATGGTCTGGGTTTTCGCCTGCAAGCTCGCGGCGGCTCACCCGAATCGTGCCTTCGGGGCTGTGCCAGCGCACCTCGCCATCCTGTAGCAGGATGTACTCGCCAGCGTAGCGCTCGAATTCACGGCGATGATCCTGGTAGTACAGCGCCTGTTCGCACATGGTGCGCCGCCACATCAGGTTGGTCTCAAATGAGTCAGTCATCACCGAGAAGAACGTGCCTTCCGGCTGCGGTTCAAGCTCACTCTGGAAGTCGATCTGATCGAGATCAACCGTGCCGAAACCGCCTTCAGCGGCCACCAGCAGCGAATTGCGGTCACGGTGGAACGGCTCGGTCAGCCAGTCGCTCTGCGGATCGTGACCCATGATGTGCATGAGGCAGGCGTCCGTCGCGATCACCTGATCGCCAGCCACCAGGCCATCGACGATGCGCCCCAGCCCTTCGCCGTCGCCCCACTCCATGCCGGCCTGCCCGACCAGCGCGTCCACGATATTCAGCGCGGGGTTCAGGATGCGCCCGATGTCGGCCAGCATGTAAGGCATGCGCACCAAATGATGATAGTAGGTGCGCGGGCGGCCATGCGGCTCGGTTGGCATCAGGCCGAACAGATTCTTCAGGCAGCCTGTCACGCCCATAAACGCGTGATTCTTGATCGTCGCGACCGAGACGAACTCATCGGCCTCGACCGCATCCTGAATCATCAGGTATTGCCGGAACATCTGGCCGCCGTCGGGCGTCTGCACCAGCTTGTAGGGCGGCTGCGTCCCATTGACATACGGCACATCAAATTCGCGCAGGATCGGCGCAATGTTTGTGGTACGCTCGGTCGTCTCGCCGTTGTACATGACGTAGAAG
>DASTWM010000083.1:0-7012 GCA_035765855.1 Roseiflexaceae bacterium
CTGGGCGGCGAGGTGTACTGGCGCATGGAAGCCGAGCGCCAGCTCGCCGCGCTTGAGGCTGAGCATCATGAACGCCGATGAACGCTGATGGTCTGCTAAAAAGAATGATTAGCACGCTATTCTCTGTGTTCTCTGTGGCAAATATGTAAAGGTTCATTTTGCAATCGACGACTTCTCACGCGGCACTGCGGCACGAGCCGGAAACGCTGGCGCTCAGCCACCTGGCGCTGATTACATTTGGTCGCCTCGGTTTGACCACAGCCTTCCGCATTATCTATCCGCTGCTGCCGTTTCTCTCACAGCGCTTGCAGATCAGCCTGGAAACGGTCAGCATGCTCGTCACCGTGCAGGTGCTGGCCTCGTTCGCCAGCCCGCTCGGCGGCACACTGGCCGACACGCGGGGCGCGCGCACCACCATGAGCATCGCGTTTGTGCTGTTTTCGGTGGGCGCGTTGTGTTGCGCGCTGCTGGACTCGTTCGCCGGTTTTCTGGTCGGCTACGCGCTGATTGGCCTGGCAATCGCGCTGTACCAGCCTGCCGCGCAATCGTACCTGAGCGCCCGCACGCCATACGAGCGGCGCGGCATGGTGCTCGGCATTTACGAGTTGTCGTGGGCCACGTCCGCGCTGCTGGGCGTTGCGCCGCTCATGCAGCTTGTACAGGCCACCAACAGTGTCGCGCTGGTGTACTGGACGCTGCTGGCTGTGGCGCTGGTCTCATTGGCGGCGATTCGCTGGGTGCTGCCCGCGCTTGAACGGCGCAGCGCTGGCGTGTCGCAGCAGATCGCCTGGGGCGTGCTGCGGCAGCCGCGCGTGGTGGCGCTGCTGGGCATGCTGGTGCTGATTTTGTGCGCCACCGATCTGGTGTTTGTGGTGCAGAGCGAGTGGTTGCAGCGCAGCTTCAACGCCGACGCGGCGCAGCTTGGGCAGGTCTTCGCCTTCATGGGCATCGCCGAGTTCATCGGCGCGCTGAGTTCGACGCTGCTGGTCGACCGGGTCGGCAAGAAGCGCGCGGTCGTGACCGGCTACGCGCTGACGGCGCTGGCTGCCGCGCTGCTGCCGTTGAGCGGCGAAAGCTGGCTGATGGTGCTGGCGCTGTTCGTGGTGTACGATCTGCTGTTTGAGTTTTCGATAGTTTCGACCTTCCCGCTGGCCTCGGAACTGGCACCGACGGCGCGCGGCACCGTGCTGGCGCTGGCAGGCACGGCGGTTGGTGCCGGGCGGGCGCTCGGCGCGACGTTTGCCGGGCTGCTGTTCAATGCGTTTGGCATGTTCGCGAACGGCTGGCTGGCCGCGGCGCTGATCGCCGCTGGCCTGCTGCTGTGCATTCGGTTCGTCCACGAACATCAGCATGAGACATGAGGATATGACATATTCAACGGTTCTTTTTGATCTCGACAGCACGCTGTACCCGGCCTCGTCGGGCGTGCCGCTCCAGTTCGAGCAGCGCATGGCCGCGTACGTGCAGCAGTTGCTCGGCGTCGACGCCGACGAGGCCGCCCAAATTCGCAAGCGCTACTCGACTGAGCTTGGCACGACGCTGCGCGGCCTGCAAACCTATCATGAGGTCGATATTGAGGATTACCTGCGCTACGTCCATGACATCGATCTTGCCACGTTTCTGGCGGTGGACGCCGAGCTTGATCGGCTGCTGGGCGAGGTGCGGTACGGCAAAGCGATTTTCACCAACGCGCCGCGTGAGCATGCCGAGCGCGTGTTGCAAACATTGAATATCGCGCAGCATTTCAGCCACATTTTCGATATTCGCTTTGCGGGATTTGTGCCGAAGCCGAACCGCGCTGTGTACGACATGGTGCTCGATATGTTGCAGGTCGCGCCGTCGGAGGTTATCTTTATCGAGGACACGCCCGGTAATCTTGCGCCGGCGCGGGCGCTCGGCATGACGACGATTCTGATCGACGATCAGGCCGACGCTGCCAGCATGCAGGTCGATCATGTCGTGCCGAATATTCTGGAGGCGTTGCGGGTGGTGCTGGCGTATCAAGAGTGAGGGCATAAGGATCATTCGGTTGGCTTCAGAAACTCTACAAAAACGCACGGTTGGAACGACCTCATGGCCGCGCGGCCTGATCACCTGGCTGACGGCGCTTGGCATCGGCATCATCGCGCTGGTGCCGCGCTGCCTTGGCCTGGCCGAGTTCACAACGATTGACGAATCGTACCACTGGCCGGGCCGGGTCGAGCGCTTCGCACAGGCGCTGAGCAGTGGCAAGTGGGCGGCGACCGACCAGACCGGGCATCCAGGCGTCACGACCATGTGGCTCGGCACGCTGGGGCGCTGGCTGGCGGCGGCATGGGGCGTGCATGATCCCGGTTGGGCGGGCGGCGGCCTCGAATACCTCGCCATGCTGCGGCTGCCGCTGGCTGTAGCGAACAGCCTGGCTGTAGTCGCGGGCTACCTGCTGCTGCACCGCCTCTTGCGCCCGCGCGTGGCGCTGCTGGCCGGGCTGCTGTGGGCGTGCTCGCCGTTCATCGTGGCGCACAGCCGCCTGTTGCATCTCGACGGCCTGCTGACCTCGTTCATGACGTTGAGCCTGCTGTCGTTATTGCAGATCATTGGAGAAAGAACAAAGAACAAAGAACAAAACGTTCATCGTAAATGGCTCATTGCTTCAGGCGTATTTGCGGGATTGGCGCTGCTCACCAAAGGGCCAGCGCTGATTCTGCTGCCGGTGGCGGGGCTGCTGCTGTTTGGATTGCAGATAGCAGATTGCAGATTGCAGATAGCCCAGGGACATAGTCGCTTTCGTCTTCCGTCGTTCGTCGTTCGTCTTGTAGGCCGCTATCTGGTGTGGCTGGGCGTGGCGGCGCTGGTGTTTGCGCTGCTCTGGCCTGCCATGTGGGTCGCGCCGCGCGCCGCTGTGACGGACGTGATTCATGAGGTGTTGTCCAACGGCGGCGAGCCGGAACCAGCGGGGAACTATTTCCTCGGCCAGCCGGTCGCCGATCCTGGACCGCTGTTTTACCCGGCGGTGCTGCTGCTGCGCACCACGCCGCTGACGCTTCTAGGTGTACTGGCATTGCCATTTGTGCTATGGCGACGAAGGACGAAGGACGAAAGACGGAGGAACGATCCTCATTCTGATCACCTTGTCACCCTGTCACCTTGTCAGCGGGCCAAAACAGAACGACGCTTGCTGTTTTCACTGCTGTTTTTTGCGCTGTTCTTCACAATCGCCATGAGCGCTGGTCCGAAGAAGTTCGACCGCTACCTCCTGCCGATCTGGCCGTCGCTGGAGATTCTGGCAGCGGCCGGATTGTTCAGGGTTGCAGATTGGCTTGGGAAGCGGAGAACAACGAACAACGAACAACGAACGTTACGCTCACTCCTTGTTCTTTGCTCTGTATGCTTTGTTCTTTCAGTCAATCTCGTCTGGTACTACCCCTACTACCTCGGCTACTTCAACCCGCTGTTCGGCGGCGGCAAAACCGGCCAATACGTCATGCTGACGGGCTGGGGCGAAGGCATGGAGCAGGTTGGCGCGTGGCTGCGCGAACGGCCCGACCTGCACAGCGGCCCGGTCTTGTCATGGATCGCTCCCACGCTTGCGCCGTTTGTGCCGAAAGAAGTGCGGGTGCTGGACCTGCGCACGCAATATCTGCACACGCGCACCAGCTATGTCGTGCTGTACTCCCGCAGCGTGCAGCGCAAGGAAAACGCCGAGGCCGAAGCCTACGTGCGCCAGTTCGCGCCGCTGTATACATTCAGCGCCCATGGAATTGATTACGCCGAGGTGTTCCAGATTCCGCGCCCGTTCACCGAGCCGGTGGGCGCGACGTTTGGCGACGGCCTGCTCCTGCGCGGCTTCAGCAGCGCGCGGCTCGGCAGCACGCTGGTGATTACGCCGTCATGGAGCATTGAGTCCGACCAGCCGGGCGGACGTTTCGCATTCGTGCATATCATCAATGAACAAGGCCAAAAGGTCGCACAGGTGGACGCGCCGCTCGACCAGGGCATGTTCGCCCGCTGGCAGAACGGCCAGCAGTTCGACAATCCGTTTCCGCTTCCGCTACCTGCCAAGCTGCCGCCGGGCCGTTATCGCGTCGTTATGGGCGTGTACGACCCGGCGACGGGCGCGCGGCTCGATCTGCATGGTGGCACGCCATTGCCAGAAAGCGTCGATGGACCGCAGGTAGTTCTATTGACAACCATCACGGTTACATGAGGTCGATTATGCTTGATTGGGACGTGCTGCGTGGACTGGCGCCACTTGAACTTCCGACCTACCGCAAGGAACGCTTTGGGGGCGATGCCCTGAACGTGTCGCTCAGGCGATTTTCCGCAGCCGATAGACAAAGCGTTGCCGAGTTATATACGTGGCTGCAAGATCTGCTGGCGTTGGTACAACATCACCTTGATGAACCAGTCATTTGCCAACAGAAGCTGCATGACTTTGCCGAGCAGCGCCACTGGTTCTCCATCATGGCCCGTGTACGCGCCATTCATGCGCCGGAGGATGACGATGAGGACATGCTGCTCAACAAGGTCATCCATGATATCAAAGGCGGCGCTTTCCAGTCGATCGTAATGTATTTGCAACTGATGGAGCACATGCTACTGCGCGCCGCCGATGTGTTCCGCATCTTTGTGCTTGTGCGCGATCACCTCAAGATCATGCGCAGCACCATTTCCGATCTCGATCCGCAGGGGTACGCACGCGATCACGCGCTGCGGTTGCACCCTGTCGATCTGCTCGTTCAAAAATGGAACGAGGCTGCGTATCGTGTGCAAGACAAGCAAGTCGAGATTGTGTTCGACTGCGGCTTCTCCGGCGATGTGTCGGAGCGCTGTCTGGAGTTCGCCGCGCTCGACCGCGTGGTGTACAATCTCGTCAATAATGCCGCCCGCAACGCCGACGATGGGCGCGTATTCTTTTCCATTCTGCCGCTGCCCGACGACCACGCGCGCCATTTGCGCTTCGTGATTTCTAACCATGTGCCAGCCGAGCATGCGATCAAACTTCGCGAGCGCTATGCCGATCATCTAGGTGATTTATTTGAAGGCGGCTTCACGACCGGCGGCACGGGCCTCGGCATGCGCATCTGCGCCGACATTGTCGGGAACGCGTATGGCGTTCCGGACGTCGAGCAATGTATTCAGGGTGGCTATGTCGGCGCGGGGCTGATCGACTCGTTCTTTGTGAATTGGTTTCACTGGCCCGCAGTAGGGGATTAGCAGGTTACGAGACTTAACTCGCCACCCTCAATTGCCGCCGCAATCCCTCCTCATCCGCGACCGGAAGCTGACATGCGTAGTTCTCGCACACATACGCCGTGGCCTTGCCGTGGATCTGCGTGCGACCTTCGAGCAGCGGTGAATCAATCGCAGGCTGGGCCTCATTCGGGTCGCGCAGCACGACAACCTTGTTCGGCAGGAACGGGCGAAAGATTGCCTCGCGCAGCGCATAGGTGTCGGGGGCGTCCGGTTTGCCAACCAGCGCGATTTCCTTCGGCGTGCTCAGCGCGAACTCGGTGGCAGCCAGGTAGCGCCCGAAGCCGGTCGGGTATTGCTGCATGAACTGCGTCATGCTGCGCAGCACCGTCATTGCCCGCTCGCGGTACGCATGGTTGTCGAAGATCACGGCGAGGCGCAGCAGCACATCGGCGGCAGCCGAGTTGCCCGACGGCGTAGCATTGTCGCCGGTGTCGCGTGGCCGCACGATCAGTTGTTCATGGTCGCTGGCCGTGTCGTAAAAGCCGCCGATCTCGTCGCTCCAGAAGCGCTCCAGCATGGTGTCAGCCAGCGATTGCGCCTCACGCAGCCAGCGCGGCTCGAAGGTCGCCTCGTAGAGCGCCAGCAAGCCATCCGCCAGCAGCGCATGATCTTCCAGGTAGCCGGGAAGGAGTTTTGAGTTCTGAGTTTTGAGTTCTGAGTTATCAGAAACCGGTTCCGGCGTCTCCTTGTCTCCCTGTCTTCCTGTCCCCTTGCCTTTCCAGACCCGTAGCAGCGTGCCGTCGCGCTGCATCTCGCGCAGCAGAAACTCGGCGTTCTGCCGGGCAATCTGGCGGTAATCGTCGCGGCCAAGCGCGCTGGCGGCCAGCGCAAAGGCACGCAGCGCCATGCCGTTCCATGCGGTCAATACCTTGTCGTCCAGCGCGGGCTTCGGGCGCTGCTCGCGGATGGCAAACAGCTTCTGCTTGCTTCGTTCGACCAGCGCCTCAATTTTTTTGACTGACTGGCCAGTCACGCGGGCGACGTCGGCAGGGCGGCGCTGGACATGCAGAATATTCTTGCCCTCGAAATTGCCGTGCTCAGTCACGTCAAACAGTTGCGCGAAGATCATGGCGTCCGCGCCGAGCGCCTCGCGCACTTCGGCAAGCGTCCAGACGAAGAACGCGCCTTCCTCTTTGTGCGTCGCGCCATGCTCCGGCAGCGAATCGGCGTCCTGGGTCGAGAAGAAGCCGCCGTCGGGGTGGCGCATCTCGCGTGCCATGTAATCGAGCGTTTCCTCGGCGATTCGCCGGAAAAAGGCGTCACCAGTCGCCTGATACATCTCGATGTACACCCGCGCCAGCAGCGCGTTGTCGTACAGCATCTTCTCGAAGTGCGGCACCAGCCATTGCGCGTCCACGCTGTAGCGGTGAAAGCCGCCGCCAAGCTGGTCGTACATGCCGCCTTCGGCCATGGCGCGCAGGTTGCGGTCGGTCATCTCAAGCGCACGCTCGCTGCTGGCGCGCGCGGCGTAGCGCAGCAGGAACTCGTAGGTCATGGGCTGCGGGAACTTTGGCGCGCGCCCAAATCCGCCAAGGCGCTGGTCCCACATGCTTTGGAGATTGGCGAGCGCCTCATCGGCTACAGCTGGACTGATCTCGCCCTCTGGCAGCCGGGCGGCGGTCGCCTCGCGCAAGTGTTCCAGCAGGTTCGCCCCAGCTTTGAGGAGTTCGTCGCGCTGGGTGCGGTAGGCTTCGGCGATTGACAGCAGCACACGCTTGAATGAAGGGATGTTATAACGGTCCTCCGGCGGGAAATAGGTGCCGCCGTAGAACGGCAC
>DASTWM010000084.1:0-7232 GCA_035765855.1 Roseiflexaceae bacterium
AGCGAGCTGTACGAGGACGGCAAGTATCATCTCAAGCGCGAAAACCGGGTGCTGAGCAGCGCCGAAATGGTGGACTACTGGGCTGGCATTGCCGACCGCTACCCGCTGATTTCGCTCGAAGACGGGCTGGCCGAGGACGACTGGGACGGCTGGAAGTTGCTGCGCGAACGGCTCGGCAACCGCGTTCAACTCGTCGGCGACGACCTGCTGGTGACAAATGTCAAGTTCCTAGAGCGGGCAATCAACGAGAAGGCGGCCAACTCAATTCTGATCAAGCTCAACCAGATCGGCTCGCTGACTGAGACGCTCAACGCGATTCAGATGGCGCAGCGCGCGGCATGGACAGCCATCGTGTCGCACCGCTCCGGCGAAAGCGAGGACGTCACCATCGCAGATCTGGTCGTGGCGACGAATGCCGGGCAGATCAAGACCGGCGCGCCCGCCCGCACCGACCGTGTAGCGAAGTACAACCAGTTGCTGCGAATCGAAGAGGAGCTTGGCCCATCGGCGCAGTACGCCGGGTGGAATGCGTACAACGTGAAGCGGGCGTAAGAAACCGCGTACGAAATAGAAACCCGTCAGGCGTATCAAACCTGACGGGTTTCTTCGTTTTAATAACAGCGCTACGCCCGCTGCTGTCGCCCAATCTGGGGCGACGGACTCGGGCTCCATTTATCGAACGCGGCCCACAGCACCGCCGCCAGCAGCAGCCACAACAGCTTATCGCGCACATCCAGCGCCACCGCGAGCACCTCGCGCGCTTGCGGCAGCGCCTGCACCAGCGCCTGCATGGCCTGCGACGGCGCATTCCACAACCATGTCCATACGTCGGGAACACCCGCCTGCACGAGCAGCGCGCCAACAAGCTGCCACGCCACCATCAGCGACACAGCGACCGCCATGGCCGTCAGCACATACACCAGCGTCACGTACCACCCTTTCAGGCGCGGACGCGGCACGAATAGTGATTGCCCTGCCGTCTCAACGAGCGGCGCGGTGGCCGCAATCGCCAGCAGACTGGCCGTCAGCGCCGCCGGCACCTCCCAGCGCATTTCTGTTCGCAACACCACGTCGAGCGACGCATGAGTACGCCGATAGGCTTCACAGGCTGGACACTGCTGAAGATGGTTTTGAACTGCTGCATCGTCAGTTGTCGGGTTGGTTGCGAGTTCATCGCGAATCATGTCACAGTTCATTGTCATCACCTTGTTCCCATCCGTGGCATTAACCGCGCGAACGGACTCACAAAGCCCGAACGCGCCTCAGATTGCGGGGCAGCAATTGCGCGCGCGTTGGTTGGCTGCTCTGGCGTTTGCAGCAATGTCGCCAGACGTTCCTTGCCACGCCGGATATGGCTTTTGACCGTGTTGAGCGGCATGTCAAGCACTTCGGCAATATCGGCATACTTCATGTCATCAAAATAGTACAACGCCAGGACAAGCCGGTAATGCTCTTCCAACTGATCGAGCGCGCGCCGCACTTCATCGCGTAGCTCACGGGAGTCAAGCGCCAGCGCCGGATCGCTCCAGCGGTCGTCGTCGGCCACGCTTGCCATGGGGTCAAGCTCTTCATCATCAACAGGCACGGGCGGCGCGATCGGCACCTGGCGGCCACGCCGCCGTAGCTCGTCCCTGCCAAGATTCACGACCAGCCGATACAGCCATGTGGTAAATCGGCTCTCGCCGTTGTACTGCGGCAGGGCGCGCACCAATCGAATGAACGCTTCCTGCGTCAGATCAGCCGCATCATCGGGATTTTTCAGCACGCTCATGGCAATGCTATACACATAGTGCTGCTGGCTCAGAATGAGCTGCGACAGCGCCTCGCGGTCACCCTGTTGTGCTCGCTGAATTATGTCTGCAGATGGCTCCGCCACCGTTGCTTCCTCCTCATGCCAGCTTACTGCGAAGCTAGCCCTCAGGCATGTCATATTATCATACGAACACCAACGCGCAAAAGTTGCACTTCATGCCCGATCGTCATCATAAGGTATAATGCGCCGAGATACTCCGCTACATCAGGATGAAGTTCATGCGAGTTCTTATTGTTGACGATAACAAAGATATTCTACAACTTGTGCAACAGGTGCTGCAAGTAGAAGGGCACGAGGTCATTGTTGCGCATGACGGATTGGAAGCCGTGCTGCGCGAGGCCACCACGGAACCTGACGTTGTGGTGTGTGATATCAACCTGCCGGGAATAAGCGGGTGGGAAGTATGCAAGCGCATCAAAGCGCGGCGTAATGTGCCGTTGATGTTGCTCACCGTCCATGCGGAACAGGGTGATATCGAGCGTAGTGTCGAGGTCGGCGCGGATGATCACATGTCCAAGCCGTTTGATCTGTCAGAGTTTGTCCAGCGCATCGAGGCACTGGCCGCGCACAGAACGTAACACACCGTTCCTGCGTTATGCGATGTATGGCACAAAATAGGCACTGTGCTTTGACAGTGCCCATCAGTTGATCAACATTTAGCGCCACTTACGACACGTAATTGTCGTGCCTTCACCTTCGCGCGACCGAATGTCAAACTCATCCATCAGCCGCTTGGCACCCGGCAGCCCCATGCCCATGCCACGTGAGGTGCTGTAGCCATCTTGCATGACCAGGTCGATGTTGGTAATGCCGGGCCCTTGATCATCGCACACGATTTCGATGCCTTTGCGGCCGTTACGATCAAGACCTTTCACCGTAACCGTGCCGCTGCCCGCATACAAAAAAATATTGCGCGCTAATTCGCTCACCGCTGTGGCAATACGGGCCTGATCAATTGCACCAAAACCAATCGCCTTGGCAGTATCGCGGGCGAGGGTACGGGCAATGACAATGTCGAGGTCGCTGCGGATCGGCGCAACCTTAGACTGGCTCATCGCTATTCTCCTCGACCTGCCGACGCAGCATCGCCAAGCCCTTCTCCAGGTTCAGGGCCGTCAGCACGTTTGGAAGTTCAAGACCAAGCTCGACCAACGTAATCGCTACGGCGGGCTGCAAGCCAGTAATCACCACCCGTGTTCCCATCAACCCCGCCATGGCAGCAATATCGCTAATCAAGCGACCGATAAAACTATCGACCACATCTACCGCAGTCAGATCGACAATCAAACCGCGCGCTTTTGTTTCATAGATGCGCTGGAGCAGATCATCTTTGAATTGCACTGCTGACGCATCGTGGAGTGCCACCTGAATGGAGGCAATTAATACATTCTCAATCTTAAGGATTGGGATACGGAGGCTTTCCAAATCTGCCCTCCTCATGAGGCCATACATGATCTGACATCGGAAACACGGTGTACAATAGGCTGCATTAGAGGCAGCACTCATATTATAAGGAGTCTGCTGAGCACCGTCCATAAGCCGACAGTCCCAACGCGCTATAGCCATGTGCGTGCGGTACGATACCCAATTGTATCTGTCGCATGCATGAACATGATTTTATGTTAATAACACGCGATTTCACGGCGACCACCTTTGTCGTTGATCATGAACGAACGCTACTGTTGCACCATCGCAAGCTTGGCAAGTGGTTTCCGCCCGGCGGCCACATTGAGCCGAACGAACTTCCGCATGAGGCGGCCCTGCGTGAAGTGCGCGAGGAAACGGGGCTGGAAGCCGAATTGCTGCAACACGGCGCGTTGCTCGGGCATGTCGCGGTGCTTCCGCAGCCCTTCTGCATGCTTCTGGAAACGATTGCACCTGACCATCAGCATATTGATCTGATCTACTTCGCGCGCGTGACCGGCGGGAGCCTGACCCATGCGGAACGCGAAGCACTGGCGGCGCGCTGGGCTACGTGGGAGGAGCTTGGCGATTCTGAGATTGCGGAAGACATCCGCGAGCTGGGGCGGCGCGCAATTGAAGCATGCCGGGATGAATAGCACCGCGATAACGTGAACGACCAAATAAAAAGCCAGCACAAACGCTGGCTATGTCCACTCTATAAGGCACGAGGGACACCCAGAGGAACTCACCTACCGTTGCTACCTCTCGGTCCTGGCGGGGTTCAGCAAGTATCTGCCGCCCCTCAATGCCGTTGAGTATTATACCGATCTTGTGTGCAACCGTCAAACCGGCCCACATAAGGAAATGTTCATCTGCCATATCTTTACAAATGTTCGTATCTACCGTATAATCATAGTGCGCCAACGGTACCAGATTGCCGTTGGCGTCAACACTTTCGTTCTAGAAGGACTGAGAGAAGGCTCTCAGTTCTTTTTGCAATCATGTCGTTGGCGTGCTTTCGCACTGTGATGAAGCACTTGAATGTAACGTTTGGAAGGCAAAGCGATGACCGACAAACCAGCATATCTTACCCGCGATGGTCTCGCCAAGCTTGAGGCAGAGCTTGAAGAGTTGACAACCAAAGGTCGCAAGGATATTGCCGACCGGATCAACGCCGCCAAAGAGCTTGGTGATATTTCTGAAAGTGGCGAGTACGAGGACGCAAAAAATCAGCAGGCGCTGTTGGAAGGCCGTATTCGTGAGATTAAAAGCTTGCTTTCGCGGGCGCAGCTCATCGACGAAGAAAACGGTCATGCGAATGAAGTTCATGTCGGTTCTCGCGTCACCGTGCGGATTGACGGCGAGGATGAAGACGAAACGTGGACGATTGTCGGCAGCGCCGAGGCGGACCCACGCCATGGTAAAATCTCAAACGAGTCACCGTTTGGGGCTGCGCTGCTTGGCAAACGCCCGCGCCAGAAGATCAGCGTTACGACGCCATCTGGTACAATTAAAATGACGGTGGTCAAAATTCAGTAGCCTTTACGTGTTGCGTGGTGTGTTACGTTTCCATCACGTAGCACACCTATGCGACATGAGTATGGAACTAAATGATCTTCAACGTCAGCGCGTCGCCAAGCTCGAACGGCTGCGCGCCGATGGAATCGATGCCTACCCGCCGCGCGCCGAGCGCTCCCACACCATTGCCGATGTTCTGGCAAACTTTGATCAACTCGCCGAAAACAACACTGAACTGACCGTGGTTGGCCGTATCGTCGGCAATCGCCGCGTCATGGGCAAGCTCGCCTTTGCGCACCTGGCCGACGAAAGCGGGCGCATCCAGCTCTGGCTGAGTCGCCGCGATCTGGGCGACGAATGGTTCAATCGTTTTCGCGATGACCTTGACACCTTCGACATTGTTCAGGCGACCGGCACGCTGCGCCGCACGAACGCCGGCGAGCCGTCGCTGTTCGTTACCCGGCTTGCGGTGCTGTCCAAGGCGCTGAATCCGCCGCCCGAGAAGTGGCATGGACTGAGCGATGTTGAAACGCGGCTGCGCGAACGTTACCTCGATCTGATCGTAAACGAGGACGTGCGCGATGTGTTTCGCGCGCGCGCCAGGATCGTCAGCGTCATGCGGCGCTTCCTGGAAAATCGTGGCTTCATCGAGGTCGAGACGCCCGTGCTCCAGCCGGTCTACGGCGGGGCATCGGCGCGGCCATTCACCTCGCACTTCAACGAATTGCACCAGCAGGTGTATCTGCGCATCGCCAAGGAACTATATTTGAAGCGCCTGATCGTCGGCGGCTTCGAGCGCGTGTACGAGATCGGTAAAGACTTCCGCAACGAGGGCATGGACCGCACCCACAACCCAGAATTTACCATGATGGAGTGCTACCAGGCTTACGCCGACTATAACGACATCATGGAACTGGTCGAGGAACTGTTCCGCACCGTGGCGCAGGAGCTACGCGGCACGACCACGATTACGTATCAGGGCCACGAGATTGATTTTGGCCCGGCATGGCAGCGCGTCTCGATTCCCGAAGCGATCATGGAACACACCGGCATCGACATCCTGGAAGTCACCGAGCTTGGCGCATTGCAGGCTGCGATTGCCGAGCGAGGGCTTAAGGTTGACCGCAAGCCGAACTGGGCCAAGCAGGTGGACGAACTGTTCAGCGAATACGTGCAGCCGCGCCTCATCCAGCCGACGTTCGTGCTCGATCATCCGGTTGCCTTGTCGCCGCTGGCCAAGCAGCGCCCCGACCAGCGCGAGCTCACCGAGCGCTTTGAGCCGGTGATCGCTGGCATGGAACTTGGAAATGCATTTACCGAGCTGAACGACCCGCTCGACCAGGAGCAGCGCTTTCTGGAGCAGGGTCGCGCGTATGATGCAGGCGACGACGAAGCGCAGCAGATGGATGTTGATTATATCAATGCGCTGATGTACGGCATGCCGCCAACTGGTGGGCTTGGGATTGGCGTGGATCGCATGGTTATGATCTTTACAAATCAAACAACGATCCGCGAGGTCATGCTGTTCCCGCACCTGCGACAAAGAGAGTTTTGAGTGTTTGATTATGAGTTTTGAATGAAGGGCGTGCCAGTTCAAACCTCATAACTCACAACTCATACCTGCTTATTGGAGGAAGTATGCCAAAATCATTTACTGTTGAACGCGAGAATTTACCTGAGGTCGTGCAGGGCTGGCTGCGGGCCGCAAAGCTTGAAGATACTGAACTGATCGAGCTCATTTTCACTGACAGCGAGGTGCTCCTGCGCCGCCCGGCCAGCCCGCAGTTGCGCGACTGGGCGCGCGGGGTTTCCGATCGCTATGATAAGGCGTTCCGCGAGCTGATCGGCATGCCGCGCCCGGCACCTTCCGACGAACCGGAGGATGAGGACGATGAGTGAGTCAAAACGGTCATTTGCAAACCGGCGCGCGGCGAACAGCACGAATTATCTTTCCAAAAATGATCTGCTCGATCTGCACACGTTCGTCATCGAACGGTATGGCGGGCGAATGGGCATCGCGAGCCAGGATCGTCTGAATACCGTGCTGAATGCGCCACGGCAGGTGATGTTCAACGCTGAATTGTACCCGGATGTGCCGAGCAAGGCTGCCGCGCAAACGTTTCTGCTGCTGAAAAGCCGCCCGTTTGTCAACGCCAACCAAAGCACTGCGCTCATGGTGCTGCTGCGCTTTTTAGCGATCAATAACGTCGTCGTGCGTGAGCATGTCAGCGCAGACGAATTGCTGTGGGTGATTCGCACCGTTGATCAATCAGCGTTCACCAAAGAGCAACTTGAAGCATGGCTGCGCGAAAATACGATGCCGGTATCAGCATAGCATGCACATGAACAAACAATAAGGTGAGAGTGGCATGAGTCGACGAGGCATATCGCCGCGTACGTTGATGATTGTAGGATTTGTAGTGGTTTGTCTCGGCATTGTTGCGTTTGGGTTCCGCCCGGCCTCACGGACAACACCCGCTAACGGGACCGATGCGCG
>DASTWM010000085.1:0-10901 GCA_035765855.1 Roseiflexaceae bacterium
CCTGTTCGCAGCGGTCAACCAGCGCGCGGCGGAACAATTCATAGGAGTAGCTGGCATCATGGGGTTGGCCGCGATAAAAGCGCTCGCTCTCGGCCACGCAGCGCCGCACAAGCGAGGGCAAATCCATGACCCGCAACGCGGACGGCGGGCATGCAGGCAATTCAGCAATCTGCGCCTTCGCGCGCGGCAGCGAACGTGACCCGACACGGAAAGAGGGAGTAACTTCCTGTTGCTGCACCATCATTTGCTCCTCGTCGTTTTGCTGTGTCATTCGTTTCTGATGATGGCAGCATACCAAAGTGCTGCTGCGGCACCGGTGCGGCAAGACTTCGGCAAAACTGCGGCAAGACACATCTGTATCTACAAAGCTATTGTAGAAGGTGCGACGAGGATTGAGAAGAGGCGCGGATGAGCGAATGATGACAAATTGCGAGTACAAATACAACGTGCGGGTAAGTCAGGAGTTCATGATCAGTTAAAAGGCAGGGGCGAGTGATGTATACTTATCATGATATAGTTTGGAGAAAACCATGATGCATACAATCCTGCCTCACTGTACTACGCGCATCATTACGAGCAGCATGTTGCTCATGTTGCTGGCCGCTTGTGGCGTGCCGGACCAGCACACCGGCCAGCAAGCGACACCCACGCTCACGCCGACCTTTGATGCGGGCTACTACGTCACCCATCCCGAACTCTGGCCGACCCACAGCCCAGCTGACATGACTCAGGCGGCGCTCATCGACGCCAATGCCACGGCTTACGCTAACTATGAAGCGACCGTCTTTGCTCTCCCGCCTGCCCCGCAGGATGCGCCCATGCCGGTCTATCCCACTGACCCTCCGCAGCCCGTCGGTATTCTCAACTGCCAGGCTGCGGATCGTGAGACTCATTTTGCAGCCTGGAATTGCTGGCGCACCGAAACCGACCTGCAGGTTATCATGGTCTCAGCAGGAGGTGACAGCGGTCCAATACAGAAAGTGCTCGACCCATCCAGGTATCGTGAGGATGACCCGACCGTGCAGGGCGGAATCACAGTATGTACCGCGCCCCATAGTAACCATAATAACGTAACATGTGATCTCTACTGGCGACCTGAGAAAGAAGGACGCTTGAAGATCGTGGCTGCCGAAGGGATGCGCCTGACGCTCGAAGCGGTGACGGGCAGCCGGTATGTCTTCAACGTCGAAACGCGCCAGTGGGAGGCCGCGCCCGCCATTCCCGTGCCGACCGCTACCTGGCTGCCCGGCGAGATTCCGTATTCAACTCAGACGCCGCTGCCAACCAGCACAGATTCGACGAGTAGTCAATGAACAGGGACACCACGAAGATTCAAAGGCGCGAAGGCTTGAGAAAGGCAAATATTGAATCTTCGTGTCTTTGTGTCTTTGTGGCGAGAAACCGTTGATGTATTTCGGCCAACCTGCGCTAACGAGATTCGATCTTCATGTCCATGATGTCGGAGCGGCGGAACCACGCCTGCGCTTCGTCGGGGCGGCCCGCGTTACGCGCCTCTTTGCCGCGCTGCTGGAACGTCCACCAGGAGAAACCGCCGTCGTGCCATGCCTGCTGCATGTCAGCGCGCAGGTCGCTGATCGCCACGCCGGATGCGCCGGGCGCGGTGAGCGCAATATTGCCCCAGCCAAACCAGTCGTCGGTGGTGTCGCCCGCCGGACCTGCGCCGGTTTCCAGCACCAGCGTTAGCTCCTGGCCTGCCCAGCGCGACAGATCGGCATCGCCCCGGATCCAGCCGCGCGCCGCAAGATCATGGTTGACAGCGCGCTCGTACACCGGCGTTGCATGGCCCGCCGCATCTTCCACCAGCACGCGCAGCGTCGCGCCGTCGGAACTTTGGTGAACGACGGGATCGAGGCCCGCCACGAAATCGAGGATCGGCGTATCGGATGGAATCATGACGCGCTGCTTCAACTGTGCCGGCGAATGCAGAAATAGCACCGGCAGCGTTGCCTGTGGCTCGCCGGTCTCCGCGAATGGCAGCGTGTACTGCGTCCGACCGAAGTAGCACGACGCAACGCCGGTATCGTTGCAGAACAGTGAGCGCACCAGCACGCCCGGCGCTTCCACGCCGCCATGCGCGAACTGCTCCATGAGCGACACGCGCGGCGCTGCTTCCATGGCGCGCGCCAGTTGATCGTAGGCCAGCCCGGTCTCCCAGGCGATCATGGGATTATCTGGCGCAAGCGCATGCGCCTGGCTGTAGGCTTCAACCGCGCGCCGCCACTCGCCCTGTGCAAGATATACTTCGCCCGCCATCCGGTGTGCATGTGCGTCGTCAGGTCGCCATGCCGTCGCTGCCGCCAGGTGGCCGAGCGCCGCATCAAGCGCCGCGCGGTCGGTCTGGCGCGGGATGCTGTCGGACAGGCGCGGCTCGGGCCACGCGAGGCCACGCTCCATGAGCGCGCCAGCCTGCTGAACGTTGTAGGCCCACAGCAGCGTCGGCGCGGCCCACACGAGCAGCGCGCCCGCCAGCAGCACTACGCACGCCAGCACAATCAGCGTGGCGCGCCGCGAAGGAAGCGTGAATTGATTGAAGCGACGTGCGAGCATAATTTCTCAACCGCCGATGCACGCCGATAAACACAGATACCATATTTTTATCGGCGTTTATCTGTATTTATCGGCGGTTCTCTACTGCTGAATTTCCAGCACCACCGGCTCGAATCCAACCATCACGCTATCGCCAGACGGCGCGGCGGGCTGCCCGAGCTTGTTGTACAGCTTCTGCGTTCCCGGCGGCAATGGCAACGTCGCCGTCGCGTCGCTGTTGGTCCACAGCACCTGATATGTCAGCGCGCCTTTGCGGAAGCTGTAGCCTTCCACCGCGCCATTCGAGAGCGGCCCGACATACTGCGCGCCTTGCAGCACGCTGCCGATGAAGCGCATCGCATGGTAGGCGAGCCGTGGCTGCTGCGCCGCGTCGAGGATGCCTGAGCCGTACCAGCCCGGCCCGTCGAACGTGTACCAGATGCCGCCCAGCACGCCATTTGCCGCCAATCGTGTGTACACGCGCAGCAGATAATTTGCCTGCGCCTCGGGATACTGATCGCGGCACATCTCGTCCGGCGCGCGACACAGCAGCGCCGCCTCGGTCATCAGGATCGGCTTGTAGGTCTTGTAGCGGGCCAGCATAGCGCGCAGATAATCAATCTTGCCGAGCGTTGCGCCGCCGCGATGCGCCCATGATGGCTGGCCCATATCCCAGTCCGACGTGACCGGCCCCCAATACGCATACCCATGAAAGCCGAGAATATCAAAGTACGCGCCGCCATCATTCTGCAATACGCCCTCCAGAAAGCGCGATGGGCTGCAATCCTTGTTGGCGACCGGATGCTCCACATCACAATCGAGCAACAAGCCGCCGAGAATGACCTGCGCGTTCGGGTTGGCCTGCTTGACTGCCGGATAAACGCGCTTGAGCATGGTGGCGAATGTGCCGCCGCCATAGCCTGGATCGCTGGCGTTGCCCCAGCAGCCAACGCCCATATCGGGGCCAATCAGCGCCGGATCGACATCTGGCTCGTTCCAGATTTCCCAGAAGCGCACGTTATACGGCGGCGCGCTGTAGCGTGCCACAGCGTCGCGCGCGAAGTTCGCAAAGGCATCCAGCGCTTCAGGCTTGAGCGGGCCGCATGTGGAGCCGGGCTGCTGCTGCGCCCACGCAGGCGCGCCGTAGATTACGACCACCGGCGTCATGCCGTGCGAGGAAAGCTGCACGAACTGGCTTTCGAGGCCGCCGAGCGCATCCCAGTTGCGCGCGCCGGGCGTCGGCTCAACCTTCGGCCAGTCGATATTGCCGACCCGCACCCAGTTCACGCCTGCCGACGCCGCCATGTCAACCACGCCGCTGCTCACGGTCGCGCCAAGCGGCGACGAAGTGGCATTGAGCGCGCGGGTTTCATTGCCAAGCAGACCCAGCAAGACACGGCTTTGCGAAGGATTGTTCGGATGCCATTCGAAGCGCGCCCGCTCGAACCATTGCGTGATCAATTGCTCGCCGGTGCTGCTTGCTTCCGGCTGCGCGGCAGTAAGCGGCAGGCCGAACAGCGCCAGCGAGCGCGCGTAGGCCGAAGCGTTCTGGAGTTGCAGGCCATGCGACTGCCAGTAGGTCATGAAACCGTTGTTCGGCTCCTGATCGCACACATTGTGGCCGGTCTCCTCGAACCACAGGCAGCCCGGCAGCGGCCCGGCCTCGCGCCCTTCGCGGAACGTGTCGCGCCCAAGCTGCAAAAGTCGCTCCGCGCCGATGCGGCCAAGCAGCACATTGTACGGGGCTGCATTCTCCGGGTGCGCTTCCAGGCGGGCGCGCTCGGTCCACTGCACCAGAAAATTGTTGGTATCGCTCGGCTGGCTCACCGGGTAGCCGAACACCGGCAGGCCGCCGTTGGCATTCCAGTAGCTCTGGAACGGCTCATCAAAGCACGCGCTGATGCCAGGCTGTGTGAAACATTGCTGAGCAAGCGCCGAATGAACGGGAAGAACAAGGGTAGAAAGCACACAAAACGTCAGTGCGGCGATGATACGGCGCATAATTTCCTCTCCATGGTTGCTGGTGGCGCAAAGGTGTCTTCTCCTTTCCTTTGCCCATGCCGCTTGAATCCTTTCTGCTGCCAGACAAACCGACTGCACAACGCAGCGACAGCGGCGGAGCCAAGTGTACCACATCATTGTGGCCGTGTGCAGCTATCGAGAGGTGCAATCTTTCCACGCGTTCAGCGTGGAGTGGCATGCCCAGCCTGCATGCGGTGAATCAACAGGTGGTCGCGCCAGAACAAAAACCAGCGCACGGCGTAATACACCCGCTTGTAGAACGGGCCACGCCGCACAAAATCATAGTCCACCAGCACCACGCGCGGCGCTGAGCCCTGAACCAGCAAAAGATTGTGCGAGCGGAGCAAGTTGCGCTGCACCAGGAAGTTCCACAATCGCCATGGGAGCATGGACGGCGCGTTCAGGCGCTGGCGCTCGGCGGCATCGGCGCTGCTGCGACCGTACAAATCCGGCATGCTGCCGGTTTCACGGTAAAAACTCAGCGTGCGGCGAATGATTTCGCGCAACTGTGTCGCAACCTGCGCCCGCTCTGAGGAAGAAAGCGCGCGGTAATCCACGGAATACAGCGGACGGGCAGCATGCAGAAACGGCTGAATGACCAGCACCTGCACCCGGCCCGCGCTGTCATGCGCCAACAGATAATAGCTCGGAATGCTGTGTTCCGGCCCAAGACATGCCGCAAACTGCTCGGCAACGGCGCGCATTTGGTGCGCCGCAGCTAACGCATCGCCGCGCTCCGCGCCCAGGTCGCTCTTGAGCTTGACAACATACTGGCTGTCGTCAGTCCGGTAGACTTCGGTTTCGTTGCCGCCCGCCACACGTTCAAGCTGAAGATCGCGGTCGATTGGCGCAAACACCGGATCGCTATACAAAACTGTTGTCGGTCTATCCATCACGATCATGATGACGATCCACGCGGGGTTGATGTTGCGCGCCTGCTACGCCAGCACCGACCGCACCGCTTCCAGTGTCTCCTCGATGTCGCTTGAACTAATGCCGTAATGCGTCACGGCGCGGACGCGCCCGCCGCCCATGCCGCCGATCAGCACGCCCCGATCATGAAGCGCATTCACAAATCCTTCCGGGTCCATGGTCTCGCTGTGAAACGTAAAGATTACGATGTCGCTCTGCACCGACGCCAGGTCAATCGCGATCTGTGGAAACGTGCTCAAGCCTTCCGCCAGCATGCGCGCATTGGAATGATCCTCGGCGAGCCGCTCCACCATGTCCTCCAGCGCCACCAGTCCGGCAGCCGCCAGAACGCCCGCCTGCCGCATGCCGCCACCAACCATTTTACGAATGCGCCGCGCCCGCTGAATGAAGGCCGCATCGCCCGCCAGCATCGAGCCGACCGGCGCGGACAAGCCCTTCGACAGGCAGAACATCACGCTGTCAACATGCTGCGTGATCTCGCGCACATCCACGCCCAGCGACACCGCCGCATTGAACACCCGCGCCCCGTCAAGGTGAAGGGACAGGCCGCGCTCTCGTGCGAACGCTCGCACCGCGCCCATGTATTCCGGCGAAAGCACCACGCCGCCGCAGCGATTATGCGTATTTTCCAGGCAGATCAGGCGCGTCTGAGCCTGATGCGGGTCGCCGGAACTATGCACGCTCGCTTTGAGAAGATCGAGCGGCAGTTCGCCAGTTGGCATGGTCGGCACCGGGCGCAGCACCACGCCGCCCAGCACCGACGCGCCACCGCCCTCGTAATGGTAAATGTGCGACTGATCGCCGACCAGCGCCTCGTCGCCGCGCCCGCAGTGCGACAGCACGCCCAGCAGGTTGCCCATGGTGCCGCTCGGAACCAGCACGGCGGCCTCTTTGCCGACTCGTTCCGCCGCGAGCGCCTCCAGCCGGTTGATCGTCGGGTCTTCGCCGTACACGTCATCGCCAAGTTCGGCGTGGGCCATCGCCTCGCGCATGGCGGGCGTCGGCAGCGTCACCGTGTCGCTGCGCAGGTCTATTGTGTGCATAAATATTTATCCTTTCCGAGACGAACGACGAAGGACGGAAGACGAAAAGGAAACCATAAACCATTCGTCCTTCGTCTTTAGTCCTTCGTCACCTACACATACGGCTCGCGGAAAAAGTCAAAAGCGTCGTACTGCTGCTGGTGCCGCTCGTTGCAGCGCTCCTCGAACGCATCGGCACCCGCGCGCTGAATATACGCCACTTCGGAAAGATAAATCGGAAACACCCACAGCATTTGTATAACGAACTGCGGGCGCTCGATCTGGCCCCACGGCTCGTCGCTGTTCATGCGCGTGTCATCCACAAAGGGGTAGGTGAAGTACAGGTGCTGCATGCCCGAACTCGGCACCACCGGCTCGCCAATCGGCAACACGAAACCCGGCGCGTACTCAACCTCGTGCAGGAACGGGTATTCCGCAACCTGCACCAGCAAGTTGCTGACCTCCATAAGGTATTGTGACGGAGCATGGATGATATACTCGTACCTCATGCCGCGCTTGTCAGCGAAGCTGATATTGCTGTTCGGCATGATTTTGAAGCTCGCGCCGAGCGTGTGAACCGTGGAGAACGCCGATGTCGCCGCATACATCAGAATCGTGAAGTGTGGCGACAGGTGCGCGCCCGTCGATTGCAGCTTGAAGCCATCGTCTGGCACACCCTTCCAGCGCAGATAGTTCTCGTAGACGTACACGGCTGGATCGCCTGTGGCGTTGTAGGCCTGCACCAGCGTATCAAAGAACTGCTTGTAAAATGTCCGAAAGCCGCTTTCTGAAGATGGTTGATCTGTGCTCATGGTACTACTTTTGCTCAACGTATGAGCTACCTATGATAGCACCAAATGGCATGCATTGCCGCAGAAAATACCGCCCGAACCGGGCCTGCGGCAGCTGCGCTTTTCGCAACCGTATGTACGCGCTAAGGCATGTGATTGGTGTGCCGAAACGCTGTCAGATGTTGGGGATGCTGGCGTTGCCGGTCGCTCAACTGCGGTGCATGGTCCTGTGCCATCTGCCCGAGCGCATGGGTAAATGTCTCGGGCTCTGCAAGTTGCCCAACAACAGCGGCACCAAGTTCCAACCATAGTCGCCGTTCAACGGAACTGCGCGTCGCGCTCAGCACAATAAGTTTGGGAGCATTCGGCAGCGCCGCCAGGGCGGGCAGCACCACCAGCGGGTTGACCATGTCAGCCGCGCTGTCCACAATGATAACATCGGGAGCAAGGCGAGCCGCGAGGTGCAATGTGTGTATCTCGCTCAGCTCGCCGACAACCGTGTAGGCATAGCGATGAGCGTAGTGTTTGATGCTTTGGCGACATGCCTCTGAGCCAATAACAAGAACGGAATATGGTTGCATACGAATCCTCCAGGGCGTCTCTTCTCATAGTGTTTTATTCGACGCGCATGGGTCGATATTGTTGCAACCAGTGATCGCCGCTTACTCCCGCCCGCCGCGCACAATGCTGATCAACAGCGCCAGGCCAGTGACGATCAGCGCCAGCGTCGCGAGGATGACGGCGATCACTGCCGGAGTGCCGCTCATGCCGCCAAGCGTAATAATCACGCCCAATCCGCCAAGGCCCAGCACGGAAGCTAACAGCACCACTGCCAGCGCCAGCCGCGTTCCGGCCAGCGCCAGCGCGTTGGCCATGCGGCGCATGTCCTCGTTGCGCGATTGCAGGACCAGTTCGCCGGCATTAAGCTGCTCCAGCACCGTCGTGATCTGACGTGGCAGCACCGTCGCGATTTCGCCCCAATCCTGCGCCTGCTCCCATGCCCGCCGCACCATGACCTCCGGCGACAATGTTTCCGCAAAGGCCTCAACAGCATATGGCCGCGCGATAGCAAAGAAGTCGAGGTGCGGATCGAGTTGCACGCCCACCCCTTCCATCATCACAATCGAGCGCAGCAGCAACGCCAGCGGCGCGGGCATGTGCAGCCGATGCCGTCGAATCAGGGTCAGCAATTCGTTGAATGTTTCGCGGGCCGACATTTCTTCCAGCGGACGGTCGACCAGCCGCTCGATAAAGCGCGTCATGTCGCGCTGCAACCCTTCGGTCATGTCGCGCGGGTGCAGGATGCCGAGCCGCTGCATGCTGCGGAGCGCACCTTTGGTGTCGTTGCGCGTCAGCATGACCAGCAGCATCAACAAATTATTGGTAGTCTCACGGTCGAGCGACACCGCCTGCCCGAAATCAACGACGCCGATTTTTTCGCCCGGCAGCGCGAAGAAATTGCCCGGATGCGGATCGGCATGGAAAAAGCCGTCGCGAAAAATCTCTTGCAAGATGATCGTGCTGCTGTTGCGCGCGAGTTGCCTGCGATCCATATGCGCGGCCTCTAAGCCAGCGATATCGTTGATTTTGACGCCAAACAACCGCTCGCTGGTGAGCACGCGCGCGCTGGTGTAATCCCAATAGATCATGGGAATGTGAATGATTTCGCTGCCTTCGAAATGCTTGCGAAAGCGGTCGCCATTCCGGCCTTCGCGCCGGTAATCGAGTTCGCCGCGCAGCGTCGCGCCAAACTCCCACGCCAGATCAACAAAATCGTACTGCCTGGCAAAATCCAGCCGCTCCTGCGCCAATGTCGCAATTTCTGACAAAATGGCGAGATCGAGCGCGACAACCTGCTCAATGTGCGGGCGCTGGATTTTGACCACGACCTCGCTGCCGTCATGCAGTGTGGCGGCATGCACCTGGCCGAGCGATCCGGCGGCCAGCGGCTCCTGCGAAAACGAACGGTACAGTTGATCGAGCGGACGGCCCAATTCGGCCTCGATCTCGGCAGTTGCGACCGCTGCGGGGAAAGGCGGCACCGCATCCTGAAGCTGGTTCAACTCGGCGATGTACGCTGCTGGAAGAACGTCGGGGCGCGTGCTGAGCATCTGGCCCAGCTTCACAAACGTCGGCCCAAGATCAGTCAGGACCTGCCGGAGCCGTTCGGGACCACTGAGCGGATCGGGCGCGGGGTGACGCACGATGCGGCGTGGCAGCGAAAGCAGTGGCAGCAGCCCAAGCTGCTCCACAAGATAGCCGAAGCCATGCTGACCTAGCACCTGTGCGATTTGGCGGTAGCGGCCCAGATAGCGAGCCTGACGAAACAACGGCCACATGGATGCCCCAATAATAATGGCCTATTGTACCATGAGACGCCAGTTGGCAGTCGGCAGTCGTCAATCATCACTCAGCAGTACGACATGGCTGCTGCGGGCGACTGCCAACTGGATTGCATTAGCTGTTCATCAGCCGCGTCAGGCGGCGATTCACGGCATCCAGAATCGCGCGCGCCGCCGACATCAATTCGTTCTCATGAATCATGCTCACGCCGATGAACGTTTCAACGCCCTCGTCGTTTTCGAATGAAAGCTGCGCCAGACAGACCGAAAGCGTGCCAAGCAACTGGCGCTGCACCTGCTCGACCCGAAACTGCCCGCGCGAACCTATCATCTGGTTCAGGGCATGGATCGTGGCGTAGCCCGCCAGCACGAGCGACGAGTCGTCGTAGCCGGGACGCCTGGTGCCGATACCCTGAATGTGCTGCTCGCCGAGCGCAAGCGTGACATGAATTGCTGTCGGAGGTCCATCTGTCTGGGTGATTTTCACCAGTTGCAGCCGCAGTGGTTCGGCCTGCATGCGCCCTTCTTCGAGCTGCACCAGGCTGATTTTACGATGGCTGACGCGCACGCCACCGCGCACGAACAACAACGACTCGACATCGCGCACCATGGCTTTCGGGCTGCGCTCTGGCGTGCCGACCACATGCACTTCCGCAATCTGGCCTTGCTCATCGTTGACGACGCGCACCGCGAGCACGCCACGCACCTGGCTGACAAGCTGCTCGATAGCGGCAGGATCGACGGCTTGGGGCTGAACAGTCATACGTGTTCCTTATGCGTTTTCAATAGAATGGATAACGCGATCGTCATGGGTTTGGCGCGGTTCAGGCGCGGCAGTGGGCAACCTTCCAAGCACGGTACGGTAGCACAGGAAGCACGCGCCGGCAACAATCAGCACATCGCCAGGGCTGAACACATTCGCTAACGGAAACCAGTGCGGCAACGCCAGAATGTCGGTCAGAATCCACAGATGCACATTGCTGTTCGTCGCAATCGAATTATTGTTGACGGCCATCCCTTCGGTAGCATAGTTCCCGATCCGCCCGGCATATGCGGCGCTCTCTGGAGCAACCGGCATGTAGCCGCCGTTCACCGCGATGGCGATCGTGTTGCAGAGCAGCCCGGCGGCCAGCAGCGCCATGCCAGGGACGCGCCAATTCACCGCAACCCATGCCACCAGCAGCAGCATTGAGAGCACGTACAGCTCTGGGATGGCAAATGCCACCACCGGCGCTTTGCTAAAC
>DASTWM010000086.1:0-11208 GCA_035765855.1 Roseiflexaceae bacterium
ACGACAGCCAGCGCCAGCACGATCTGGCTGCGCAGCCATGCGACGAGGTGCGCGCGTGGCAGGCGGCGGCGCAGCCAGAGCACGGCGATCACGCTGTTCTCGAACACGACCACCAGAAACATCAGGTAAAACGTGTAGAGCATGGCTGCGGTTGCCACGACGAACCACATCCAGGTCCAGCGATTGCCTTGCTTCAACAGCAGGCGCGCGAACAGATACAGCGAAAGCAGCGCCAGCAGGCTCGCCAGCATGTACGCGCGTGAAATCTGCGAATAGGTGATGTGCAGCGGCGCAATTGCCAGCAGCACGGCGCTGAGCGTCGCGACCCGCAGATCGAAGAGCAGCGCCGCGAACCGAAACGTCAGCCACACCGCCAGCGCCCCGGCCAGGATCGAGACCGCCCGGATGCCGAACAAGCCGGTATCGAACCGCATCGCAAGATGCAGCAGGGTGTAGTAAGTCGGCGGGGTGGCATCCACAGTTTGAAACAGGATCGTACGCACAATGCCTGTGACGCTCTGGCTTGCAACCCAGACGCTCCATGATTCGTCATTGCTCAACCCGTTGGCATCTATGCGGTACAACCGCAGCAGCGCCGCCAGGCCGATGATCGCGGTCATGAGCAGCGCGGTGCGATGACGCAGCCAGACGCCGGTCGCCTGCTGGCTCAGGTGTTGGGTCGTGCTAACTGCCATGAGTCGGAGTCTCCTGTACGACAGCTGGCTGGCCGCGCATCCGTTCCGGCAAAACGAGATAAAGATCTTCCCATGTGATTGTCGAGAGCAGAATGTTCAAAACCACAAAGATCACGAGAATCGTCGAGCCGAACAGCATGCCGCCCTGCACCAGCCAGAACAGCCAGGCGCACAACAGCAGGGTGCCTGACTGGATCGCATACGGCCGCACTTCGACCGCATGGCCGGTGCGCCGCAGCAGCCAGACCACGACCGGGTTTCCAATGTACGCCGTGACGAGCGACGCGGCGGCTGGCCCCATAAAGCCATAGAGCGGAATCAGCACCAGGTCGCCGATGATATTGAGCGTCGTTCGCACGGTGTTCTCGGTCAGTGAGCGGCCCGGAAAACCGGCGGCGGTCAGGGTGTAGCCGAGCAAGCTGACGACCAGCGTCATGTGGAACGCCAGCATCAGCACCGCAAACACCGGCGCGCTGGGTAAATAACGCTCTGAGAAGAGCAGCAGCACGATCTGACGGTTGAACACGACCCCACCGAGCGCCATTAATGCCGCAGCGAACGAGACCAGGCGCAGCGAGCGGTTGAACACCCAGCGCGCCTGGCCGTGCTGATCGCTCTTGAGCAGCGCGGTCATGGTCGGGAAGTAGACGGTGGTGTACGAATCAGCCATGCGCTGAAGCGCATCGGGGATGCGCGACGCCACGGCATAGAAGGCCACGCTGGCTGGCCCGGCGAATGTTCCGAGCAAGAGCACATCCACACGGCGGAACGCAAACCACAGCACGCGCGCCATTTGCAGCGGAAAGCCGAACCGCAGCATCTCCACCAGCAGCGCGCGCTGATATCCCAATCGCCGGCCCGTTGGCAGCACAAGGTACTGGTACAGGCTCGACGCCGCAAATGAGATCGTCCATGAATACACGAGCGCCAGCACGCCGAGGTCGAAGCCGGCCAGCAGCACAACCGTGAGGCCGAGCCGCAGCACGCTGCGCATAACCATCGCGATCGCGATCTGGCGGTAGCAGTGGAAGCCCTGCAGGATGCCGAAGAGTAATTCGTCCAGGCTGGTCACGACGAGCATGAACGGAAGATAGCCGATGTAGAGCACCAGGCCGGGCGTGCTATCGAACGCGATCAGCGGCTGCTCCAGCAGCCAGATCAGCACGCTCACAACCAGAATCACCGCCAGCCGGAACAGCAGCGTGTTCGCCACAATCACTGCCTGCCGGTCACGCGGGCTGCTGGCAAGCATCTGCGCCGCCGCCGTTTTGCAGCCGAAGTCAACTGCTACAACCAGGAAATTCACCAGCGCCACAAGCAGCGTGTAGATGCCATAATTGCTCGTTGACACGAGCCGCGCCGCGATGATCGCCTCCATCATGAGAAAGACGATGTTGACACCCGCGCCCACACTCGTAAACAGAACACCGCGCTGAAGGTGGGTCGTGCGACCCTCGTGTTGCTGTTGCTCACTCATGTTCACTCATTTCAGGCATCATGCCGGGCAGCTTGCAATGCTGCTCGATTGCCACCAAGCCGCTAATCAATCCGGCCATCATTCCCACGACAACTGTGCTTTCTTCGAGGATGAGATGCGAGTGCGAAAACGCCCATGTCAGGAGCCCAACAAAACTCATGAGAATCGCCAGCGTCAGGCGTTTATACTGTGGATCGACCAGGCGGGAGTATGCCCGCCAGCCATGCCACAGGAACACCAGACAGAACCAGATCAACGTCAGGAAGCCGGGAATGCCGAGCTTGACCGCGATGTAGAGATAGCTGTTGTGGACATAGCGCGTGAAACGGAATGACCCGCCCAGCCCCTGATCGGCACCGTTGTTCTGCAGCAGCGTAATATCACGATAGGTATTCCCCAGTCCGACGCCCAGCACCGGCTGGCGCGCTATTGCCTCGATCGCGGTGCCGTTCTCATAGATGCGCCATTCCAGCGAGTCTGTGCCCAGCGTCTCGTCGGGCGTCAGAATCGAGGAGAAGCGCAGCGTGAGCGCCCGGATGAACTCGCTGTTATTGATCGTCTCGGCAAAGCTGGCACCGGCCAGGCCGTAGCAACTGAAAAGCACAACGATAGTGATCAGCCCATAGCGCGCGCATTTGAGCTTGTCCACGCGCGGCAGTACCGCCACGATTAATGCGATTGCCAGGGCAGAGGCGAGCCACTCGGCGCGCGTGTAGGTCAGCAGCAGCGCGATATTCAGAAAAATGAACTGGAAAACCATTATCATGCGCAAGCGCCGCTCCTGGCGCGCATACACCATCAAGCAAAAGGCGATCACCATCATGGTGTACATCAGCACATGGCCGGGCGGAATGACCCGCACGGTTCCCGCGACCGTCGAATCGACATCGGATTGCCAGACTCGCCAGTTGCCGCCCGTCATGGCCGCCAGCAGCCGGTTCTGCGTCCCGAGGAACTGCTGGGCGATCACGATCAAAGCGGTCAGATCAGAGAGTATGAACAGCCCGGCCAACACAATCACCACCTGCCGCCTTTGCTCGATTGCCCAGGCAGCCACGAAAAATCCCGCATAGAAGAACAGCGCGCGGTACTCGCTAAATGCCCAATTTGGCTCGACCTTTTTGTAGAGGATGGCATACAGCAATGAGAAGGTGGCAAAACCGAGAAAAATGATCAGCACGCGGCTCACCGGCCACCACGGAATATCCAGCTTGCGGCGCTGCCAGCCGCGCAGCATCAGCAAGCCCAACATGCCCAGCAATGCCAGATCGCGCACCTTCAGCCCACCCACCGGAAGGCGAATATCAACCACATCTGCCGGGATGAAGCTGGAGGTCAGGAAAATAATCCCCAGCAGGCCGAATTCAGGCCGACGCCACAACAGCCGTACCACGGGTATTCCAATGCTGACACCCACAAGCAAGCGGACGGTGAGTTCAGACGCGGCGTACACCGATGCCGCAAGCACAAGCAGGAGCAGCAACCAGGCTGCTATCCAGAGCCGGGGGATAGCAGGCTCCTGCTGTTTTGGCATGCGGATTGCCTCAAAGGATGCCATTGAAAGCCTCCCAGGTTATCGGTTCGATCGTCGGCGTGGCTTGACCACACCGTTTAACTTCGACGAACCGTTTGGGCGATGAGACTGCTGGCTGCTGTACCCGTTCAGTGTTCTGATAGCTGGCTGGGGAATGACGATTGATGTACTGGCAGATTGATTCACAAGGTAATCCAGAACAAAGGCCAGAATGACACCGACACCCAGGCTGCCGAAGAATGCCAGCACCAACAACCCTTTGGTATTCGTCGGCACGGGGCTATTCGGTGCGACAGCTGGCGCGACGATCTGGATGTAATTCGACGTTTTAATGTCGTTTTCCTGCAACAGCGCTTCCGTAGACTTTGTCAGGAGCAACTGATATTTGGCCTGGGACTGCTGGACCTTCATGTCAAGATCGTTATAGTCGGACTCATATCCGAGCAATGTTTCAAGCTCGCGCTGTCGCACGGCGATCACCTTGTCTATATGGTCGGTTGGGCTGGTATTTTTGAGCAAATCGGCCAGTTGCGCCTGATTGCGCGCAATCGCGTCGTCAAAGCCCTTCGCCAGCTCCGTGTTTCCTTGTGCAAGCGCGGTTTCGCGGCTTAGCTGAAGTTGTTCGATCCGCTGCTGGGTTGTCTGAATATCCAGGCTGGTCGGCCCTTCGAGCATGCGCCTGTTCCGCTCCTCCTGCAGCTGCTGAATCAAATCACGGTAGCGGGCAAGCTCATTATCAAGCGTGCTGATGTCGTGCTTCACTTTGAAATTGGTAAAGGACTGTTCGGCCACGCGCAGTTCTTCCTGGGCAGCCGTCAGTTGTGCGGCAATGAAGTCGCTGGTCGCGGTGGCAGGTTTAGCCCGGATTTCGCCATAATAGGCGATTGCGGCGCTGGCATGCGCGTTGGCGATCGCCTGTGCGAGCGCGGGCGTTCGCGCGCTGATCGTGACATAGATAAAGTTCGAATCGCGCACCGGCTCCACATCCACCAGATACACCGCTTCATCATCAGACAGATTCAGCGCTTTGGACGTGCGATCATGCACCTCCTTGCTTTGAAGCACTTCCGTGAGGTTGTTGCGCGCCACCGTCATGTCGTCTTGCAGGCTGCTGGAACGATAATGATCATACAGCGTCACGTCCTCCTGGAGCGGCGTCGTCAGCTGCAACTCCATTTTTGCATTGAACACATGTTCGGTGGTGCGCAAACGGACAAATAGCACCAGCAACGTGACGGCTACCACGGAAAGGATCAGCCACGGCCATCGGCGCACCACACGCAATACGTTTGTGAAATCCATGATCCCAAACTCTTCTCTGACAATTGTTCATCCACGCCACATTGGCATGCAATACAGAAACTTGGCGCGGACATTACCAATTGATCGGTTCGCAGATCCCGCCGTTCAGCAACGACCGTTCGGCGCTCTCCAGGATTTTGACGACTTTCAAACCAACCCGGCCATCGCTGCGCGGGCGCGTGCCGTTCATGATGCATTCGGCGAAATGCTCGCACTCTACTTTCAAGGGTTCGGTTGGTGCGACACAGGGAATAGTGATGCTTCCCGAGCGATAGGAAAGCTGAAATTCCCCGTAACTGTTGGTATAATCCGGCTGTTCAACCCCTTTGTCGTAAATGCGAATCTTCTCCAGCATCTCGACATCGTCGTACACCACCATCTTGCGATCCCCGACAATCGTGATTCGGCGGATTTTGCAGGGATCAAGCCAGCTGACATGGATGTATGCCTGCACGCAGTCAGCAAAGTTCACCGTCATGCGGGCAACATCATGGATGCCGGGCTGCACGCAGGCTTGCCCGCATGCACTTACGTTGATTGGTTCCTGACCGAGCACATACAGGAGAATCGAGAGATCGTGCGGCGCAAGGTCCCACAGCACGTTGATATCGCGCTGGAAGATGCCGAGGTTGGTGCGCGATGTGTATGCGTAGTACACCCGCCCGATCTCGCCGCTGGCAACAATCTCGCGCAGCATCTCGACCGCCGGGTTGTACTCAAACGTATGCCCGACCATGAGCACCCGCCCGCGCTCCTCCGCCAGATCGATTAACTGCTGGCCTTCTTCGCGGCTGCGCGCCAGCGGCTTTTCGATCAACACATGCTTCCCGTAACGCAGGCAGTCTTTGGCAATGCGGAAATGGGTTGAGATCGGTGTTGCTACAATTACCGCATCAACATCTGATTCAAGCAACTCGATATAATCATGCGTCACCGAGCAGCGCGGTGCAGCCTGGTAGGCGGCTGCGAGCCGCGCCGGGTTAAGATCGGCAACCATGGCGATGCGAGTTGTTGGAATCTCCTGGAAATTCCGAACAATCTTCGGACCCCAATACCCATAGCCAATCACGCCAATGTTGAGCACGCGCTGCGACAGCAACTCCTGAACGATCAGCGGTGGCGTTGTGTCAATCATGGATGGCGGACGTGCTTGTGTGAGACTCACAGACGCGCTCCTTTCATTATCCGGCTCCCTCTGCCGAGATCACTGCCGGAATAGTCCATAGCAGAATCTTGAGATCAAGCCCCAACGATTGAGTCGCAATATATTCGAGATCCATGCGGACCATCTCGTCGAACGGCACCCGGCAGCGCCCGCGCACCTGCCACAGGCCGGTCATGCCGGGGATGGCCTGGAGCCGCGCTTTGTGCCACTCCTGGTAGACGGGCAGTTCATATGGCAGGGCCGGGCGCGGGCCAACCAGACTCATATCGCCTTTCAGCACATTAAAAATCTGGGCGAGTTCGTCCATGCTGCTGCGCCGCAGGAAATAACCGGCGCTCGTGACACGCGGATCTTGGGTCAGCTTGAAGATTGCCGGAGACGCTTCATCATGCGACTGCTGTTCGGGCAGTTCGTTGCGGATGAAGGACTCGGCATACTGGCGGTGAACCTCATGATCCACCCCTTCGTACATCGTGCGAAACTTGTAAAAGGTAAACGGGCAGCCATCTTTACCCAGCCGCGTCTGCCGGTACAACACCGGTCCCGGCGAGGTCAGCTTGATGAACAGCGCCATGATCAGCATCAGCGGCGCGAAAACGATCAGGATGATGACTCCCAGCACCAGATCGAACACGCGCTTGCCGTGGTACGCCGCCGGTTGCGATACGACGGCCTCGCTCGGGATGTGCAGCAGTTGATCCTGTTGCATGATCGTTCCTCCTGCTCGCTAATCAGCGAACGGTATGCGGCACAGGATGCTGCGGTGCGATCAGGCGCCGCAGCAGCATGGTATACTCGCGCCGCTGGTTTTCCCAGGCATAGGGCGCATAGGCGGCCTGGGCATCGTGCAGCAGGCGGCGGCGGCGTTCCGGCGATTGATACAGGCTTGCGATGCGCTGTGCCAGGTCCGTGACGTTTTCTGGCTCGAAAAACATGTCGTCAATACCGGCAAACAGTTCTGCCATCGCCTCGGTGCGCGATGTGATCACCGGAATATTCATGGCCAGACATTCAAACGCTTTGGTCGGGTAAAGCATGTCGGTGAATGGATTGCTGCGATACGGAACCACGCCCAGGTCCGCGCCGGCGATCCGCTCAGGAATCTCATCAATCGCCACGTAACCGCACAGTTGCACCTGCTCTTCCAGGTGCAGTTCGGCAACCAGGCGCGCCAGGTCGTCGGATGCCTCGCCTTCGCCGTAGATGAGCAGCCGCAGTTCGGGAATCTGATCGCGCAGTTGGGCGATGGCGCGGATGGCGATATCCAGCCCATAGCGTTCGTACAGGCCGCCGTGGTACACCAGCGTGAAGCGATCCGCGCGTGGCGCTGGGGAGAGCGGCAGCGGATGAAACAACTGCGGATCGGCGCTGTTCATGATTACGGTCAGCTTCTCCGGCGCGACACCACGCGCAAGCAGGCGGCGTCGGAACGGCTCGCCGGCCGTCAGCACATAATCGGCGAAGGCGATGCTGGCCCGCTCGACCCAGCGCGTCAGTCGCACAGCCGGGTTATCTGCGCCGCCCGCGAACCGGGCCGCGTATAGCTCCGGCACCAGATCGTGGATGTCGAGCACCGCGCGCGCGCCCAGCAGGCGCGGTGCGAGCGCCGTGAACACCAGGAAATCCGGCATGTTATGTACCTGCACGACATCGTAGCCGCGCCGCAGGTGCAGCCGCATGATCCGGTACGAGGCCAGCGCAAAGAACTTCGCATACTCAAGCAGGTACACCGCCAGGCCCTGGCCGCGATGCCGTTGCACCGGCAGCCGATAAACCGTCGCGCCGTTGCATACCTCAACTGGCGGCTCGCCGCTGCCACGGATGCAGACGACGTCAACCTGCCAGCCATCACCCAGCAGAGTCTCGGCTTCACGCCGCACCCGCGCGTCATCAGGATAGGTTGCGTGGACGACCATGCATGCGTTCGGCATAGCATACCTTTCCTTTCTCCAGCGCTAGATCGCCCGACTCTCGACGCCAACTGCTTCGATCACGCCGCTGCGGTTTGCGGCAGGTTGTCGCAATTGCCGCAAAATGGCCCATGAGATCACTGAGACGCAGACCAGCAGTGCGGCCATCACACCGATCAGGCCGAACAAAATCTGCTGAACCGAAGCGTGATAGCGCGCCAGCAGCGCGATCTCCAGCACTGTTGCAATGAGCAGCGGCCAGAGCGCCTGCATGCGCTTGATCGAGAGTTGAAAATAGGCTTGAATATACACAAACGCAAAAAGCGTCATCTCCACTCCCACCAATCCGACATAGCTGGTCGCGCTGGTGTACTGCGCGCCGCCCATCAGGCGCACGGCCAGCGCGGGCATGGCAAGGTAGCCGCACGCCAGCGCGACCGCGATCGTGCCCATGAGCGCCATGCCCTTCAGGAGCACGCGCGCATGCCCGGGATCGTCGGGCGGCAGCGTGGCGGTGCGAGTGAAGATCACCCAGCCCAACGCCAGCGTCGTCATACTGATGATCCGGCCGAGCAGAAATGCCACCGCGTAATTTCCCGCCACATGATCGGAAAAGAAATGCTTCACGGCGACCTGATCCACGCTCCCGATAATCATCAGGCAGGTATTCACCGATAGCATGAACACCGCATAGCGATCCAATCCACCGAACCTGATCGCCGGGGCGGGTGTGCGCTGGCGCAGCAACGGCCAGATCAACACCGTCGCGGCGACGAACGTCAGCAGATTGCCGACGGCAAAGCCACCGATCCCACCGCTTGCGCCGAACCCCCACCAGACCAGCAGCACCCCGGCCAGCAGACGGATCAGCGGTTCCAGAATATGGACCAGGCTGCCGGCGTGCATGCGCCGCAAGCCCAGCAGCACGCCGCGCGGCGCTGGAACAAGAAACGACGAAAATGTGTACAGGCCAAGCGCGATCACCGGCGTCGTGGTGCCAAGATGCAGGAAATCGGCGACCCAGCTCCCGGCCAGCCAGTGAAGCAGCAGCAATACCAGCCCGATCGGCGCGAACGAGGCTAGCGCGGCGAGGAAGACCCCGCGCGCATGCCCGGCCTCAGCATCCGACGCCACCGCTTTAATGACCCAGGCCTGGAAGGTGCGCATGACCACCAGCAGTACATACGAAACTGAGGTCAGCGTCACCAGCACGCCATATTCCGCAGGCGACAGCATGCGCGCCATCAGCATCTGGTACAGATAGGCGATGATGTTGCTGACCATCAGCCCGCCGAACAGCGCAACCGAGCCGCTGAACAGGCTAGCGCGTAATCGGCTGGAGATTGGGCCGCTCTGCTGATATCGCTGGTTCATTGCCTAGCTCCTTGAATGCCTGGATCATGGCGTGTCGCATCCCTTCAAGCACCGTCGCGCGCCGGGGAGCCTGGCGCGGCACGATCAGTTCATAGCAGGCGGCGTCGGCGAACGCGCGCTGCAAGATGTCACGTTCCCGCGCCCACCACTCGGCCAGCGGGGGAACTTCGCCGTTGTACTGCGCCGCCAGGTAGACGTTGTAGAATGGTTTGCCTTCCAGACAATTGACCGCCGCGACGCGCTGAAGCACGTCATCGCGCGCAGCCGGGCGCGGGCCAGCGAGTTGCGTGCCGTCGGCGCTGGTCAGCAGCAGCACCGTTCCCAGGTCCGCCCGGTCGATCGTGCGGGCATGCGGCACCACGTCCGGCAGCGCGACCGACTCGGACAGATCGGCATATTTCATGGTCATGTAGTAGATCAACAGTTTGGTTTTGATCGCCAGCCGATGCCGCATGTTCAATCCCTGGGTCGCTTCCGGGCATGCGTCATGGACGTGGTCGGAAAGATGCAGTCTCCGCAGGTAGCTGTAGGTCTGCCCGTTTGCAGAAAGAAAAGTGTAGTCCTCGGATTGAAACTGCCGACCGAGCACCGCCTGCTGGAGGGCCAGTGCTGTTTTGCCGACCTGCCCCGGCCCCGGAAACAGCACCGACCGGCACTGCTCCGCGACACAGCCGCTATGCACGAACGCGACATCCTTCTGGAGCATCCTGAAGCGCATGATCTGCTCAATGAAAAAGTGCTGGAGGAAGAAGAGCGCGAAGACGCCACCGTGAAAGTACAACTCGGTCGCCGGCGCGGCCAGCCCGCGCAGCGCGAAGTGCCAGCGCGCGACTTTGTAGTGCTCCGCGCCGTCAATCCATTCGCCGTCGATCCGGTAGCGCCCGAGATGGCGCGCGCCTGCCCGTGGTTGGACCTCGAACGGCGCAATCGTTACCTCCAGATCGGCTGGGCCTGCGGGAGCCTCATACGCGCCGTATTCGGCCTGAAATTCGCGGATGGCCTCATGACTATCCGTATGGATCGCAACGCGAAGAATGTCATGAAAGTTGTAGTGTTTGGTCATTAATTGTTGTTTGTTCTGGAGCGTGATCATCTCGCATCCTCATCTGTTATTCGGCAAATGACTGGTATGCCCGCCGTCGCGCGCCTGCATGTCCGCCGCAGTCCGCACCGCCGCAGCATGCGGCAGCATGGCTCCAGGTGGGCCAAAGACCAGCCGATCAGCATGCTCGGCCAGGTAGCCCAGCAGCCAGATCTGCTTCTGGCGCGCAAGCTGCTGCGCGTACGAGCCGCCGATTCGGCCTGCCCGGCTGTTGAGCAGATAGACATAGCCACGTTCGGCGCGCTGGCTGAGCAGCGTGTAATACTTGTTCGCCTCGGTCACGACAAACAGCGCGAAAAGCAACGGCACCCACGCCATGTCAATCCCGAGCGCCATGCAGGCGCGCGCGATGTAATCCGCTGCTATTGCCGCAAAACTACCGCCCGCAAAAAACGTCTCCTCGAACCCGGCCAGGTAATCCTCCAGATAGCCATCCATCTCTTCCAGCCCATACCAGCGCGCATGCGTGCGCGCCAGGAAGCCGAAGATATCGAGCAGCGGCAGGGTGCGGGCCTGGCCGAACTCCCAATCGATCACGGCGATTGTGCCGCCGTCAACGAGAATATTTCCCGGCTGAAAATCGCCATGTTTGAACACCAGCGGCAGCGGCAGCCACGCGAGATCGCGAATCTGCTGCTCTAACTGATCC
>DASTWM010000087.1:0-15273 GCA_035765855.1 Roseiflexaceae bacterium
TGGCCCCACCACAACTGGCGGCTGATACACCAATCCTGAATATTTTCCAGCCAGTGATAATACACGCGCTCGAAGCGTTCGGGAATAATGCGCGTACGGCCTTCGCGAACGGCAGCCAGCGCCATTTCTGCCATGGGTTTGACATCCACGAACCATTGTTCGCTCAGCATCGGCTCGACGATCTCGCCGCCGCGCTGGCTGATGCCGACCGACATGGTGTGCGGGCGCGTTTCGACCAGCAGCCCTTCCTTCTCAAGATCGGCCAGCAGATTCTTGCGCGCCACAAAACGATCCTGCCCGGCGTATGGCCCGGCTTCCTCGTTCAGCGTGGCGTCCTTGTTCATGATGTTGATCATGGGCAAATTGTGGCGCAGGCCAACCTGATAGTCGTTCGGGTCGTGGGCGGGTGTAATCTTCACCGCGCCGGTGCCGAACTGCGGGTCGGCATGCTCGTCGCCGATAATCGGAACCAGCCGCCCGACGGCGGGCAGCACGACCATGCGGCCAATCAGGTGCTTGTAGCGCGGGTCGTCCGGGTTGACCGCCACCGCCGTATCGCCCATAATCGTCTCTGGCCGGGTGGTCGCCACAGTGATGTATTCCGTCGCGCCTTTGGCCCAGGCACCTGAACCCCACTCGCCCGGCTGCCAATCGTCACTCGCCAGCGGGTAGCGCACATGCCACATGCTGACCTGCCGCTCCTCGTATTCGACCTCAAGGTCGGACACGGCGGTTTGCAGGTTGGGCGACCAGTTGACCAGACGGTAGCCGCGATAGATCAGCCCATCGTCGTACAGGCGCTTGAAGGCCGCCCGCACCGCCCGCGACAGCCCGGGATCGAGCGTGAAGCGCTCGCGGCTCCAGTCGCACGACGCGCCGATCCGCCGCAACTGGCGCGTGATCTCGCCGCCGTACTTGTTCTTCCACTCCCATGTGCGCCGCAGAAACTCCTCGCGCCCGACCTCCTGGCGGCTGGTTCCTTCGTTCCGAAGCATCCGCTCGACCTGAAGCTGCGTCGCGATACCGGCATGATCGGTGCCCGGCAGCCACAGCGTCGGTTCGCCGAGCATGCGATGCCAGCGCGCCATTACGTCCTCGATCGTCACGAACATGGCGTGACCCATGTGCAGTTCGCCGGTCACATTCGGCGGCGGCATGGACATGACAAACGGCTCGCGATCTGGCTCAATCTGCGGCGTAAAGAAGCCGCTCGTTTCCCACCACTCGTACAGCCGCTGCTCGACCTGCTGCGGCTCATATGCTTTCGCCATTTCGGCGGGACGTTCCTGGGGTTTGGAGGTCATCAGTAACTCTGCTCCGTATCAAATAACATTGTGCGTACAACGCGTTCTGTTGCCATTATATTCGATTTCATTGACTACGCCAAAGATTCGGCCGGGAACGTCGTGATGGGCATGAGCGTCATGAGATAGGTGTAAGAAAGAAAGGAGTTTTCACATGTGGTTACGGATTATGCTGACGAGCATGCTGATTATGCTCGCAGCTTGCGGCGTTCCTGAGCCAGCTGCGCCGTCGGTGAGCGCGCCGACGCCGGAAAGCACGGAAACGAATACATCAGCACTTGTTGGCACGGAGTGGCGGCTGGTCGCGTACGGTCCTGAGGACAATCCGCAGCAGCCATTGGACAGCACGACGATTACCCTGAAGTTCATCGACACACAGGTGAGCGGATCGCTTGGGTGCAATTCGTTCGGGGGCGATTACACGGTGAATGGGCAGCAGATAACCTTCTCGAACATGGTGCAAACGCTGATGGCGTGCCCGGAGCCGATCATGCAACAGGAAGATCAGATTGTGGCGGCACTGCGTTCGGTGACGACATGGGCGCGCGAGGGTGACACTCTCCGGCTTGGCTACGATGACGGCTTTCTACGCTTCACGCGGATGGAGCCGGAGGCCGATCGGACCCTGGAAGGCACGCCATGGCAACTGACCACGTTTGTGAGCGGCGAGACGGCCAGGTCGCTACTTGCTGGAACGAGCATCACGGCGACGTTTGCCGATGGGCGCGTGGCTGGCTCGGCGGGCTGCAACAGCTACATCGGTACGTACACATTGAATAACGGCGCTCTCATGGTCAGCAACGATATTATCACAACCAGGAAGGCATGCGCGCCGGACGTGATGCAGCAGGAGCAGGAGTTCTTGCAGGCACTCGCGGCGACCACGAGCTATACAATTGAAGGCACGCGGCTGACGCTTTCGCATCCCGGCGGGCAACTGGTGTTTACAGCGTAGTAGGAAAGTTATCTCCGTTGTGCTGCCTGCGGTGTAACGAGCATGGTCATACTTCACGAAGTGAAGCACCTCATCCAATGATCATAAAGCGCCATGCCACAGACGGCATGACGCTTGGGAACAAGCAGACGTTGCGTACGAGGCTGCTACGTACCTAATACCTCTGACAGCTTCTTGACCTCGAAGCCCATGGCAGTGAAGCGATCCAGAATCTGGGGCAAAGCGTCGGCGGTGGGCTGCGAGCCGCAGTGCGCCAGAATGATCGCGCCGCGCATCTGCTCTGGCGGCAGGTGGCCGGTGATGCGTTCCAGCAGGAACGCAGGCGATTTTGGTTCGCCTACCGAATCGAGGCTATCGAACGTCCAGTAGATTGGCAGGTAGCCCTCGCTTTCGACCGTCTGGAGCACCTGCTTGTTGTACGCGCCGAACGGCGGGCGGAAGAATGGCCGCGTCGTCGCGCCGCTGGTTTCCTGCATCAATGCTTCTGTGCTGTCCAGTTCCTCGCGCTGCGTCGCATCGTCAATCTTGCGGAAGTCGGGGTGATTGAACGAGTGGTTGCCGATCTCATGACCGTCGGCGACGATCTGGCGCACGAGATCGGGGTTATCTTTAATAAACTGGCCGGTCAGGAAAAACGTAATTTTGACGTTGTGCTCGCGCAGCGTCTTGAGAATCTGCGGCACCGGCGCGGCGCTCGCGCCCGCATCGAGCGTCAGCGCGACCCATGGCTGGTCGCTGCGCCCGCGCTCCACCAGAATCGGTTCGCTTTCCAGCGTGCCAGTTTTGCCAGCGACCTCTGGCACAATCAGCGCGCGGCCCACGGCAGGCTCGCCACTCAGCGCGTTGTACTGCCGAATCATCTCGGGCGTGCTGCCACTTTTTGCGGCGATGCTTTCGAGCGTATCGCCATCCGCGACGGTGTAGCCGGCGTAGCCAGCAACCTGCGGCTCCGGCGTCGGCGAAGGCGCTGGCGTCGCGGTTGGTACAGCGGTCGGTGTTTCTGTTGGCGTGCTGGTCGGCGCGGCGGTGGGCATGCTGGTGGGCATGCTGGTCGGCGCAGACGCGGCTGCGAGCGGCAGATTCACGGTATGCTCGGTCGGCGCGCTGGTTGCAGGCACCGGGCCTGCCGCGCACGCGGCAAGGAGCGCACCGCTCACCACCGCAAGAATTATGAGCATCAAAGGTGCGCATCTTTTGAAGAGTTGGGTGTTCATGTTAGGGAATAACAAGCTTCTGGCCGATATGTAATGCGTCGGCTTGCCTGGCCGTGAGGTTGTTGGCATTCAGCAGCGCCTCGACGCTTACGTCGAATTTTTCCGCTATGCTGCGGAGCGTGTCGCCCTTTTTCACTGTGTACGTCTGCTGTTTCGGGGCTTCCGTCGGTGGCGGCGGAGGCTCGGTCGGTGGCGGCTCGGTTGGCGGCACCGCAGTCGGTTCTTCGGTTGGCGTCGGCGCTTCGGTCGGCGCGGCAGTTGCCGTTGGTGTCGCAGTGGGCGCTTCGGTCGGCGCGGCTTCGGTGGCTTGTACCACAGCCGTTGGTGCCGCCACTGGCATGGTCGTCGTGCTTATCTCAGTCGAACGTGTAACCGGCGCGGTCATGCTCAGGGCATTGGTATTGCTGACGGGCGCGGTGTCGCTGCCGAGGCTCGGATTCGCAAGCGCCAGGTCGCCATTATCCATGCCAGAAACCGGCAGCACCAGCGTTAAATTGCCAACCTGCACGTCGTCGATGTTGCTACGCGCCAGCAGCCCGACGCTTGCCACAGCGATCACGAACACCGCTGCTGCGCCGATGTAAAACTGCCGGGCGGATAAGCGCGGGATCAGCAGCCGAAGGGCTGCCGCGCCGACGACGGGCAGCACCAGCGCGAGAAGAAGCAGGAGCAAGACGATTGTTGGTGACATCATAGTTGCTGATAGACGACCGGCGGTATGCAGGTTGCGCTTCTCTACCGCCGAGCCTCTATGCTCTCCATTGTTGTGTTGCGTTGTTTTCTAGCGTTCGACGAGGCGCACAACCGTGACGCCATCGCCACCTTCTTGCCCGCCGCCGCCAAATGAAGCGACCAGCGGATGGCCGGATACCACGTCGCGTACGACCTGCCGGAGCGCGCCCGTGCCTTTGCCATGAATGATTTGCACCGACGGCATGCCCGCCAGATACGCATCGTTCAGATAGCGGTCGAGCTTTTCAGCTACTTCGGCGGCCCGCCACCCGCGAATGTCAAACGACATGCTGACATCTGGCACGGGCGGCAGCGACGAGCGGGCTGGTGTTGCACGGCGTGCGTCCTGGCGTTGGCGCTCGCCTTTCTCGCGGCGCAGCTCGCGTAAATCGGCCTGCATGCGGAAGCCGCCGACCTGCACTTCGGCGGTCTGGTCCTCTTCATCAATCGCCAGCACCTCGCCCGTCAGACCAATCGAGCGCACATGCACCGTGTCGCCGACCTGAATCGGGCGCGGCTGCGAAGGTTGCGGCGTGGCGGGCGCGGCAGGCACGACTCGCCGTGGGCCGGGTGCCTGCTCCGGCACAGCGGTTCGCAGCGCTTGCAGTCGCTGCTCGGCGTCGGCCATCCACTGGCGCGTCACCGACACCGATCCGACTTCATCGCGCAGGCGGCGCAACTGGTTACGCACCTCGCGCAACTCGTTCTCGATCTGATTTTGCGCCGCCTGCCACTCGGCCTCGCGCTGCTGCTCGAATTCGCGCAACTCGTCCGCCAAACGGTCGCGGTACTTTTCCGCATCCTCGCGCAGTTGGGCCGCGCGGTTCTGCTCGGCGGCGGCGGCCTCGCGCTCGTTGCGAATGCCCGCCAGCAGATCTTCAACCTGCACTTCTTCATGGGTCATCGTGCCGCGCGCCTGCTCGACCAACTCCGGGTCGAGTCCCAGCCGCGTGGCAATCGCGAGCGCGTTCGAGCGACCAGGAATGCCGATCGTCAGCCGGTAGGTCGGCGCGAGCGTCTCGACATCGAACTCGACCGACGCATTCTCGACGCCTTCGGTGGTGTAGGCAAAAGCCTTCAACTCGGCATAATGAGTCGTGGCAATGCCAAGCACATTCAAATCGAGCAGCCGCCCGATGATCGCGCGCGCCAGCGCCGCGCCTTCCACCGGGTCGGTGCCAGCGCCAAGTTCGTCGAGCAGCACCAGCGCCGGGCCTTCCGTCTCCGACCAGTCGATCTCCTCGCCGCGCAGCAGCCGCTCGCGGTCGATCGGCTCCTCAAGCGCCCGCAAAATGCGGATGATGTTGGTCATGTGCGACGAGAATGTTGACAAACTTTGCTCGATGCTTTGCTCGTCACCGATGTCGGCAAAGATCTGCTGAAATACCGGCAGCCGCGACGGCGCTTGCGCCGGGATGTGCATGCCAGCCTGCGCCATGAGCGCCAGCAGCCCGGTGGTCTTCAGCGCGACGGTTTTGCCGCCGGTGTTCGGGCCAGTGATCAGCAGCAGCCGGAACTCGCCGCCAAGCCACAGGTCAGTCGGCACGACCGTGCGCTGTTCGAGCAGCGGGTGGCGAGCCTGGGTCAACAAGAGTTCTGAGTTCTGAGTTTTGAGTTTTGAGTTTATGCTAACGTCGGCTTCAGCCGAACCCTCAACTTTGAACTCTGGACTTTGAACTATTTCTGGCTCCACAGCGTTGAGCGCGTCGGCATAGCGCGCCATGGCCAGCGCCAGATCGATCACGGCCAGCGTTTCCACGCCGCCAATGATCGCCGCTGCCTGCGCGCCGATCCGCTCGGAAAGCTCGGCCAGAATGCGCGCAACCTCTTCTTCTTCCGCGCTTTGCAGTTCGCGCCAGCGGTTATTCATCTCCACCACAACCATCGGCTCGACGTACAGCGTAGCGCCGCTCGACGATTGATCATGCACAAGCCCGCGCACCACCCGCCGGTGCGACGCCTTGACCGGCACGACGTAGCGGCCATTGCGAATCGTGATGATCGGCTCCTGGAGCGCGTCGCCGTACTGCGACGTGCTGATCATGCTTTGCAGCCGGTCTTGCAGCCGCTGGAACGCGATCCGCACCTCGCTGCGCAGGCGGGCAAGCTGCGGGCTGGCGCTGTCTAGCACTGTGCCATCCTCGCCAACCGTGCGGGCGATTGCGTCCTCGATCTCCGGCAAATGCGGCAGATCAGCGCCAAGCTCATACAGGATCGGCATGCGCTCCGGCTCAAGCTGCCGCAAAGTCCGCCGCAACTGCCGCGCGCTTGCAAGCGTCGTGGCAATCTCAAGAAATGTCGCGGCGTCCAGCACCCCGCCCCGTTCGGCGCGGCGGGCTGGCCCGCGCACATCACGCGCCCCGCCAATACTCACGTCGGGCTGCTCGTTCAGCAGCAAGCGCGCTTCGGTGGTGCGGCGCAGCCGGGCGCGCACTTCGGCGATGTCGGTGCCTGGCAGCAGCGCCATGGCAAGTTCGCGCGAGGCAGAAAACGAAACGTAGCGAGCTAAACGCTCAAGAACAGGTGGAAATTCAAGTGTTTCAAGTGTTTGTTGACTAATCGGCATTTATCGTGTCGTAAAAATGATATCAGCTTCGCGCGGCAGCACAGGCCGCACCGAGCTGTAAATAAGCGGCAAAATATAATCCCGAAAATACGGGAGCAGAAACGATGTGCGAATGCGCGTTTGCAGAAAGCCCATGACCGGAAAATCGATAGCACCGGCGACATCGCGCTCGATAAAAAGTTTCGCCAGCACAATCGCCAGCATGCCCAAAAAGAGCGCTCCCAGAATAAGCCCCAACAGGCTTCCGACCACGCGATCGAGAAAATCCAGGCTGGCTGGAATGCGCGCGTAGCGAAATGTATACAAGCCCGCAATCAGCAGCAGCAGAAAGCTGACTAACAGAATGAGCGCGAAGGCGGTGATCTGGCCCACCTGTGGGGTTGACGCAAAGCGGCGGCGGAAGAAATCCCCCACAATCAGAAAGTATAAACTGGCTAACACAATGCCGACGTAAAACGCGACAATCGCAATAATCAGCTTAATAGTGCCCTGAAAAAAACCAAGCGCCAGGCCACCAAGCAGCAGCAGGATAAAAATAAGATCAATAAAATTCATGCAAGCTCTCCGCATCCACGCAGCGGCTGTTTAGCCGTGCTTATTATAGCATGTCCATCTACAGCGTGTGCCCGCTGCCGAGTAGCCGTCCTTCCGCAAAGCGCGTGATGCTCAGCGGCGCGATGTCGAGCGAAGATGCCTGCCCGCTGGTGATGTATTCGGCGGCCAGCATGCCCGCCGCTGGCGAGTGCATGAAGCCATGACCACTGAAGCCGCATGCGCAGACAAATCCTTGCATCCCTGGCACCGGACCAAGCACCGGGTGCGCGTCGGGCGTCATTTCGTACAGTCCCGCGCGCCCATCCGCCAGTGCAACAGCGTGCAGCGCGGGCAGGCGCTGGCGCGCGTGCCGCAGCACCTCCGCGCCAAACGCATGATCGAGCGTGAAATCCTCCACGCCAAGTTGCTCGCCGTCCGACATCGCCAGCAGCACCGCCGCGCCGTCAGGCCGAAAGTGAAAACCACTCGTTTCGTCAATCGTCAGCGGCGCGGCGCGTGGCACCGACGGGCATGGCGCGGTGGTGAAAACCTGCCGTTTGAGCGGCGAAACCAGCAGCGTCACGCCTGCCATGGCAGCCACAACCGCTGCATGTGGCCCGGCGGCGTTCACCAGCCAATCGGTCGCAATCCGCTGATCGGCGGTCTGCACGGCGACCACGCGCCGACCTGTGCCATGGTCGGTGGTTTCCACGCCCGTGACCTCGGCATGCTCAACGACCTGCACGCCCAGGCGCTGCGCCTCGCGCGCGTAGGCCTGCACGGCCAGCGCCGGACGCGCATAGCCATCGGCGGCGCAGAAGGCCGCACCATGCACATCGTCGCTGTGCAAAAACGGCCAGCGCCGCGCCACCTCATCATGATCGAGGAACTCGACCGGCACGCCCCAGCCCTGCTGCCGGCGCGCTTTGGCCTCAATGCGCTCCAGCGACTCTGCGTTCAGCGCAAGGTACAGGTAGCCGTGTTGTTGTATATCAATCTGGTCGCCCAATTCCAGCAGGGTCGGCAGGCTGAGTTGCGACAGGCGAACGTTGATTTCGGTGTCGAACTGCTGCCGGAAGCCGCCCACGCCCTTGCTGCTGCTGCCACAGCCCACCGTGCCGCGCTCCAGCACCATCACATTCGTGCAGCCCGCGCGCGCCAGGTGCATGGCGACGCTCATGCCGATCACGCCGCCGCCAACGATAACGACATCTGCATGCATAACTTCTTCTTGCTTTCTTATTTTTTGATTTGCTGAACCTCATGCGCGGCGAAGTTTTTGCGCCATGGCCCGCATCCGTCCATGAACGGCTGCATGAGCGCTTCCTCGGCCTGCACCGTGTGCGACAGATCGTGCGCGACCCAGTGATTCAGCATCTCGCGCAACGTTACTTGTCCGTACCTGGCATGGGTGGCCTGCCGATCCAGATCGGCGGGGCTGATGTCCGTCAGCCTGGCGAGATTCGCTGTCCGCAGTTGCGCGAACAGCGTCGCCATGTCAAGCGGCGCTGTCGTGCTATCGAATGTGCTGCCATGCGCATTCGGGTTGAAATCTGGAAGATCTTGCCCGCTCATGAACGCCTGGATGCGCACGGGAAACACGTACTGTTCAGTGTTAATCAGGTGATGCAGGCATTCAAGCGCGGACCACTCGCCGGGCGCGGCGGGCCGCTGAAGCAGCGCGGCGGGTATCGTTTCAGCCATCTGGAGCCAGCGCAGCGGTGTGGTGGTCAGCACCGCGCGAACCGAGGTAAGCAGATCGCTCATGGTTGTCATCCTTATAAAAAGCAGCGCACACAAAGATTATACCCGCAATCTTTGTGTGCGCTGCCTGGCCGTCGATCCGGGTTAGCGCTGGATTGTCTTCACGCCCAGACCGTCGAAGATTACCTGCCCGCTGTACTGGCGCGTCGGGTCGGCTTCGCGCGCGGTCATGCCGACCAGATGGACCGGATAATTGACGCCTGCTGGCAGGTTGACCTCGATATACTGCCAATCGTTCCATGTGATGCGCGGGCCTTCCAGATCAAGCGCTGTGCCGTCGGCAGCCTGAAGGTTGAACACCAGATGCTCGCCCTGTCCGCTGCCATGCACCCACGCGCCGACAGTCAGCACCTCGCCCGGAAGCGCGAGCGGCGGGTCGATCCTGGTCGTGGCCGTGCGCGGATCCGTAGATTGCGCGAAATTATACTGCATCTGCAAGCCCTGGCCGCTCTGCCCCGGTCCATGCCCGATCGCGCCTTCCGCGTTGCCGCCAACGTACGACCAGCCGTTCAAATCTTCGAACTCGGCCGCCACCACGCTTTGCAATCCGATAAAAATCGGAAACACCGTGGTGTAGCCGCCGACGCTTAGCGCCACGGTTGTCGAGCCATGCTCGACCCTGGGCGTGACCTGAAACACATCGGGACTGACTGGCGTGATGTCGACAATTGACTGATCGTAGTTCAGCGAAACGTCGCGGGTTTCAATGCTCGTCGCCTGCCCGTCTCCGGCGTAGCCAGTCACACCGAAATAAGCGGGCGGGCTGCCAGCGTTCAGCGTCATGCCTGCCGACGTGGTGGCGATGCGCGCGAGATAGCCGAGCACGTTCACCGGGTAGCCGTCGCTCTGCTTGCGCCCGGCTGGCCCGTCGCCATGCGCGAGCACCCAGGCTGTGCCGGGCTGCCCGCCGCGAAACACGCCGCCCGGCTCGAAGGTGCCGTTGGCGGGCGTGGTCGATTCCCATTCCAGTTTCTCAATTGGCGCGGGGCCGTAGTTCTCGTCGAAGCCTTTGGCGATCAGCGTGCGCGACAGGCCGGGAAATACCTGGTTGGCGGTTTCACGCACTGCCGGGAGCACGCGCAGGCCATGGAGCTGGCCGCTGCCCGGCGCGGCAATAATACCAATTGCATTCGGTACCGGACGCTCGAAGCCGTTCGACGGATGGTTCACAACCTCCGCGCCCGCGTCGCCCGGCTTGCGCGCCAGCATGGTCGAGGAGCCGCCGCCGTCCAGGTTCATGGCGTTGAACGCGCCGATCTGCTGCATCAGCACTGCCAGTTCGCGCAGCGTCAGGCCGCGGCTGCCACGCTGCCGCCCATTCACGGTCATGAGGAACAGCGTGTGGCCGTCGGCGGAAAAGCCAATTGCCGAGCGCGGATCGGTCTTGTTATCCTGCATGTCTTGAATCTGGCCGTCGCGCACGAGCACGGTTTTGCCGCCAACTGCCATCTGAAACGGCGCGGGCGCATTCGTCCATGGCCAGTACGCAACCGAAACCGGATCGCCAATATTGAGCGCGGACAGCGTTTGCGCGCCGCCTTCGCGCCCCAGCAGCACCATGGCGTCGGGCGGAATCCAGCCCGAACCGGCGAACGGCGCTTTGCCGACCACGACGCCATTTTGCACCGTGACCTCGAATACGCCCTGCGCGCCCTCGACCGCGCGCCCGCGCGACGCCGGCCCCCACACGGTGGTGTACACGCCGATGCAGCCCGCCGAAATGTTATGCTGGTTCAGGCCGTTGAGCGGCACCTCGCCGCCTGGCAGCCGCACCGTGCCATTCACATTCACGTCGGCGATGCGGCCCACGCCGTCCTGCCCGATGCCCGCGGCCTGGTTCCAGTTCCAGATCGGCCCTTTGAGCACCTGCCCGTCCGACACAGCGATGCCGTAGGGCGCGCTGGTGTGGTAAATATCAAAAAAATCGCCGTTCACGCCCGCAATCGCGCCGCTGTTCGCGACCATCTGTGACACTGGCTGCGCGGCGGCCAGCGGCCCTGCGCCGAGCAACTTGACCGACAGCTTGGGATTGGTGATGTCGACGGTGAGGAATTCGCCTTCGACTGGCCCGCGCGCCGTGCCCTGCCAGAAGGTCGTGAGTTGCACGCCCGGCCCGATCGGCGTCGAGCTTTGCGACCATCCATCGGCCTGCGGCGCGGCCAGCGCGCTGGGTTGCGGCGCGACACGAAGCGGCAGAAGACAGGCGAGCGAAGCGAGCAGAAGCAGCCCAAGGCGGCGCAAGGCGTGACGAGTCATGATGTAAAGTCCTCCGGGAATGATCAACGCCGCGTATACCAAACGTTGCCACTGTAGCGCAGAAGCGATCTGAATACAAGATGTTGAAGATTACAAAATTGTAAACTAAATCCATGGACGAACGAGCAGTGACAAAAGATTATACTATCGATCCATCTGCTTCCCGAATCGCCGCATTGCGTTGCCCAATCTCTGGCGCACATGCTATACTTGAACGACAGACATAATGGAAACGACAATGCAGTCATGCGCGCATCTCACGCGACCTGATTGCCTGAATACCAGAGAGGAGCCACGCCCATGAAAGCCGTTGTGATGGCCGGGGGTGAGGGCTCGCGCCTACGGCCCCTGACAATCAATCGCCCGAAGCCAATGGTGCCGCTCGTTGACCGCTCGGTCATAGAGCACATCATCGAATTGCTCAAAATCCATGGCATCACCGAGGTCGTGATCACGGTGCAGTATCTCGCCAACGTCATTCAGGATCATTTCGGCGATGGTTCTGGCCATGGCGTTCACATCGAATATTCGCTTGAAGAACAGCCGCTCGGCACGGCTGGCAGCGTCAAAAATGCTGAAAAATTGCTGCAAGAGCCGTTCCTGGTCATCTCCGGCGACGCGCTGACCGACTTTAATCTTTCGGACATTATTGCGGCCCACGAAGATAGCAAATCCATGGCGACGATCACGCTGACGCGCGTGCCGAATCCGCTGGAGTTTGGCGTGATCATTGTGGATGAGCAAAGCAATGTGCAGCAGTTCCTGGAAAAGCCAAGCTGGGGCGAGGTCTTTTCCGACACGGTCAATACTGGCATTTATGTGCTTAACCCGGATGTGTTCAAGCACATCCAGTCCGGTGTCGTCACCGACTGGTCCAAAGACGTGTTTCCCAGGATGTTGCACAAGAATGACCCGCTGAAGGGCTATATCGCGCAAGGTTACTGGACAGATGTCGGCACGATCGAAGAATACATGCGCGCCAATCGCGACTACATGCTCGGCAAGCTCAATCTGCCGCGCGTAGGCTATGAGGAGCGGCCCGGCGTGTGGATCGACCGCGACGCCGAGATTGCGCCCGACGCGCAGTTAAACGGCCCGGTGTACCTGGGCCATGGCGCGAAGATCAAAGGCGGCGTGATCATCCACGGCCCGTCGGCTATTCGCGATTTCACCGTGGTGGACGCCCGCGCGACGATTGATCGCTCGATTTTGTGGCGCAATTCGTATATCGGCGAGCGGGCCGAGCTGCGCGGCGCGATTGTGATGCGGCAGTGCAATATCAAGAGCCGCGCGGTGCTGTTCGAGGGCGCGGTGGTTGGCGACCAGACGATCATCAACGCCGGCGCGGTTATCGGCGCAAATGTCAAGATCTGGCCCAGCAAAGAGATCGACGAAGGCGCGACGATCACCAGCAGCATCATCTGGGGTTCGCAGGGGCGGCGCGTGTTGTTCGGGCGCAACGGCATCACGGGCCTGGTCAACATCGACCTGACGCCGGAGTTCTGCGCGAAGCTCGGCGCGGCCTTTGGCGCGACGCTGCCGCGCGGCTCGACGGTGATTATGAACCGCGACGCGCATTACACGCCGCGCATGCTCAAGCGCGCCATGATCGCCGGGCTGCCGTCGGCAGGCGTCAACGTGGCGGACTCACACAGCGTGCCGACGCCGGTCGCGCGCTATATGACGTATGCCAGTGGCGCGAGTGGCGGCATTCATGTGCAGCTTTCGCCGTTCGACAGCCGCGTGGTCGACATTCGCTTCTTCGACTCCGCTGGCCTCGATATCGACACCGCGACCGAGCGCAAGGTCGAAGGCATCTTCTTTCGCGAGGATTATCGCCGCGCCTATCTCGACGAGATTGGCCGAATAGATGATGCCGAGGATGTGGAGCAGCGCTACACCGAAGCGTTTCTCAAGGCCATCCGCACCGAGGCGCGGCCCGCGTTGTCGCGCGATTTTCAGATCGTGGTGGACTACGCCAACGCGAACACCGCCAGCATTCTGCCGAACATTCTGCGTCGGCTGGAAGTCGATGTGGTCGCGTTGAACTCCAACCTTGACGACCGGCTGACGTTTCAGACGGCGCAGCGCTTTGAAGAAGGCATGAGCCGACTGGCGCGGATCATGCCGGTGCTTGGCGCGCATCTCGGCGCGCGGCTCGACACAAGCGGTGAAAAGCTGTTCCTTGTGGATAATACCGGGCGGCGTTTGCCGGGCATGCAGGCGCTCGCCGCGCTCACCGCGCTGACCATGGCGGTGAATGGCGGCGGCACGGTGGCCGTGCCGGTGACTGCGCCACTGGCCTTCGAGCAAATCGCGGAGCGCTACGGCGGCACGATTGTCCGAACGCGCGCCACGCTGTCGGTACTGATGCGCACGGCGGCGGACAACTGCAACATGTTGCTGCTGGGCGACGGCGCGGGCAGCTACATCTTTCCCGGCTTCTACCCGATTGCCGACGGCATGTTCACGGTCGTGAAGCTCATGGAACTGCTCACGCTGCGGGATATTCCCTTTTCGGAAATCATCAACGATCTGCCGCCATACCACGTGAGCCAGACGCGCGTGCCGTGCCGCTGGGAGTACAAGGGCAAAGTCATGCGCATTCTGAACCAGCAGTACCACGAGCGGCGGCTGGAGCAGATCGACGGCGTCAAGATCGATCTGGGTGATGAGTGGGTGCTGATCCTGCCCGACCCGGACGGTCCATTCTTCCACATCATCGCCGAGGGCAGCAGCGACGAGCAGGCGCGCATTCTGGCGGAAAAGTATGCCGGGCTGGTGACTGGCCTTCAGTAACGGCCCGCCCATGCTATAATCCGCCTCATGCTCACACCTCGTTTACAACTCTTTCTGCTGGGCGTGCTGGCGCTGCTGCCGCTGCTCGGCGTGGCCGTGCTGCTGTGGCGGCGCTTCTACCGCGAGGACGCCGACAACGCGGCGCGGCGGGTGTTCAAGAATAGCTCGCTGCCAATCGCCGCCAATCTCGTCAATCGGGTGATCGATCTTGGCTTCGCGGCGGTCATGCTGCGCTTTCTTCACCCGGATGGCAATGGCGATTATGCTCTCGCCGCGCTGATTGCCGCCCAGTATTTTCTCACGATCAGCAATTGGGGATTAAACGATCTCACGGTGCGCGAAGTTGCCGCCGACCACACGCAGGCGGCGCGGCTGTGGAGCATCACGCTGCTGCTGCGCTGCGGCATCTCCGTGTTGCTGATTCCGGTTGCTGCCGCGCTGGTCGGTATCTACGCGCTGATCGGCAACCCACTCAGTGCCGCTGCCGTTGGCGCGCTGGCGCTGCTCATGGTGCATCTGTTTCCCGCGGCGCTCGCGTCGGCATGCTCGGCTTCATTTCAGGCGTTTCAACGCATGGAAGTGCCGGCGCTTGTGGCGCTGCTCACCAACATTGCGCGGGTGCTGGTTGGCACGATGGTATTTATCATGGGCGGGCGGGTGGTGGCGCTGGCGGGCGTTGCGCTGGTGACAACGCTTCTGAACGGGCTGCTTTTTTTTGCGCTGCAACAGCGGCTGCTGTTTCGGGCGCGCATGGTGTGGGAGCAAGCGGCGGCGTGGCAACTGCTGCGTGAAGCCTTTCCGCTGTTGCTGAACAGCTTGTTGCTGGTGGTGTTTTTCCGCTTTGACGTGCTGATTCTGCGCGGCGTGAGCGATGCGTCGGCGGTGGGAACGTACGACGCGGCCTACAAGCTGATCAACATGACGACAATTATTCCGGCCTATTTTGTGGCGGCCCTGTTTCCCATGCTGGCGCGTTATGCTGTGTCTGATCGAGCGGCGCTGTTACGTACGTATCGCCATGCTGTCATGCTGCTCCAGATGATTGCATGGCCGGTTGCGTTCGGCGTGACCGTGCTTTCATCTGACCTTATTTTGCTGCTGGGCGGGCAAAACTATCTGCCCGGCGCGGCGGTGGCGCTCGCCATTCTG
>DASTWM010000088.1:0-4208 GCA_035765855.1 Roseiflexaceae bacterium
CAATGAGGACATTCGCGAGGTGCTCGACTACATCGGCGAAAGCTTGATCGGCTCAACGCTGCTGGAGCAGGGCGAGCCCGAAGAGATGTTCGAAGGCGGCATGGAAGATGCGCGCCAGATCAGCGCGTACGACGAAGATGACGAGCAGGTTATGCGCCGGTCTCGTGCTCGCCGTTACCCCAACGATACGCAGGCAGATGCGCGCTATGAACGCGGGCAGGGTCGCCGTCGGCCAAATCGCGGTAAGTAGTCTAAGGAGTATTGAAGATGGCGATGCGAGGGCATTGGCACGCCGATGGCGATGTTCTTTCTGAAAACGATTTGCAGGAGTTAACCGACCTGCTGACGATCCGCATTTATCACCGCTTTGGCTCGCGCGCGTACGCGCTCGACCGCCATGATATTGCCGAATTAATCGCGCCGTACATCACCGATCTTTCCGAGGATGACCAGCGGCTGCTGCCGTGGCTTGTGTGGGACTTGTTGCAAGAAGGCATGGAGATCGAATACGCTTCGTAACAATGACTGATCGCATTGGCATTTTGGGCGGGACTTTCGACCCAATTCATTATGGACATCTCGCGATCGCAGAGGAAGTGCGTGTAGCTCTTGCTCTCGATCGCGTTCTTTTTGTGCCAGCCGCCTACCAGCCGCTGAAGGCCCACCGCCCCGGCGCTGACGCGCACCACCGGCTTGCCATGGCACGGCTGGCATGCGCGACAAATACCTTTTTCAGCGTGTCTGATGTGGAGATCGCGCGTCCCGGCCCATCGTATACCGTGACGACACTGCAAGCCTTCCATGACGCAGAACCGGGTGAGTTATTCTTTATTCTGGGGGCTGATGCCCTGAACGATCTTCTACGCTGGCGCGAGGCGGCACGCATTCCTGAACTTACGAGCATTGTCGCGGTCCAGCGCCCGGGCATAACCTTAAACATGAAACCGCTCTTTGCGGCGTTGCCAGCACTCCGCGAACGGCTTACCATGATCGATGGCCCACGGCTTGATATTTCCAGCAGTGAATTACGGCAACGCGCGGCAGACAAACGACCGCTTCGCTACCTCATGCCTGACTCTGTTGTCGAATATATTGCCGAACATGGTTTATACCAAAGCCATTCATGATGAACATGCTTGCCGAAACTGCCGCCGCATGGGAAATTCCATTGACGAAAGCGCAGCTCGATCAATTTGCGACGTATGCTGAGGAGTTGCGCCGCTGGAACGGGCGCGTCAATCTTAGCGCCATCACCGGCCCGGCAGAGATCGTGTCGCGGCACTTCCTCGACTCGCTGCGCTGCGCTCAAAGCTGGGGCAGCGTGCCGCACAACCTCGTCGATGTCGGTACGGGCGCGGGCTTTCCCGGCCTGGCACTGAAGATAGCTTATCCCCAAATTGCATTGACACTGGTTGAAAGCATTGAGAAAAAAGCGGCTTTTTTGCGACATGTGGCAGCCCTTCTGAAGTTAGAACATGTCGAGGTTATTGTCGCGCGGGCAGAGGCAGTCGGGCGCGACCCGGCCCACCGCGAGCAGTATGATGTTGCCGTAGCGCGAGCCGTAGCCGACTTGCGCGTGCTGGCGGAGTACTGCCTGCCGCTGTGCCGGGTCGGCGGACGCTTCCTCGCGCCGAAGGGCAGCCAGATTAATGACGAGATCATGCGGGCGCAATCGGCCATCAAACAACTTGGCGGACGACTCTTAGCAGTTGAGCCTGTCGATGTGCCGGGCGTGGAGCAGCGCATGCTAGTTGTTATCGAGAAGCAGAAGCCGACACCGGCGCAATTCCCCCGCGCCGTTGGCGTGCCAGGCAAAAAGCCGCTCTGACTTTACGGCGTTACCTCCACGCGGCTGACCATGACGCCAAGCGTGCGATTATCTGCACTGGCCTTGTCGTAGGCGCGCGGGCGAAATGTGTCGCTACGCAGCGTCAGCACGAGCGGACTACTGACTGATGACGGCAGCGGCATGCTGTAGGTGCGCCAGCCGTTAGCCAAGGTCACATGCCCTATCTCCTGCCCGTTTGCCAGCGCAGTGACGGTGGGCGCAGGCGCTCCAGCAGGCCGCCCGGGAGCTAAACGGAACACAACGCGATTTGCGCCGGGCGGCACGTCGAGCAGCACAGATGACTCGGCACTGCTCCAGCGGAATCCTTCCTGTTCCGACGGTCCAAAACCAAGCACATAGCCAAGATCAAGCCCTTTGCCAACATCAACAACCGCGTGCAATTGGCGTGCGGGCGCAAACGCGCGCCATGCCCAACGCTGCACATCCTCAAGCGACGCCGTTTCATACGCGAGATCTTTCCTGGCCTCCTGAAGACGACCCATCGCGCGCAGCACCGCGCCGCGCAGCACCCGCGCCTGCGGATGATTCGGCAATATGTCAATCGCCTGGTTCAATAGATGGAGCGCGCCTGCATAATCATGCCCAAGCAAGGCAGCCCGCGCCTCATCCACAAGCGCCAGCACCGACTCAGGATCATACTGCCATGCCTTCTGGGCGGCTGCCGCTGCGCGGTCGGGCTGCCCGGCGGCAAGCGCCTGCTCGGCCTGCCAGAGCCAGTAATGTTTCTGCGCCAGCGCGACTGTCTCGCGCACATAGGGCCGGTGCAGCAGCGTCACGCCGACAAGCAGCGCAACCGTCAGCGCGGCGGCAATGGCGCGCGGCCATGCACTACGGCGCACATGCAGCGCCGCGATGCACCACGCGGCGTATGGCAGCAGCACCGGGTACACCGGCAGCCGATAACGCAGCTCGACATGAAATATCGCGCTGGTCAGCACAATGTAAAGCGCCCATGGCACAGCGATCCAGCGGAAATCCAGCGGAGCAGGCGGATGACGAACGACGAACGACGAAAAGTAACCCGCGCCTGTTCGTCCATCGTCCATCGTCCATCGTCCATCGTCTTTTATCGGCGCAAGCCACAGCCCTGCCGCGCCGGCAAGCAGCAGCACAAGCCACAACCCATCGCCGAGCAGCAGCCGCAGCCAGACCTCCAGCGGCGGCACCCAGATCTCGCGCCGCGCGCGCATGTCGTCAAAATATTGCAGCGCGAAGAATTGTTTGATCTCACCCCAGGCTTTGGCAGCGAACCAATCAGGATGCGATCTAATTTCTGCCAACCCCTGCCGTGTCGCCAGACTCTGCCGCGCGGCCCGGTCGTCGCCAAGCGCGTAGAGCTGCCGCTTGGCCGCCTCGCGCCCGAGCGGATCCTGCGGCGTGCGCTGCGAAGGATTATTGTCGAGCCAGAGATTCTCCGCGCCGGTCGTGTCAATCAGGATTGGCGCGCCGTAGGTAATGTAATTGCGGGCGGTCCATGGCGCGACAACAGCTAAAGAACAAAGAACAAAGAGCAGAGAACAAAGCAATGATGCGCGCAGGGAGGGCTTTGTTCTTTGTTCTCTGTCCGTTGTTCTGCGCCACAGCCACAGCGCGCCAAGCGGCAGCAGCGGCAGCGCCACTGAGCGCACGAGTAGCAGCAGGCCGAGCGCCAGGCCAGCCAGCGCCGCCCATCCGCATGCAGCCAGCGGACGATTGGTGACAGACCACGAAACTAAAGATTTTGATTGCCCCTCATTGGTCGTTCGTCGTTCGTCGTTCGTCGCCTTGAGCAGCAGCCAGAAGAACACACTCAGGCCGAACAAGAATACCGTCTCGGTCAACAGTTCGGTCGCGTTGGCGGCCATGGTGTAGCTCATGGCCGTGAGCAGCGCGGCGACGAATGCGACGCGGCGGCTGCGAAACAATTCCCATGTAAGTGCATAAATTGGCACAATCGTCAGCGCGCTGATGATCTCCTGAATCAAGCGCAGCCGCTGCACCAGTGAGTCGAAAAAGTAGATACAGGCCGCCAGAAAGGCGGTATAGAGCGGCGGGCGCATCAACTGAAGCTCAACGTAGCGGTGCTCGCGCAGCAGCGTCAACGCCTGGTTGAAATACTCGGTCTCATCGCCGCCGAGCGGGTACGGCTCGTGCCAGCGCCACACCAGCAGCCGCAGCCCCAGCGCCAGAGCAATAGGACCAAGAACCAAGAACCAGGAACCGGCACGCCACCCGATTCGTGTTTCTCGGTTCGCAGTTCTCGGTTCTCGGTTCATCGCAATTCGGCCCAGTCCAGCCGCACGCCAAGCCGCTGCACCTGCCCGACGCCGCTGCCCTGCCTGGCGAGGTAACGATCCGCACCTGGCACAAACGTCGGCAT
>DASTWM010000089.1:0-2159 GCA_035765855.1 Roseiflexaceae bacterium
GCGGCATGAGCGTCACAATAAAAATTTCCGGGTTCGTAGACGCGTTGTAGCCGAACGCGATAAATATGGTAAAGAGCGCCACTGTCACATGTCGCACATAATACCATCCCTGCCAATGCGCGAAAAAGAGCACTGCATACACCAGCGTGGCTACTGCGGCCAGCACGCCGGTCCTTTGATCCTGTCCGAAAGCGAGGGCGTAGAGTGCTGTCAGCGCGCAGACCAGCAACTGTAACCCCAACATTAACGTGACGCTTTGCCGTGATGTAATCCTCATAGTATTCCTCGATGCATGTCGGTATCAGTTGATCGTTACCGTCATGGGTATTATCGCATTTGCGTTGCTACGTGAGAAGCAAGGTTAAACACCAGTATGTAAGCAACTGCATAACATCCTCGCTAAGTAAGCAGCCCGGTAGTACGCTGGAGCGAAAAGTTATCCACAATGTTTCCGATAAATCGCTTACACATTGCACCGGTTATCCACAGGACGCAGGCGCATGGGTGTGCTATAATATGAAGACACGCAAAGTATTGAGGGGTTCCTGCTACAATAGTTATGTTCATATGATGCATTCTGATGCAGTTCTTCTTTTGATTCCTGTATAAATCATTTGCGCCTGAAGCTTCAGTGTGTTTTAGGTACAACCATCTCATGATAAAGGTGTAAAGAGTTTTTGGTGCTGTAGTTCTTTTCTCGCATCTGGGGTTTGCTTCATGAACGATTTTATCCATCTCCACGTCCACTCTGAATACAGCCTGCTCGATGGCTACGCCACGACCAAAGCCATCACCGAGCGCGCCGCCGAGCTGGGCATGGACAGCATTGCGCTCACCGACCACGGCGTGATGTACGGCGCGATGGAGTTTTACAACGCCGCCAAAAAGGCCAACGTCAAGCCGATTATCGGCGTTGAGTCGTACATGGCGCCCGGCTCGATCAAAGACCCCATGACCAAGGGCGGCAAGAATTATTATCACCTCTTGTTGCTGGCAAAGAATGAAACTGGCTACCGCAATCTGCTCAAGCTGACCAGCCGCGCGCACATGGATGGCCTGGCGAACAAGGGCGTGTTCGCCCGCCCGCGCATCGACCGCGCGCTGCTGGAGCAGTACCATGAGGGCATCATCGTCACGTCGTCGTGCATTGCGGGCGAGGTGATCCAGCACCTGACGCAGAAGCAGCGCGACAAGGCGCGCGAGGTGGCAGCATGGCACCGCGACTTGCTGGGCGAGAATTACTTCCTTGAACTGCAACTGCACGATAACACGCCTGAACTGGAAGAGATCAACGAAGAGTTGGTACGGATCGGCAAGGAACTGGGCATCCAAACCGTCGCCACCAACGACACCCACTTCGTTCGCCGTGAAGACCTGGAAGCGCAGAAGCATGTCATGGCGATGGGCATGAACTTGACCTTCCGCGATTTTTGCGCCAAGGGCTACGTCATGGACGAGACGTACCACATCGCCTCGGCAGAAGACATGTGGCAGCGTTTCAAGCGCTACGGCACCACGCCGATCGAGAATACTCGCCGCATCGCCGACATGTGCAACCTCAAGCTGGAGTTTGGGCGCGTGCGGCTGCCCGATCTCCAGTTTGTGCCGGAAGGGCGCGACCCCGCTGATTATCTGCGGGAAGTGTGCGAAGAAGGCCTGATCAAGCGCATGGGGCCGAACCCGCCAGAAGAATACGTCCAACGGCTGGCCTACGAACTTGACGTAATCAACGCCACCGGCTTCCCGGATTACATGCTGATCGTGTGGGACTACGTGCGGTTCGCGCGCGACAACGGCATTCCGGCCATTCCGCGTGGCTCGGCAGGCGCATCGCTGGTGCTGTACTGCCTGTTCATCACCGACGTTGACCCGATCCAGAACAAGCTGCTATTCGAGCGCTTTCTGTCGCGCGAGCGCCTTGAGATGCCCGACATCGACACCGACTTCGCTGACTCGAAGCGCGGGCTGGTGCTGGATTACATAGCCAATACCTACGGGCGCGAAAACGTGGCACAGATCATCACCTACGGCACGCTGGGCGCGAAGGCGGCCCTGCGCGACATGGGCCGCGTGCTCGACATTCCGCTTAGCGAAGTTGACAAAGTTGCCAAGCTGATTCCGCCGCTGCCGGTCGGCACGACGATTGCGCAGGCGTTGGA
>DASTWM010000090.1:0-5225 GCA_035765855.1 Roseiflexaceae bacterium
CTGCAGCGAACCGTCGGCCTTGACGACCAGCGGATTAATTTCGGCCAGCGAGGCGTCGGTGTCCATGTACACTTTGTACAGGGCGGAAGCGATTGCGGCGAACTGCCGGGCCTGCCTGGCGTCCGTCAGGCCGATACCGAACGCAAGGTCGCGCGCCTGGTAATCAAGCAGGCCGAGCATCGGGTGGGCCGGGATGCGGACAATCGCGTCCGGGTTGGTCTTAGCGACTTCCTCAATCTCGACGCCACCCTCAGCCGAGGCCATGAGTACCACGCGCTTGGCAGCGCGATCCATGACCACGCCAAGATAAATCTCGCGCTCGTATGAAATCGCCTCAGCCACCAGCACCTTCTCGACCGTTAAGCCCTTGATGTCCATGCCAAGAATCTGACTGGCAACCTGCTCGGCCTGCTCGGGCGTATCAGCCAGCTTGACGCCACCGGCCTTGCCGCGCCCGCCGACAAACACCTGCGCCTTGACGACCACCCGGCTGCCAATCTGCTCCGCGATCTTGCGCGCTTCCTCCGGCGTGCTGGCCACACCGCCGCCGGTGACAGGAATGCCGTAGCTCGCCAGAACATCGCGTGCCTGATATTCATGCAGCTTCATGCTTGCTCCTTCGCTTTGTGAACGCCTTTTCCTGAAAGCATAGTAGCATCTGCAATTGCAAATTGCAAATTGCAGATTGCAGATTGGCAAGCGCTAATCTGCAATCTGCAATCTGTAATCTAAAATAACCCACCCGCTGCGCCCGCGCTGCCGAAATGAGAGCGGCTGCGGCAATAGTTGCACATCCGCCAGCTTGATCAGCACGGCGTAGCGCTGCCCGCGCGCATGATCGGCAAAATCAGGCTCAAGGCGTAATCTATCACCAAACCGAGCAAGCAGTTCATCCACCCGCGCGGGCGTCAAATCATCGAACTGCCAGATCTCCGCCGCCTGCGCCATGGCGACGATTAGCCCGCTGGCCTGTTTGAGGTAGATTGTGTCGCCAGCAGCCACGCGAGCGTAGGGCGCGACCCGCCGCTTGAGCCAGCGCGATTCGATGGTCTTTTCGCCGCTGAGAATGCGCGAAAGATATGGCTCATGGAGAATAGCGAGGTGGCAGGTCATGTCCTTCACAGGCTCATCAGCTTGCGCCGCACTGCGATGCTGACCGCTTCGGTGCGGTTCGTCGCGCCGAGCTTGCCGAGAATGTTTTGCACATGGACTTTGGCGGTGCGCGGCGCAATCACGAGCTTGTCGGCAATCTCGCTGTTGCTGCATCCCTGGCCCATCAACTGGAGCACTTCCAGTTCGCGGGTGGTTAGTTGCTCCGGCGCGCCCTCGCTCATGCCAGAAACCAGTCGGGCGGCTACCTCCGGCGCGAGTGAGGTTTGCCCGCGATGCACGGCGCGAATGGCCGCCAGGAGGTCGTCGGCGGACGCATCTTTAAGCAAGTAGCCCTTTGCGCCCGCCCGCAGCGCTGTGAAGATAAATTCGTCGGTAGCGTAGGTCGTGAGCGCCAGGATGCGCGCATGGGGGTGCTGCTCGCGGATCCGGCGCGTGGCTTCCGGGCCGTCCAGCACCGGCATTTGCAAATCCATGAGCACCACATCCGGCTGTAGCCGCTCGAACAACCCCACAGCTTCCTGCCCGTTGGCCGCCTCACCGACGATCTCAACTTCCGGCTCGTCCTCCAGCAGCGCCAGCAATCCTTCACGCACGATGCGCTGATCTTCGGCTATCAGAATGCGTATGCTCATGCCATCCTCTCAACTGGACTGTGTGAAGCAATGCGGATGAACACACACGTTCCTTCACCCGGCGCGCTTTGCACATCGACAATGCCGCCCGCCAGCCGCGCCCGCTCGTGCAGGCTCATTAAACCAAACCCCTGGCCCGCAGCATGCTTATTGGCAGCAAGCGTAAAACCAACGCCGTCATCGCACACGCGCACCAGCATGGCATCGTCGGTCACTTCTGAGACGATGGTGACGCTGTTTGCCTGAGCGTGCTTCTCAACATTTTGCAGCGCCTCGCGCACCATGCGCGCCACCTGCGTCGCCGCTGCCGAGTCGACCGGCGGTGGCGCGCCAGCATGTTGGTAGGATGCTGGTACGCCCGTGCGCGCCTGAAAGTGTTGCGCCAGAGCCTGAAGCGTACGCTGCATGTCGCGCGCCTCGATCAGCGGCTCGGCCAGCGTCCAAACGCTTCGGCGCACGTCGTCAAGCGTTTCGCGCGCCAATGCATGGGCGCGGCCAAGACGTGCGCGGGTGCGAACTGTGTCACGATCAAAACTGCGCTGCGCCGCTTCTAGCTGCATGGTCACTGCCGTCAGGCCCTGGGCGATTGTGTCATGCAGCTCGCGCGCAATCCGGTTGCGCTCGGCCAGCGTCGCGGAGCGCTGCGCCTGCTCGTATAAGCAGGCATTTTCAGCCACAAGGCGCGCGAGGTAATCGCGTTCGCGTTCCAGCGTAGCGGCAAGTTCGGCAACTTGACGACGCGCTGCCGCCTGCCGCACCGCCTGATAGGTAAACACGCCAAGCGTCAGCATGATAAAGGCATAGATACCCAGCGCGGCCACCACTGTTGCACCATCATGCATACCGCCGAGCCACAACCCCAACGCGAGCAGCGCGAGGTGCACAAGGCCGACTAGCACTGCTCGCAACGCTGGAAAGCACAGCACCGCGCTGACCAGCGGCACGGTAAAGACAATCGGCTGCACAAACGGATCGCCGCTCGCCACCTGGAGCGCAAAACACACCAGGCCAGTAAGGAGCAAATACACCCATGCGCGGTCCAGCAGCGGGCTTACAGCACGCCAATGCGCGCGCTGAGACAACACTAACCCCATGAGCACAAGCGCAAGCGTCACGTAAAGAATCATTCGCGCCGCCGCCCAACCAGCGCCAACACCTTGCACGAGCACGATGCTGCACGCGCCGACTATCGCCAGCATGCCGACCCACAGCAAGCCACCGCCCACGTCGGCATTGGGAGTCATGGCCTTCGGATTAGGAGGAGCGTTATACTCCATAGAAATAGCTTCACAACAAATACGAACGTTTGCTTGAATACTGTAGCACAGCTAACAGAAGAAGCAACTACACACGAGTCTCCATCTCAGGCGTTGGGACGGCCGCCTCGTTTTCGCCGCCCAGCCGCCGCCGCGCCGTCGCCCGCCGCCCGACCACCGGAACATGGCGCGTCGCTGCCGCCAGGCCAAACACGGGCATGTTGCCGTAAATAGCCTCGTACTGCCCGGCATCGACAAGATAGGTTTCATGCCAGATACCGACGCTGCCATCCGCGCCGATTGCTTTATTGAAGCGCTGCCATGCCGCGAGGTGCGGATCGTCGCGGTTGCGGGCGAAGCGCTCCAGATCTTCGAACGAGCGCCAATATTGAATGAGGGCGACGCCCCGCCAGTAGAAAAACGTCTGGCCGCCCAGAAAGCCTTTCTCAGGATGCTGGTATAACGTTTGCAGCATTGGTCCCATCGCCGCGCCAACCGGCAACCATTTGCGCACCGCCAGCAACTTGTTGACGCGCATGCCAATGATAAAGACAACGAACGATTCTTCATGGCTGGCGGCGAAACGCCCCGGTAGTATCTGTGCCATGGTCAACCTTTCCTTTTCTCAATCCACAATAGCGCCACGCCCGCCGCGATGAGCGCAATAGCACCGATAACCTGGATGATCAGCAGCGGGTTTGCTATTGCCGCAACCGCTGCCGCCACATGCGTTATGCTGAATCGCAGCGCGCCGAGCGCAGGCCAGATCAGCCACAACGTCCACCATGGAAAGCCGCCGCAATGCCGTCTCACGCGTGTCTGTGCCGGTTCAGCGGATTGGTCATTCAAGCGCACGGTGTTGCCTTCATATGCGTGCGTTGTTGCGCTTATAGCAGTGTGTCTTTCGCCATGATCATATCGCCGCTTGCACATGGGTGCGCTCCTTTCGTGTACATTGCCAGTGTAGCAATTGTTCGGGCGAAGCGGATCGTCATGCAGCCATATGTTGCTATGGCCGTGTGCTGTAGCGCGCGCTATGTCAAAAGGACTAGGTGCAACATTCTGCATGCCCCAATCGTCATAGAGCGTGAATGGCTTGATAACAATGTTGTGGTTCGCCACATGCACAGGCGGCCACATAGTGAGGTGAAATGATGGAAACGAAACGTATTCTGCGTAGTCGTGATGATCGTATGATTGCTGGTGTCGCAAGCGGCCTGGCCCGCTATTTCAATACCGATCCGCTGTTCGTGCGGCTTGGCTTCGTGCTGCTGGCATTTTTGCAGGGCTTTGGCGTGCTGCTGTACCTGGTGCTGTGGTTATTGCTGCCCAATGAGGACAGCCAGACCGTGGAAACGCGCGCTCAGGTGCGCGAGAATGTGAACGAGATGCGTGGCGCAGTTGAAACGCTTGCCGACCGCGTCCGTGGCATGTTCAATTCATAGCAAGTTATGAATGTTGAGTTATGAGTTTTGAGTTATTCTTAACAGCACTATTTATCAACTCAAAACTCATAATTCTTAACTCTTCTTCACTTCCCTCTGCCAACCGAGCAGGTACAGCGCCGCCGTACCGCCCCACGCGCCCCAGCGCTCCGCAAAGGCGCGCAAAGCTTCTTCCGCCAGTCGCTCGCCGTACAACTTCGCAATGCCGTTGCGCACGCCTGCGTCGTTCGCCGGGATGGCGTCAGCGCGACCAATCCCGCGCATCAGCGTAAACTCCGCCGTCCATGCGCCAATCCCACGAAAGCGGGTCAGATACACAATTGCCTCAGGTGTCGGCATAGATTGAAGCCGATCAAGATCGAGCGCGCCGCCCATGATCTGCTGCGCCAGGCCGATGATAAAACTGGCCTTGTTGCGGCTAAATTGCATGGGAGCGAGTTCAGCCGGGTCGGCAGCAGCCAACACGGCTGGCGTCGGAAAGCGATACAGCGGGCGGCCCCCGGCATCAAACGGCTCACCATAGCGCGTCACCAGTCGCTCCTTGAGCTTGTACGCGAACGGCACGCTGATCTGCTGCCCGATGATGACATAGCACAGCGTTTCCCACAGCGGCGATCGGGTGGGCTTCAGTCCATACAGGTATTGCGTCACCGGAGCAAACACCGGATCATGCGCGACAGCCGCGTAGAAGGCCCTCAAATCGAGATCGTCGCCGAGCAGATGGCGAATTGCCGGTTCGAGCACGCGGAGTTCATGAGCAGAGGCAGGGCGCTCGTCGA
>DASTWM010000091.1:0-6250 GCA_035765855.1 Roseiflexaceae bacterium
GCGAGCGCTTGCTCGGCTATTGCGCGCTGGTGCCATGCGGGAACGGCGATATCGACAATTTCAATTGATTGATCGGCCAGCAGCGCATCGAGCGAGTCGTACACCGTAGGAATATTGTGGTCATGAGCGGTCTTTTGCGCCGCTTCAGGGTTGACATCATAGCAGGCGACGATGTTGAGGTGATTGGCGCGGTAGGCGGGCAGGTGCGCGTAGTTCACGATGCCACCGCATCCAATGATGCCGATGCCATAATCGGTCTTCGGCGGAAGGTGCGGCTTGTAGTCCAACGCAAGCGGTGCGAGTGTCACATGTGCCTCCTTTGGCGCAGTATTTAGCCATCCAAACCAGCGCCGATCTGGATGGTCAGCAGGCGTGTTACCGTTTGGTTTCCCGATGCTGACGGCGGCGGGTAGAGCCAGAGCGAGTACAGCCGCAGCACCGGATTTGGCCGGTCAATCAGGCATGGAACGCGCTGCGGGCAGAGCGCAATACGGGTGGTTTGCCCGATCATGCGCACCGGGCCGACATGCAGCACGAAATCAGGCGGTGCGACCATGCCGGCGCGCACCGAACTCCACGCCAGTAGCAATACCAAGCATCCGGCGATCACGGCACCTGCCACAATGTACCAGCGCTGTCTCACTGCTCTGCATTGGCGCGACGCTGCACAATGTATAGATGTTCGCAGGCAAGCACCGTTTCCTGGCGCTGGTTGACGACCTCGATGGCCTCGACGACGATGCCATGATCGGCTCGGCGGGCGTGGTCGCGCTTCTCTTTGATCGTCGCCGTCACCGTGATTGTGTCGTTGATAAACACCGGCTTGATGAAGCGCAATCGGTCGTAGCCGTAGGACGTGGCGCGCGGGTTGATCGCGCCGGCGGTCATGCCGATTGCAACGCTGAATACCAGCGTGCCGTGCGCCATGCGCTGCTTGAAATCCTGCGTCTTGCACCACTCCGCGTCCATATGGTGCGGGTAAAAGTCGCCGGTTTGTCCGGCATGAATGACGACATCTGCCTCAGTGATCGTGCGGCCCATGCTCTGGCGGCTGAAGCCGATGTCGTAATCTTCAAAGAACTGCTCCTGGATCATGGCGTTGCTCCTCAGATGCTAAACTCATCGGCAATCTGTGCGGTGTGCTCGCCAACCTTGGGCGCGCCGAGCGACGAAGTCAGCAGCTCGCCGTCGATGCGGATCGGGCAGCGCGTGGTTTCCAGACTCGCGCCGTTCGCGCGGCTGACGTGCTGGGTCATGTTGAGCGTCTGGAAGGCTTCGTGAGCGCGCAGCCGCTGCCATGTCAGCACATCGGCGCACCAGTAGTCGGCAGGCTCCAGGCGCGCGAGCCACGCGGCGGTCGTGTCGGTTTGAAGATGTTCGACCAGAATCGCCTTGATTTCGTCGCGCTGCGTGAACCACGTCGCGGGATCGGTATAGCGAGTCAGCGCCGGGCAATCGAGCAACTCGCCCAGGCGCACGACCGAACCCATGGCCAGCGCAATGTAGCCGTCGGCGGTGGCGTAGATACCATACGGCGCGCCCAGGTAGGCGTTGGCGTTGTTGATGCGGCTGCGTTGCGGCGGCAGCCCGCCATCGTTCAGATAGGTGGTGAAGACCTCGAATTGCAGATCGAGCACCGACTCCAGCAGACTGACCTCGACCTGACCGCCATGTCCAGTGATGCCGCGCCGCACCAGGCATGCCAGCACGCCCTGTGTGAGATGCGCCCCGGCCATCATGTCCACCACCGACAGGCCGAACGGCGTGGGCGGCTGATCGGCATTGCCGTTGAGCCATGCCAGGCCGGAAAGCGATTGAACCAGCAGGTCCTGGCCGGGCTTGTTGCGCCATGGCCCTTGCGCGCCGTAGCCGGTTACAGTGGCGTACACAATCCGTGGATTCAGCGCCTGCACCGCAGCGTAATCCAGGCCGAGCCGCTGCATCACGCCCGGACGGAAGTTCTCGATCATGACATCGGCGCGCTCGATCAACTGCTTGACGCGCGCAAGATCGTCGGGCTTTTTCAGGTCGGCGGCGAAGCTCTGCTTGTTGCGGTTGATCGAGTGGAACAGCGTGCTGTCGCCATCCAGTTCGAGGTTGCTGATGTACAGTTGGCGGCACAGATCGCCGCTGCCGGGCCGCTCGATCTTGATCACCCGCGCGCCGAGATCGGCCAGGCGCAACGCGCAGGAAGGCCCGGCCAGGAACTGGCTGAAGTCGAGTACCAGCAAACCGTCGAGCGGAGCCACGCTGCCCATAGAGTTCTCCTTTGTTCGTCATTCGTTGAAACGAACGGCTCGTTATCATGAAACCCGCGCCGAGGTTTCGGTATTTGTGTAGCGGCACCCATCGTGGGGGGGCGCCCGACGCCCGCGAGCCCGACGCCCACAAGGGGCGTCGCTACTGCGAACTGGAAGGTTGCATGATCTCAAGCAGGCCAACCTTAGTCTGATGAACCTTGTAGCGCACGATTGAGCCGAGCGACTCGGCGTCGCGCTGGTGGCATGCAGCCAGAATGAGTTGATTTTCCGACAGCGACGCCTCGACACGCTGCGGAATGCTGTGAATCTGCAAGCGCCGGTAACGCTCGCTCTGGTTCCAGAGTTGCTCAATGACCTGCAACAAGTGGCGTCGGCCCGCCGCGCGATAGATCGTGAAATGCAGATCGCGGTTGAGCCGCAGAAAGGTATCGAACGCTTCGGTGCTGGACGCGATCTCGATCTGATTCACCAGCGCCTCGATCATGCTGATGTCGTTATCGGTGAATCGACGGGCGGCTTCCTGGGCGGCCTGCTCCTCCAGCACCTCGCGCATGGTGTAAATGTCAACCATTTCTTCGAGCGACAGTCCGGCCACGAATGCGCCGCGATGCGGAACGATCTGCACCAGGCCAGAAGATTGCAGCCGCGCCAGCGCCTCACGCACCGGCACAAGGCTGGTCGCAAAGCGCTGCGCCAGGTCGGCCTGGTTGATCTTGCTGCCCGGCTCCAGCGCGCCACTCAGAATCAGGTGGCGAATCTGCGCCAGCACTTGCTCGGTCATGGTTCGTTGTGCAATTTCGGTCATAGACATCCAGTTCAATGTACTTTATAATTTATATATTATAACCTTTTCCCTATACGTCAAGCACGAATTGTTTGTTATACTAGTTGCCCTATAACAGAAATAAAGGAGGCAGGGATGCCGCTCACCATCACCAATGTCGTTGCGCGCGATATTCGCTTCCCCACGTCGCGCACGCTGGCTGGCTCAGACGCCATGAACCTCGATCCCGACTATTCGGCCGCGTATGTTGTGCTTCAGACTGACAGCCCGGACGGCCTGGAGGGCCACGGCCTGACGTTCACGATCGGGCGCGGCAACGAACTGTGCGTTGCGGCGATTCATGCGCTTGCCCCGCTGGTCATCGGCAAAACGCTTGAATCCTTTACAGCTAACATGGGCGCGTTCTGGCGCATGATCACCGGCGATAGCCAATTGCGCTGGATCGGCCCCGAAAAGGGCGTCATTCACCTGGCGACGGCGGCGGTTGTCAACGCGGTGTGGGATTTGTACGCCAAGGTTGCGGGCAAGCCGCTGTGGAAACTGGTGGCCGACATGTCGCCGGAGGAGTTTGTCGCCTGCATTGACTTCCGCTATATCACGGATGCGCTGACGCCCGACGAGGCGCTGGAGATTCTGCGCCGCAACGCGCCGACCAAAGCGCTCCGCATAGAGGAAATGCAGCGCCAGGGCTTCCCGGCCTACACCACGTCGGCGGGCTGGCTGGGCTACAGCGACGATTACGTGCGCGAACTGTGCCGCGCGGCGGTCGCCAACGGCTGGACGCATTTCAAGATGAAGGTCGGCACAAATCTGGACAACGATGTGCGGCGCGCGCATATCATCCGCGAGGAGATCGGCCCGGCGCGCAAGCTCATGATGGACGCCAATCAGGTGTGGGGCGTTCATGAGGCGATTGCGGCGATGGCGCGGCTTGGGCAATTCAATCCGTGGTGGATCGAAGAACCAACCAGCCCCGACGATGTGCTCGGCCATGCGGCGATTGCGCGGGCCGTCGCGCCGATTGGCGTTGCGACCGGCGAACATGTCCAGAACCGGATTATGTTCAAGCAACTGTTGCAGGCCAACGCGATCAGCTTCTGCCAGATTGATGCGTGCCGGCTCGGCGGCGTGAACGAAGTGCTGGCCGTGCTGCTCATGGCGGCTAAATTCGGCGTGCCGGTCTGCCCGCATGCCGGTGGCGTGGGGCTGTGCGAGTACGTGCAGCACCTGTCCATGATCGACTACATCTGCATCAGCGCCTCGCTGGAGAACCGCGTGCTGGAATACGTCGATCATCTCCATGAGCACTTTGTCGATCCGGTGCTCATCCGCGACGGGCATTACATCGCGCCGGAGCAGCCCGGCTACAGCATTACGATCAAGCCGGAGTCGCTCGATCTGTACGAATTTCCGAACGGGCAGGCGTGGCAGGAAGCGCCGAAGAAATGACAGCGCAATGACTCCGCAGCACACCACGATTGTTTCATGGAACGTTAACGGCATTCGCGCCGCTGAAAAGAAGGGCTTTCTCGATTGGCTCCAGAACGCCCGCGCCGACGTGGTGGCCGTGCAGGAAACTAGGGCCAGCGTCGCGCAGGTGTCGGCAGCGTTGCGCGAGCCGCATGGATTCCACGCAAGCTGGTGCGCGGCGGAGAAGAAGGGCTACAGCGGCGTGGCGACGTTCTCGCGCATGCCGCCGCTGGCCGTCACATGCAGCCTCGGCGACCCGCGCTTCGACTCTGCCGGGCGGGTGCTGGTGAGCGACTTTTCCGATTGGACGCTGTTCAACATCTATTTTCCGAATGGCGGGCGCGGGCCGGAATTGGTCGAACATAAGCTGGCCTTTTACGCGCGCTTCCTGGAAGTGGTGAGCGCACTCATCGCCGCCGGTCGGCGCGTCGTCGTGGCGGGCGATGTGAACACTGCCTACGCAGAGATTGACCTGGCGCGACCGCGTGCCAACACCAAAACGTCCGGCTTCATGCCGGAGGAACGGGCGGCGTTGGGGCAGTTCTTCGCCGCCGGGCTGATCGATACCTTTCGCCATGTGCGTCCCACCGAGGTGAAGTACACCTGGTGGTATGTAGGCAGCGGCGCGCGGGCGCGCAACGTCGGCTGGCGGCTGGATTACATCTTTGTGTCGCCGAATTTGCGCGATGCGATTGTGGACGCAGACATTCACACCGATGTGTTTGGCTCGGATCATTGCCCGGTGAGCGTGACGCTGCGCATGTAATCTGCCCGCTGCTCAACTGCCCCACGTATTCACTTTGACGGGCCGAAGCGTCACGACGACCCGCGTTTCACCGGGACGGTCGTTGGCGCTGAGATCAGCGCCGTATTTCGCGCCAAGTTTTTTGGCAAACGTGTAATCGGCGTCTGGCGTAATCTCCGCCCGCGCGCGAATCTCCATCGTTCGATACGGGTTCGCCGGGTCGAGGAGAAAGAGGGTGCATTCCGGGTGCGCCTGAAGGTTTTTGGTCTTCTGGCGCGAGGTGTTGAGCGACAGCTTGATCTTCCCATCGTCGTCGAACAAAAACCAGAGCGCCGTAACCTGCGGATAGCCATCTTTTCCAACCGTAGCGAGCGTGGCAACCGGCGCGTTGAGAAGATCATGGTGGGATTCGGGAAACTGGGTCATACGAGTACTCCTGCCATTATGAATAATTGAAATCTGAGAGTCAACCTACAAAAATGCCTTGCTAATCTGCTGCCCCGACGATTAATTATCTGAGCGGCAGATTATCGTTCTCCTGAAGCCCTAGACGCTACGTATTCTTCTCTAAATGCGGCAGCAGCACCACGCTTTCTTGCTCATTCGGGTCGGTGCGCGCCAGCACGGCGACGGCTTCCTCCAGGCCAGCGTTGAAGGGCAGGTGCGGCATGCCAGCCGGAATGTACAACAACTCGCCCGCTCGCTGCGTCATCTTCTGATCAAGTTGAGGGCCATACCACATTTCGACCTCGCCCTGAATCAGGTAAATGGCTGTTTCGTGATTTTCATGAAGATGCGCTTTGGCGCGCGCCCCGGGCGGGAAACGCAACAGGTGCATGCAGATGCCCTGCGCGCCGACGGTTTCGGCGGCAATTCCGGCAAAATACGTGAGCCCCTGCTTGCCCTCGAACGTATCATGTGGGCGAATAATCTTGCAGGTCAATCCTTCCGGCGTGTGGGTATCGGCTGCGTCCGGCGTGCTCATGCGGT
>DASTWM010000092.1:0-3180 GCA_035765855.1 Roseiflexaceae bacterium
GCGGGTGATCAACTCATCGATCTGTTGGAGACACACGCGCAGGCGTTCGGCGATATTCTCGTCGTTCTCGAACTGCAAACTGACAGCAGGAATCTCATCAATGATCAGGAAGCCTTCGCGGTCGGCCATCTGCATTTCTTCTTCGCTGTAGGGGTAGTGCGAGGTGCGATAGCTGTTCGCGCCGGTCCAGCGCATCAACTGGTAATCCTTGACCATGAGCGGTAGATTCAAGCCCTTGCCGCTGGCGATGAAATCCTCGTGGCGTCCGTAACCGTTCAGCTTGACCGGCTGACCGTTGAGCAGAATCTGGCCGCCCTGCACGGCGATCGTCCGAATGCCGACCTTGAGCGTGTAGCGGTCGCTGTCGGTCTGGATGGTCAGGTCGTACAGATACGGATCAGTGTCGGACCAGAAGCGGGCATTCGGCACGCTGAGATCAGCTTCGGCCACGCCATTTGTGAACGCCAGACTGGCCTGCACGGCTGTGTCGCCACCCTTCAGGTGGACGGTGCCTTCAGTTGTCACCGCCTCATTCAGCCGCGCGGTCACATGGACAGAACCATCCGCGCCCGCGATAGTTGTGACAACGGTGACATCTTCGATATAGGTTTGCGGCACGGTATAGAGCACGACGGGACGGTGGATGCCCGCGAATGGAAAGAAATCGTAGGTGGTGCGCGGAAAGCTGGCGAACCCGCCGAGCGGCGAACTCATGTTGCCAGACGGCACGCGCGTGGGCTTCAGCTCGTTCTCGACGCTGATGGCGATCACGTTCTCCGCGTTCCACTTCACGCGATCAGTAATCTCAAAGGCAAACGGCAAATGCCCGCCTTCATGCGTGCCGACCTGCTCGCCGTTGATGTACACGGTGCCAAAGTAGTTCGCCGAGCCGACGCGGATGAACACGCGCTGGCCCTGCCAGCTTGAGGGGACGTAGGTGCGCGTGACGTACCAGGCCAGGCCGAGATAATTAAAGATGTCCTCGTACTGCTCGTTCCAACTGCCGGGCAGCGCGATCGGGCGTGATTCCCCGAGGCCGTTGAACCATTCGTTCTGCACGCCGACTTCGTCAGGATCGATCTGGAAATCCCAGATGCCTGAGAGGTCGAGTTTGTTGCGAACGTTGTTTTGCTGGGGGTAAAGCATATTCACTCCTTTGTGTTACGGCGCGCTGGCTCGCACCACCAACTCAAGCGGCAGCATGACATGTTCAGACGATACGCGGCCTTCCATCCGGTCAAACAGCATATTGATTGCCGCCGTGCCAAGCTGATACTTGTCGATACGCAATGTCGTGAGCGCGGGCGTGACCAGCGCGGCTAGTATATTATCGTCATAGCCGATCACCATCACATCCTCCGGCACGCGCCGCCCAAGTGCCGCGCACGCCTGGAGCGCGCCAATCGCCACCAGATCGTTGTAGCACAGCAACCCGTCGAGCGTTGGGCGCGCGGCAAGCAACGCTTTTGCCGATTCCACACCACCCGCCAAATTCGGAGCACATGGGAGAACCGGAGCATCAGCCAGATCTGCCGCCGCAAGCGCCGATTCAAAACTGCGCCGCCGCTCCTGCGCGCTGTACGAGCCTGGCGGGCCAGCCAGCATGCCAATCGCGCGCCGCCCGCTTCCGAGCAAGTGCTGCACGGCCAGCCGCGTGCCTGCTGCGTCGTCGATGCGCACGGCACCTGCGACCGCCGCAGGCGCGGGTCGGTTGACGAGCACAGCCGCCGGATGGTGCGCGAGCAACGCATGCAGACGCTCATCGGGCAGGCGCGAGCTGCACACGACCACGCCGTCAATGCGCCGCTCCTCCAGCAACCGCAGCACGGCAGCTTCCTGCTCAGGATTTTCGCCAGTGTTACACACAAAAATCGTGTAGCCACGCTGCCGGGCGGTGTCCTCCGCGCCGCGCACAATTTCAGGAAAGAACGGGTTGGCAATGTCTGGCACGACCAGCCCCAGTGTCGAGGTGCGGTTGGTCGCCAGACTGCGGGCGATTGCACTTGGCCGATAACCGAGCCGCTCGATCACCTCCATGACAATCTGGCGCGTCGCCGGGCTGATTTCGCCCTTGCCGTTGACCACCCGCGAAACAGTCTGCGCCGAAACGCCAGCCTCACGGGCTACGTCTGCAATCGTTACGTGTGCTTTCATAGAACAAGAATGTTAGCGCTAACGTGAACGCTCACATCTTATCAAATGATAGAGTGCGAGTCAACATGCGTGGAGATCACCGGCACGCGTGTCGCAATGATAACGAGGAAACAGGCGCAAATAGACGCTGTCTGGCAACCGATTTGCACGTATGTGTATGTTTGTGCAGATCAGGTTTCAAAAAGGAACGTGCAGCCATGCTGAGAACCATCACGACAACGACACTTTTTCTCTTCTTACTGGCTTCCGGCGGCGCGTGGGCTGCGCTGCACCGCTTTCTTCCCAGCACCACAATCGCATCGCTGGTTGTCATCATGCTGGGCATTGGTTTTGTCGCAATCTATCTCTGGCTGACCATTACGCGCATCCGCAACCTGCTGCGGAGTACCGATCACCTGATTCGCAACATCGGCCTGCTGGGCGTCGATGTTGCGCTGCTCATTGTCGTCTTCGCATGGTCGTACCACGTCGAAGGCATTCGAGATACCATGCAGCCAGAGCCGACAATGACAAACGACTTGCTGACATGCATCTACTTCTCGATTGTGACCTTTACAACGCTTGGTTATGGGGATTTTTATCCACAGGGAGTGGGACGCGCACTGGCAGGGCTTGAGGCAATCACAGGCTATCTCATCCTCGGCCTGCTCGCATCAACCGGCGCGTCGATTCTCTCTCCGCATGAAGCGCCAAAGCTCGGCACGTCAATGCAGCATGATGAGCAGACAGCGTACGTTCCCGGGAATAAAGAGGAGGGCAGCTAATCAAGGAAGCGATAGCGCAGCAGCGCGAGGACCGCATAAAAACCCTGGCTGGGCCGCATCTTCTTGCCTTCTTCGTAGGTGCGCCCCAGGTAGCTCACCGGCACTTCATAGATGCGATGGCCGCGCTTCAGCACCTTGGCGGTGATCTCAGGCTCGATGCGAAAGTCGCTGCTTTGGAGGTGCAAATCGCGCAGAATCTCCGTGCGAATGGCTTTGTAACAGGTTTCCATGTCGGAAATCCAACTGTTGAAAAGCAGGTTGG
>DASTWM010000093.1:0-9169 GCA_035765855.1 Roseiflexaceae bacterium
AGCAGCACCTCCGGCTCGGATGCCAGCGCGCGGGCGAGGGCGACGCGCTGCTGTTGCCCGCCCGAAAGCTGGCGCGGCATGCGCCCGCCCAGTCCGGCCAGTCCAACCAGATCCAATAACTCATCGCGGCGCTGACGGCGAGCCGGTGCCGCGACCTTACGCACGCGCAGGCCGAATTCGATGTTCTCGGCTACGGTCATGTGCCGAAACAAGGCGTAGTTTTGAAACACAAAACCAACCTGGCGGCGCTGCGGTGCAAGGTACGTCACATCTTCCCCATGCAAGAGCACGCGCCCGCCATCGATCGGCGTCAGTCCGGCGATCATGCGCAAGATCGTGCTCTTGCCGCTGCCGCTCGATCCCAGCAACACAAAAAAAGCACCGTCGGCCACATCCAACGAAACGTGATTCACCACCATGTGGCCCTCGTAACGCTTCGTAAGCTGCTCAAGCACAATAGACATACAAACCTCGTCCGGTAACAAGCTGGTTCCAGCGTGGTGACAAAGTAGTGACAAACGTATTGCCACAGTCAGCATCGCATGCAAACTGACAGCATAAGATGTCTCAACATTGCCTCATACTATTGCGGGCATGTGCGCGCTGCACCTGCGCCTGACACTGCCTGCCAGCAATGCGCCAATTGCACTATCCGCTGATTGGCATGTATTCACCACCTATCTTCACTATGCCCTAGAATACGCTACGCAGGTTTCAACCCGTGTTTCATTACGGTTATAATCCGAACGTAGGCTGCTTGCATTCTGTTACGGTTTTGCTCATAAACTGTTCATTTCTCATGCTTGTCATGACCGATGCTATGTGATTACATACATGTTTGTAGAACCTGATACATAAATCGGATAACCAATGCCATCGTCAGATTGGGAATGTTTTCGCGAGTTGGTCTTACACGATCATGCATTGCAACAGCAACTGCGCGAAACGCCTGATTGGACGAACTTTCTCGCGCTTGTGCTGCGCCTTGGGGCCGAGCGCGGCTTCCGTTTTACTGCCGCTGATGTTGAACATGCTATGCAGGCGGCCCGGCGTGCATGGCTGGAGCGTTGGCTATGAGCGCGCTGCCGCCTGATGGATGGATGCCCATCCGCGTGTATCGCCAGGACACACAGATCATGGTCGATTGGTGCGCGTTCGATTGGCAGCGCGCGGTCGAGCCATTCTTCGATCAGGCGGTTGATCGGGAGTTGATGCACCCGTTTAACGCCCTGTTCCGCGCCCAAACCTCGTTAGATACGCTCGTTGCACGGCAATCTTCAGCATATATTCCGCCACCGTCGGGCTTTGTTTTCCACATGTCGCGCTGCGGCTCGACGCTCGTGACGCGCATGCTGCAAATGGCTCCACACACGCGCGTGGCCGTCGAACCTGGCTCCATTTCCATGCTGCTGCGGCTCACCGCCGATCGTTCGGACGAGGAGCGCGTGGCACTGCTGCGCGCGCTGCTCAGCGCGTTTGGTCGCGCAAGCTCCGCCGATGCACCGCCGCGCTATTTCTTCAAATTCGACGCATGGGACACCTGCGATCTGCCGCTCATCCGGCGCGCATTTCCTGATACACCATGGATGTTTCTGTACCGCGATCCGCTTGAAGTGCTGGTCTCGCAGATGGCGCTGCCGAGCGGCACGCTGCTTTCGCGCTTCGATGTCGGCGCGCGGCTCGGATTAGACCCAGCGACGGCCTTCGGCATGTCGCCGGAGGAATTGTGCGCGCGGTTATTAGGCATGTGCTGCCGCGTGGCACTGGAGAATCTCGACGAGCATGCCGTGCTGGTGGATTACTGCCAGCTCCATAATCAACTTTTTGATCTGCTTGCGCGCGCGTTCGACATAACGTGGACGCCGGAGGATATGCGGCACGCGCGGCGGGCAACGCGCTTCCATGCCAAGCAGCCAACTGAACTCTTTACGGACGATACTGATCGGAAACGCCGCATGGCGACGGAGGCCATGAGCGCGGCGGTGGAGCGCTGGACGCGTGGCCCGTACGATGAGCTTGTGGCGGCGCACCGGAATCGTGATTCGTATAAACTGGAGCAGGCGACATGATTGACCTTACCTTGTTTCATGGGTGGATACCGTATCGCGTGGAGTGGCGCGGCTACGGCCCGGAAGTGGATTGGTGTTATCTCGGCGAGCGGCCCTTCCGTGAGCCATTTTTTGATCACACGATTCGCTCGGTGTTGCGCGATCCATTTCACCTCAGCGCCCGCCACCATACGCCGATTCAGGCGTTGGCCGACATGAGGGCTGTCCGGCCTGGGCTGCCGCTTGGCGGGCTGATCTTCCACATGTCGCGCTGCGGCTCCACGCTGATCTCGCGCCTGCTGGCATCCAGCCCGACGAATCTTGTCCTTTCCGAGGCTCCGCCAATCGACGAAGTGCTGGACATGGCGCGGCGCGGCGCGTCGGAAGAGCAGCGCATTGCGTGGCTGCGCGGGCTGGTGAGCGCGCTGGGCCAACCGCGCACCGGCCAGGAGCAGCGCATGTTCATCAAGCTTGATAGCTGGCATGTGCTGGACCTGCCGCTGATTCGACGCGCGTTTCCTGACACGCCATGGATATTTGTCTATCGTGATCCAGTCGAGGTCATGATGTCGCACAAGCAGTTGCGCGGCAGCCAGATGGCACCGGGGCAACTGCCGCCCGCGCGGCTGGGGCTTGACGCGACGGCGGTGCAACTGCCATTGGATCTCGACAAGTTCTGCGCGCGCGTGCTGGGTAATTTTTGCACGGCAGCAGCCCAGTATGCGCCCATGCACGGCGGCATGCTCGTGAACTACAATCAATTTCCCGATGCAATCTGGTCGGATATTCTGCCGTGGTTCCGGGTCGCGCCGACGGAAGCGGAGCGCGAAGAGATGGAGTTGGAGATGATGTACCACGCCAAGCAGCCCGCGCACCCATTTCAGCCCGACAGCGAAGCGAAGCGCCGGGCTGCTTCGCCCGAACTGCGCGCGCTGGCCGAGCAGTTCATCGCGCCAGCCTATTATCAGCTTGAAGCAGTGCGCCAGAATCATGCTGCATAATTGCGGTATTGTTGCGGAATCGTTGTATGGTTGTCAATGACGCCGACCCGGCGTCATTGTACGATTCGTTTATACATCATGCACAGGGCTGTGCAGGTTCCACATGCGTCGTTCTATAACATTGAAAGAGATGTGGCATGTCACACGGAAAGAGTGTTGGACGCCTGAGCCGCCGCGCCTTCATGCGGGCGTTGGGGTTTGCGGCAGGCGGATGTGTTGGTGGATCGCTGCTTTCCGGCACGGCATCTGCGCAGGTGGCAGCAGGCCAGCCTGCATCGGCGGCGAACACTGCGCGGCAAGCACGTAGCGGCAGCATAGCGGTTGGCGTGGTGCTGCCGCAGTCGCGCATTGCGCCGCAGTTCGGAACGAGTTTGCTCAATGGATTGCGGCTGGCCTTTGACGGAAGCGATGGCGTGCAGCTTCACCCGGTTTGGTACGGCGCGCATCCAAACGACGGCACGAAGCGCGTCGAGGAATTGCTTGCAACAGCGCGCCTCGATCTGGTTGTCGGCGCGCTGAGTCGCCATGAAGCTGCAGCGCTTGGGCCGCTGCTGGCCGAGCATGACGTGCCGCTGCTGGTGAGCGATATTGGCGCGAATATGGTGCGAGCCAGGCAGTTTCACCCCTACATTTTTCGCAATTCACTCAATCACTGGCAAAGCGCATGGGCGCTGGGGCAGTGGGCAGCAACCAATCTTGGACGACGCGCGCTGATTGCCAGCGCATTTTATGACAGCGGCTACGACACGATTTATGCCTTCTGGAGCGGCTTCGAGCATGCGGGCGGGCAGCAGCCCGAACTTGTCGTTTCACATCGCCCGGATGGCGGCAGCATGGACGATGTCGTAACGGCAGTTCGGCAAGCGCGGCCCGATGCCGTTTTTGCAGCGTACAGCGGGCCGCGCGCCGTGGAATTTGTTCAGGCATACGCCGCAGCAGGTCTACATAATCAAGCTCCGTTACTGGGCGGTGGCTTTCTGGTCGATGATGCATTGCTGGCGGAGCATGGAGCCGCGGCCATGGGCGTGTTCAGCGCGCACAGTTATGCGCCTGGCCTGCCCGTAACCGAACATCATGATTTCGCGGGTCGCTATCAGACATTTGCTGGCGCGGATGCCGATGAATTTGCCGCGCTGGGCTACGATTCCGGGCGGCTGGCACTGGCGGCGCTTCAAGGGGCAGGCGCGAATCAACATGCTGGAGCATTGCGCGACGCGCTCATGGCGGCTGCGATTGATGGACCACGCGGGCATGTGCAGTTCGATCTGGCGACGCTGGAGGCTCGACCGCCGGTGTACCTGCGCGAAGTGCAGAAGGACGGAAGCGGAGTACGACACGTCGTTATCGACGATCTATCGGCGCTGGCGGCGCAGCATGTGGATGCACCGGCGGGACCACGCAGCGGGTGGCGGAACGCGTATCTGGTCGTGTAATAGATTCATTTCTGAATTGCAAGGAGGGATTTCATGTCCGAGCCGTTTCTTGGTGAAATTCGGCTGTTTGCTGGAAATTTCGCCCCAGTTGGCTGGGCTTTGTGCCAAGGACAACTGCTTTCAATCTCACAAAACACGGCGCTGTTTTCTATTTTAGGAACGACCTACGGCGGCAACGGGCAGACGACCTTTGGCCTGCCTGATCTTCGTGGTCGTGTGCCGCTAGGTTGGGGACAGGGGCCGGGGCTGCCAGCGGTGAATCTGGGCGAGATGGCCGGATCGCCAACACATACCATGATTATTACCGAGATGCCGGCCCACAACCACACCGCGCAGACGGCCATCAATGCCTCGTCGTCCGGTGGCAACACGCCGAACCCGGCCAACAACTATCCGGCGGCCTCCACCACCCGCGATAATGTCTACACCAGCGGCGCCAGCAACAGCACCATGAACACCGGTGCCGCACAGACGACGGTGGGTGTTGCTGGCGGTTCGCAGCCCTTCAGCATCATGCAGCCCTACCTGGGAATAAACTTTATCATCGCCCTAGAGGGTATCTACCCTTCGCGTGGCTAGCTTACTGCCGAAATGCAGGGGTGGGAGATAGCCCGTCCCTGCGCCTTTTTATATATGAGGATGTGAATGGACATCACAACTCGTCTCGCTCAGCCAGAGGATCAGGAGCACCTCTACCAGGTTTACCGAAGCATGCGTCTGGCTGAGGTGACAGCATGGGGCTGGACGGAGCAGATGGGTGAGTTGTTCCTACACTCGCAATTTGATGCCCAGCAGCGCCACTTCGCGACGGAGGGACAAGGTTTCGAGCGGCGCGTGATCCTGCGGGATGGAGAGCCGGCCGGAAGCCTGGTCGTGGCGCGTACATCCGAAATGATTCTGCTTGCCTTTATCGCAGTATTGCCGCAGTTTTACGGCCTTGGCACCGGGACGGTGCTGGTCAACGCATTGATGGATGAAGCTCGCAGGGTGAACAAGCCGCTCGTCGCCCATGGCCTGCACGGCAGCCGATCAAAGGATTTCTTTGCTGGGCTGGGCTTCATCGACACTGGCGCGGATGAACTTTATTGGGCGGTCGAGTGGCGCGGTTAGCAGAAAGCCTTCCCCTAGCGGGTTAGAAGTAATCTTGCTCAGCAATCGAATCTCATTTGTTCTCCTATTCTGGGTCAAAGATGACGGGATCTCAGCTATCACTTTCCCGGTTCACTATTATTGTCGGTATTTTATGCTTGCAATTCAAGCGCTTTCTGGCGCTTTCTCTGTTTTTGCTCTCCAATGAGGAGGACTGCATGCGTTCCGCTTCCCGCTCGCCGTTCTTGGCTTGGCCGCGCATGTTCCAGCGCTGGCGCAGCGCCCTGGTTGGCCTACACGGTGTTGTGGTGCTGGCGATGCTGCTGGCGTTTCTGCCCCAGCCGCAGCCTGCTCTGGCCGCCAGCCTGACGGTCACCACCACCACCGACTCGCTCGATGCCGCTGGCGGCTGCCCGGCCATGACCATCGCCAGCCTGCCCGGCCCGGACGGGGTCGTCAGCCTGCGCGAGGCGATCTGCGCCGCCAACAACACCGCCGGCGCCGATACAATCACGTTCGGCGTCAACGGCACGTTCCCGATCACCCGCCTCGGTGAGGATGACGCCAACGATGTCGGTGACTTCGACCTGAAAAGCAACATCACGATCACCGGGAATGGCGCGGCGAATACGATTATCGATGGCCGGAATAACGACCGTGTGTTTGACACGTTCGGCTGCGGCGCTTGCACGATCAACATCTCGGGTGTGACGATCACGCGGGGCAATGGCAACAGCACCAACGGCAGCGTGGGCGGTGGCATGTACATCGACGGCGGCGTGACCGTTTCTATTTCGAACAGCACTGTCTCGAACAGCACATCTGAGGCGGGCGGCGGTGGTGGGATTAACAATAGCGGTATCCTGACGCTGAATACTGTCACGCTGAGCGGGAACTCGTCGCTTGCTCAAGGCGGCGGCCTCCGCAACAGCGGCAAGCTGGCAATTACCAACAGCACGTTTTCCAATAACAGCGCCGATGAGGGCGGCGGTCTCTGGACGAGCACCTTCAGCGGCGATGCGGTGAGTATCACCAGCAGTACGTTCCAGGGCAATACCACAGTTGGTATTGCTGGCGGAATCAGCGGCGATGGCGGGGGGCTGTACATCGGCGGCGATGCTGTTTACTCGTTAAGCACCAGCACGATCAGCGGCAATATCGCCGGGCGCAACGGCGGCGGCGTGTTCCTGCGTGATGATGCTGGCAGTACTTTGGCAGCCACCACGCTCACCAACAACACCATTTCCGGCAACAGCGCGAAGGGCAATGGCGGCGGAGTCTATCATGACAGTGGCTCCAACACGATCAACAACACCACGATCGCGCTCAACATCTCGAACAGCGATAGCACGAGCGGCGGCGATGGCGGCGGCATCTATGCGCTTACCAACTCGCTGACGGTGCGTAACAGCATTGTGGCCGGGAACAGCGGCCTCGCGGGCGCGCGACCTGACTGTGGCGGTATCTTTACCTCTGGCGGCTACAACCTGTTTGGCGATAGCACCCAGTGCCCCGCCACCACCGGCGACTCGAACCTGGTCACGCTCGGCAAGACGATCGGCCAGGTGTTGAACACGACGCTTGCGAATAATGGCGGCCCGACTCTGACCCATGCGCTGCTTGGCGGCAGCCCGGCGATCGATACGGGGAACAACGCGACATGCGCCTCGACCGACCAGCGCGGGGTCGCTCGTCCGTTCGGTGCGGCATGTGACAAAGGCTCGTTCGAGGTGAACGACACCACGCCTCCCGATACGACGATCACCGCCACGCCGCTCAGCCCAACCAACGACAACACGCCGACCTTTCAGTTCACCGGCAGCGACAATCTGACGCCGGTGGCCAGCCTGACCTATGAATGTCGGATCGATTCGGGCGCGTATGCAGCTTGCACCAGCCCGTTCACCAGCGCGGCACTGGCCGACGGTTCGCATACCTTCCAGGTGCGGGCCAAGGACCAGGCCGGAAACATCGATCCGACGCCTGCGACCTACACCTTTGTGGTTGACGCGGTTGCGCCGACCTCGAGCTTCACCAGCACGCCCGCCAACCCGACCAATAGCACCAATGCGGCCTTTGCGTTCACAGGTAACGACGGCAGCGGCAGTGGGATCAAGCGCCTCGAATGCAGTCTGGACGGCGCAGCCTTCGCGACCTGTACCAGCCCGCAGAATCTGACGGCTCTGGCCGAGGGCAGCCACACGTTCGCGGTGCGTGCGGTGGACAACGCGGGCAACACCCAGGCCACGCCGACGAGCTTCGCATGGGTAATCGACCTGACGGCACCGGACACGACCATCACCGCCAACCCGTCCGCGCTGAGCAATAACACGACGGCCAGCTTCACCTTCAGCGGGACCGACCCGACCAGCAACGGCGTCGCTTCGGGCGTCGCCTCATTCGAGTGCCAGCTAGACGGCAGCGTGTTCACCACCTGCACCAGCCCGCGGAACTACACCGGGCTGTCAGACGGTGCGCACACCTTCGCGGTGCGCGCCATCGACGCGGCGGGCAACGTGGACGGGACGCCAGCCAGCTACACATGGGCGGTCGACAGTGTTGTGCCGGCCGCGCCGGTGGTGACCACACCGGCCAACGGCTCAGTGACAAACAACCCCCAGCCGCCGGTCACGGGTACGGCCGAGCCGAACAGCACAGTGACGATCTTTATCGACGGCGCGGCTGTGGGGACGACCACCGCCGATGCGTCGGGCAACTGGGCCTTTACGCCCGGCACGCCGCTGGCTCAGGGCGCGCACACGGTAAAGGCGCGCGCCACCGACGCGGCGGGGAATACGAGCGTCGACTCGAACACTAACACTTTCACGGTGGATACGGTTGAGCCAGATACAACATTTACCAGCACGCCGCCATCGGCGACCAACAATACCAGCGCGAATTTCCAGTTCACTGGTAACGGTACCGGCTCGGCGATCGACCATTTTGAGTGTTCGCTGGACGGCGCGACCTTCGCGACCTGCGCCAACCCGCAGAATCTGACGGGCCTGGCCGAGGGCAGCCACACCTTCCGGGTGCGGGCTGTCGATAGTGCCGGCAATACCGAGACGACGCCCGCCAGTTACACATGGATTGTCGATCTGACGGCACCAGACACGACCATCACCGCCAACCCGCCCAGCCTGAGCAATAGCCAGAGTGCAAGCTTTAGTTTCACTGGCAGCGACGGCAGCGGCAGCGGGGTCGCCTCATTCGAGTGCGCGCTGGATGGCGCGGCGTTTGCGGCCTGCACCAGTCCGGCCAATTACACCGGCCTGGCGGACGGTGCGCACACCTTCGCGGTGCGCGCCATTGACGCGGCGGGCAACATGGACGCTTCACCAGCCAGCTACACATGGACAATCGATACTGTTGCGCCGGACACGACGATCACTGGCAACCCGCCTGCTTTGAGCAACAGCCAGAATGCCAGCTTTAGCTTCACTGGCAGCGACGGCAGCGGCAGCGGCATCGCCTCATTCGAGTGCGCGCTGGATGGCGCGGCGTTTGCGGCCTGCACCAGCCCGGCCAATTACACCGGCCTGGCGGACGGTGCGCACACCTTCGCGGTGCGCGCCATTGACGCGGCGGGCAACATGGA
>DASTWM010000094.1:0-4947 GCA_035765855.1 Roseiflexaceae bacterium
GGTGATCGCGGGCCAGCAGTTGCATGCCTGGTTCCGAGGCGAACTCGTCGATTGGGATGATGTGCTGCTGCTGCTCATGCCGCTTTTTCACGTATATGGCAATGTCGCCGTGTTGGCTACCGGCCTGGTTGGTCACAACCCGTTAGCGCTCGTGCCGAATCCACGCGATATTGACGATGTGGTTGCAACTATCCGCACAACGCGTCCAGCGTTTGTTCCCGGTGTTCCGACGCTGTTTATCGCACTGCTTAGTCACCGACGGGCAGGACAACATGGTACTCGTGTTGGCAACAAGCTCGCGCGATACCGCATGGCGTGATTTCGCACGGCTTCCAGCAGCACTTCCGTGCAGCGCCGGGCAGTACGTGGTCTTAACGTTCACCGCCGATAACGTCTTTATTGAAAGCTACCCCTTCAACTTGAACGCCGACGCGCACGATACTGCACTTGATCATGCAGGCGGGCTGTATTTGATCGGCAACGTCGGCTCGACCGATCTTCCAACCGTGCATGCGATCCAGCCGAACCTCAACGGCTACGGCGACGCGTTTGTGGCGAAGATTGACATGAATGCTGCGCCGGGGCGCGCGATCTGGCCGCCGCCCTTCGACGGGACGTATGCTAATCAGCCGTTCCGCAGTCTGTGGGAGCGCACCGACATGCCAGTCTCCAACGGCCTCATGCGCCGCTCGTGGGTGTGGGGACCGGAGCCAATCACAGCCGGCTTCCGTGAGCGCAACAGCGACAGCCCGGATGGACTGCACATGGTGCAGTACTTCGACAAGAGTCGCATGGAAGTGAACAATCTGAACGCGCCGCGAGATTCGTGGTACGTTACCAATGGACTGTTGGTCGAAGAGATGATCGTCGGCGCGGTGCAGGTCGGTACGCAATCAGTTGAGCCACGCGGTCCCTCCGAAGAAGCGGTGGCGGGCGATCCGGCAGCAGACAACCCAAACGCGCCGACCTACCGCTCGTTCCGCGATTGGTCGTTCCCGCTGAACAAGGACCGCACGTCCGACCGGCGCGGGCAGGCGGTGACGACCGTCTTGTCCAAAGACGGTCGCCTGTCCGACAGCCCCGAACTGGTCCGCCACGTCGCAACGATTGGATACTATGAACCGCAGATCGGCCACACATTCCCAAGGTGTTCACCGACTTCTTCGCCCAGCGCGGCGTGGTGTTCGAGAATCAACAGTACACCACCGGGCCAATCATCCAGGACTGGATCTATGTCGTCGGGCTGCCACTGAGCGAGCCGTACTGGGTGCGGGCGCGGGTCGGCGGCGTGGAGCGCGACGTGCTGGCGCAGGTGTTTGAGCGGCGGGTGCTGACCTATGTGCCCGACAACTCGCCGGAGTGGCGGGTGGAGATGGGCAACGTCGGGCGGCACTATCTGCACTGGCGGTATGGTGTGACACCGTAGAGAATATGCAGGCAATGTATGAATATGTTCGTGAACACCGAAGGGGATTCGGCATGAAGCTCCTTCGCTATCTCGTGCTGCTCCTGCTTACCATCAGCAGTGCAGCTGCGCTCGCCGTGTATCTCCTGACACTTCCGCTGGTCCGCCGGCTGCCGTGCGAAAAGCGGGTGGCAGTCGACGGAGTCGTCACAATCGAGGATGCCGTGGCGGCATGCCGACGGACGAATCTGTCTGGCTGGAAGTTGGTTGCCTACGCCCAGAATCGTGTGGCGCGGAAGTTCACCTGCTCGCGGCTCAACCCCTGGGACAGCCCGGCCCGCGCGCAAACGCGCGGGCGCGGCTACTGCCAGCAGCAGGCGCTCGCGCTCAAGCAGATCTTTGATCACCTGGGCATTCCAACGCGCGTGGTGTTTGCGACGCGCTGCGTGTTTCCGCCAAAGATCGTTGACGGCATCGCCGAACCAGCCTGTGTCAGCGGCCATGTGTGGCTGCGGGTGCAGCTTGGCGACGACGAACGTGATGTCTGCCCAGGCTCGATGGAGAACGTTCCCGGTCGCGTCCACTTCACGGTGCAATCGAACGCCCACACCCTGTATCCCATGATCCGTCCGTTCACGCATCTCGGCTCAGTGATCGAGAACGTGCGCCGGGATCGCAGAGATCAGCACTGGAGGGCGAGTCATGTTGCTGGCCCATGAGATATCGGCCAATCTGGTCGAAGCACTGTTTTGATATGTTGCCTGCACCCGATCGACGACAGTAAGGCTGCGCCGCTCTGGATCACCCGCCCTCCAAAGCGCTGATGCTGTGCAGTGCGCTACTCTGCGCGCTTGCGCCCAATGATAAAATAGGCCAGCGGACCGACATAATTGATAAACGCCACCATAGTCCACAGCCACTTACTCCCCCTGATCTGCTCTGCCGGACGGCGGCGAATGTCCCACAGCGCTGCGCCAAGCAGGCTGACTTGAATGATACCGAGAATGGTGATACCTCGTTTTTGCATGCTGGTCAAGTCGCGCCAGCGCTTCTGTGTGCCGCGCATGATTTCCTCCTTATTTATAAACGCCTAAAGTTGTCAGACAGCATTCTGGAGGCTCCGGAGTGCTGTCTGACGTTCATGGTACTGTCAACATGCCTACCGTGCAACCGGGGTGGATGCCCTGCGGTTGCGGCCATACAGCAGCGCGGCAAAAAGCCCGGCAACAGTCGACAACACTAAGTCGATCAGCCCAAGCAGGAAGCCGCCAAGCGCACCACCAACCAGCGCCATGGGTCCAATCCACTCCATCGGGATGCGCGCCTCAGGGTGCGGCTCGCTGTTGCGAACCATCTCCTGCATCTCCGGCATGGTTCCGACGATGAGCGCCAGCACCGCCAAGCCAATCATCGAGCCGAGTAATGCGCCAATCCCTGCGATTGCGCCCGCGCTCGCGCCGCGCTCAGGGGTGCTGCCAAATGTTGTGGATGCCCACCAGCCAGCCGCTGCGCCGATGATCATTGCAGCAACTGGCGCGAGCGGGATGCCAACCACCTCAAACGGCACCAGCAACGCCACGATGATGAATGCCAGCACCGCGGTGATAAAACCTATCCGTTTCATATTGCCCTCCTTTGATCGCACCAGTGATTACGTTTTATGTTCAATCGTCCTCTCTCTGCTGCGGTTGCGTGGCAACGAACGTCTGGAAGCAACGCAGGAAGTGCTGCTACACTAACAATACAGTATATCGCTCGCGCCAGCGTGAAGACGCTGTTACCGTGGGGGAAGAAATCTGTACTCCACAGCGGCCCTTCTCAGTGTATCTTGGAAGCAAATGGCAGGGCTTCCACCTATCGTCCTCATATCCATCACCCATGTCACCCTCTCCACGTCTGCCGTCGCATATGTTGCCTGTATTTGCTCGATGTGCGCTGAAAGGAGGACGCGATGAAGCGCAATGATATCAATGTCGTGCTGGGGCTACTGCTCCTCGCGGTTGGCGTGGCACTCCTGGCACAAAATGTCGGTCTTTTTACGCCATGGGAGAACGCTGTTTGGACACTGCTGTTTATCGCTGGAGGCGTTGGATTTCTCGGCATGTTTGCAGTCACACCCACCAATTGGTGGGCGCTGATCCCGGGATTCGTACTGCTGAGCCTCGGCCTGCTCAGTGGCTTGGGCGATTGGGCACCACTGCTTGCCGCGCGCTGGGGCGGCTCGCTCTTCCTGGGCGGCATCAGCCTGAGCTTCTGGGCGATCTATCTGGCGCGTCGCGCGTTCTGGTGGGCGATCATTCCGGCGGGTGTACTGCTGACGCTGGCCGTTGTTGCCGGACTGAATCCAATCGCATCGGGCGCATTTGCCGGGTTCGTGTTCTTCATGGGCATTGCGCTGACGTTCGGGTTGGTGTATCTTGCGCCGCCCGCACCGGCCCGTCGCCGGTGGGCAATCATACCAGCCGCCGCCGCCCTGGCGATTGGCGTGTTAACGATCGTGACGCTACCGAGCATGTTCAATCTGCTGTGGCCGATCGCGATCATCATTAGCGGGCTGTACCTCGTGTACCACGCGCTGCGCCAGACGGCTACGGGTCAGCCTGCGTCCCGCCCGGACGACACGCCCGCGCCGCACGCGCCCAAGGTATAAACACGAAAGAACAAAAGGAGACGTTGATGTATCGCTCGATCTTAGTGCCACTCGATGGGTCCGTTTTTAGTGAACACGCGCTGCCGCTTGCGCTCAATATTGCCCGGCGCGCCAACGCCGCCCTACAACTCGTGCACGTCCATACTGCTGCCATCCCGCTCTATGACGCGAACGGTCTTCCAGGGCTCGACAATCACATGGACGCGGATGCGCAGGAGCATGAACATGCATATCTCACCGACCTGGCGCAGCGCCTGGCCGCTACCTGGAATGTCACCGTAACGACCACGCTGCTCGATGGAGAGGAATCGGTTGACGAACTCCTACGCCAGCACGCGGCGGCAAGCGGCGCAGACCTCATCGTCATGACAACACATGGCCGCAGCGGCGTGCTTCGGATGTGTCTTGGCAGCGTCGCGGACAAGCTGGTACGCTGGGCATCCATGCCAGTGCTGCTGGTGCGTCCACAAATGGAGGCACCGGAACGCTTCGATCTGAACCGCGAGCAGGATGTCACACAGATAATGATCAGCCTGGATGGATCGGCCATGGCCGAGCACAGTCTGGCACCAGCTATGGCACTCGGGAGCGTGATGCAGGCCGAGTACACCGTGCTGCAAGCCATCACACCGGTCGTGGCCAACGACGCCACGGACGAACTGGTGAAAGAGCAGGACGGGCATGCGCTCGCGCAGTGGCAGGATGACACGCGCGCATACCTCGAACAGGTCGCCGAGCGCCTGCGCGCCCAAGGAGCGGTGGTGCAGACCAGCGTGGTCATCGGCCCGGCAGCAGAGTCGATTCTGGCGTACGCGCGCCAGCACCCGGTCGATCTGATTGCACTGACGACCCATGGTCGCACAGGTCTGCCCCGGATCCTCGTTGGCAGTGT
>DASTWM010000095.1:0-38973 GCA_035765855.1 Roseiflexaceae bacterium
CCACCCATCTCCTCGGCAGGACGCCACGAAAGCCGGTTCGTGTGGGTGGCAGTCGAACCCATTCGAAATAGACCGTGGATAGATCGTTCAAGTCGCCGTGCGGAACCCATTCACCGCGTGGTTTTGGCGGGTGTTGCACAATGCTGACTATCCATTTCAGGTGTTCCTGTATCCACGTTTTTCCTGCGCCAGTGTAGCCCTGATCTGCCCAAAGATGTTCAATGCGCGGGAACTGTGTCGATGCATCGTCGAGCAGCAATGCGACAGCCGCGCGATCTTGAATATCAGCAGAGTGGACTTGGCGCGCAGCACAAGGCCGCTCGTGTCAACCAGCAAATGGCGTTTACGGCCACTGATACGCTTTCCACCATCATACCCGCGCGGGCCACCAACACTGGTTGTTTTAACCGTCTGACTATCAATAATTGCAGCACTCGGTTGCTCGTTCCGTCCAGTTTGCTGCCGAAGGTGTGAACGTAGTTCGCTGTTAGTCGCTCCCAAAGCTCACTGATACCCCACGTTCGAAAATACCAATACACGGTTGGCCACCTTGGAAATTCGTGTGGCAGGAACCTCCACTGGCATCCCGTCCGGAGCACGTACAAAAGAGCATTGACAATGTCGCGTAGTGTATACTCTTGGGCGTCCAAGTTTGGTCGCCCTTGGGAAAAGTGGTGCAATAATTGCCCACTCTGCATCTGTGAGATCACTTGGATATGGCTTGCGTTTCATGATCAGGAAGTGTATTCAATACACTTGGCTTCCGCAAGCCTTCCAAACAGTTTCTAGTCTGAGCCGTTCGCCTGCAATGGCGTCGTCGGTACGGAGTCTGGCATGACGGGCGCTTCCTTTGGCTGCTCGGCCATCAGGCGCTGCACGATCTGATCGCGCATTGCCATGACCTCAGGCCGCGTTGCGTTTCCACCACTGTTGGCACTCACCTGCACGCCCATGCGCTCTGAGAGCAGCATCGCAAGCAGCCCTTCCATCAGGTTGCCGCCGCCAGACGTGCCATTACCACCGCCAACTACCACCTGCGGAACAACATTCACGCCCGCTTTCTCAATCGCCTCAGCAAATCGGTTCATCACATCCTGCGTGACCTGGAATTGCGGGCCACCATAGGCGCGCACCTGCTCTTCAATCGCGATCGCCTGGGCAATACCGATCCGGGCCGCTTTCTCGGCTTCCGCTTCAGCCAGCGCGCGAATGGTCGCCGCCTGCTGAAGGGCGCGCTGATAGTCGGCTTTACCCTGATTCCCTTGGACAGCAATACTAATTTCCGACTCGGTCAGCGCCTGCTGCTGGCGCGCGCGCGACTCCGCCTCGCGCAATTCGCGCTCCTTGACGGCCGCCTTCTCCTGGCGATTGTAGGTTTCGATCTGCTCCTCGGCGATCTGTCGCGCGCGCAACTGGGTCAGGATTTGTTCAATTTTGCTGTCGCCAGCCGAAGAAGCCGGTGTGCCGATCAGCACCTCTTCGAGTTCCAGATTATAGCGGGCGAACTTCTCGCGCATCTGTTCGCCAGCCAGCGACTGAATCGTGCTGCGTTCCTGAATAAGTTGAATAAGCGTCCGCACCTGCCCAACATTCTTGAAATAAGCGCTCACCATGGGGTCAAGCGTCTGCTCAACAAGCCGTTTGACATCGCCGAAGCGCTGGATGACGAGCGGCGCTTGCCGGTAGTCGATATGCACGACGACGGATAACGGCAGCGACGGCTCGAAGGCATCCTTCGTAATCAGCGAGATTTCCGACAGATTCTCATCCAGGCGGTGCGCGCCACTCTCGCTCTTGTTCCACTTTAGAATGATATTCGTCGTCGGGACCATGAGCACTTTGCCAGCATAGGTGTTGAAGGCGTACTTGCCCGGCAGCAGTGGCGTGCTCCATACGCCGCGGCTCCCCTGCTGCACCATTTCGCCATGCTTGTATTCCTCGCCCGAAATATCCACGCCAACCGCGCCGGTGTACGAAACGACCACGCCAACGCTGCCGACTTCCACCACCGTTTTAGGAATCATTTCAACCGTGGCGAACAGCCGATTGATGTAGTAGGTACCCTCGACGAGCACCTGCAACTGCCGGCCACGCAGACCGCCAGCAAGCAGGAATTTCTCCGGATCCTGGAAGTTGTTGTGATATGTTTCCGTGTTCTTCGGCTCGTCCCCCACGGTCGGCGCAATGATTTCGCCCTGCGACAGCGATGCGCCATCATGCACCGTCACAATCCCCACCAGATCATCGGTGCCCTTGATGACCACCGGCTGAAAGCCATCCCGGTCGCGGATCAGATCGGCCATGCGCTTGAACACAGCATCCTCGCTGCGCTCCAACGGCAGGTAGTAGGTGGTGTCGTCGGTGATGACGACGAACTGCGCGAGGTTGATAGCATAAGTGCCTTCGCGCAAAATCTTGCGCTGCGGTCCTTTCTGCCCGCCTGCCTGCAAGAAAACGCGCACATCCTGAAAATCATGCGCCGTGACATTCGAGGCAAGCGCCTGATCCGGCTCCAGCGGCTGTCCGTCGCGTGCGAATACATAACCGATTTTGCCCTGCGGAATAGTCACGAGCGGGACGCTGTGAATGCGGTACTGGAAGGGCGGCAGGACATGCCAGCCACCGCGCAGCACGTTTGGCTGGAAACCGGCCTCATTGCTGAGCGCAATAAAGCCGCTCTTTACCGACCCGCGCCCGCTGACCAATTTTTCAATCACGCCGACGCGGTTATTCGGGATGTAGCGAATAAATCCTGACATGAAGACGACGAGCAGGATGATGGCGACGACAATCACAGGGATGAATAGCAGCCATGCCATGGCCTACTTCCTTTCTGGGAGGTGCCGGGTTCAACACTGACAAGGCGTCAGTGCTTGTACATGAGTATATACGTAATCGCAGATGTTCGGTTCCATGATCATGAATCAAGAAATGATTACTTTATAGAACGTTCCGCAAGCAACTTCTGGACACATGGGGCGTAGTTTTTGAACAAGCGATCATGGATTGCGCGACACTCCCAGGCGGAAAATTCCAATACTGCACTTTGAACTTTGAAGAAATACAGATGGGTTTCGCTCGTTCTGAAGCAAGCATCAATGAGGAATGAGATCATGACAATGGCGCGCCGGAGGTCGTGCATCACGCGGCGCGCCAACATGCAATCATGCCGCTCTTGGAAAAGGCAGCACGGGCCACACCAGCACGTTCCAGCGCGCTGGTGATCATGCCTTACTGCTGCATCACCTTGCGCACAGCTTCGCCCACAACCTTCACGCGCTCCTCGTCGGAGGGCAGATCCGCGAGCGATGCCTTGAACGGCTCGGGAACCACTGGCCCGTCGTAGTTCATGGCGCGCAGCGCCGCCATGAAACCTGCGATGTCGAGCACGCCGGTTGCGCCCGGCAGGTCGCGCACCAGATCCTGTTGTTCGTCTACATCAATCCCGGCAGGCGCGTCGTTGATATGGACATACACCACCTGATCATTCGAGAGCGACTGCAAATCGGCAAGCACGCCATGTCCGGTGTACCAGTGCCAGATGTCGAACAGCAGCCCGACATTCGGCCCCATCTCTGCGGCGATCTCAAGCGTTTCGCTCGGTTTATAGATGAATTGATGCTTGAATCGGTCACGCAGTGTTTTGGGGGCAATAAACTCAAGCCCTAAACGGCAGCCGTTGTCGGCCAGAATCTGGGCAACTGGCTTCAACCGTTCGACATGGAAGTCCCAATTCTCCTTGAACTCGCGGTCGTTCGAGGCGGGCATAATCCCCGACAAAGCGCGGTTTGCGCCGATGCTTGCCGCCGCGCGGGCGAACCGTGGCAGCGCCGCAAGACCGGCCTGCCACTCCTCGACGCTGCCGTTCCACTTGATCGACAAACCCCAACCACCCGGACGCAGCCCTGCATTGCTGAACATGGCGGCCACCGCTGCCGCGCCGTGCTGATCAACCAGGTCGGCCACCTCGGCAACGCTGAACTCTACACCCTCGAACCCGCCTGCTTTGGCGAGCGGGATGGTGTCGGCAAGCCTGGTCGCATGAAGGCGGATCGCACCAGGATTGAGTGTTGAATACATCGCAGACTCCTTTATCTGGTCACACGTACCGCGCAATAATACCATAACGCGCAAGTACGATTCTGCGCCTGCGCCTGTCGGGTGAAGACGCGCCGTTTTGCATGATCAGCCGCATGATCAGCCGCTGATCATGTTCCTTCTGCAGGAAGCATGATGCAAAGAAGGTGTGTCGCTCCACCTTGATTGAAGATCAAGCTCACTATTGACAATTTTAAAATTTAATCTATAATTGAATTAACGATTTAACCCATAATATACTTCTTCTGTTTTTCACAATGTTGTGGTTGCTGTTATCTACTATGTTCTTGCCGCACCAGTAACTGGTGTATCTGTGCGTATCTGCGCCTAGATGCAGCAGATGAGGTCTTTGAACAATGACTGTTCGTATGCAAGATATTGCTGATCACCTGGGCCTCTCGGTCAGCACCGTGTCGCTGGCTCTGCGCTCTGCGCCTCAGATAGCCGAGGATACCAGGCAGCGCGTGCGTGAAACAGCAGATCGTCTTGGCTATACGCACCGACCTCGTCATATTGTACCAGCCACGCTCAAGCATATTGTTTTCATGACGTATACGGCTCCTGATAATGAATTCTATGGAGCGGTGTTGACTGGCGCAGAACGCGAGTGCCGTCGCTATAACATGGCCCTGCGCTATCAGCAAATCGAAACATCAATTTCATCGTTCACTGCACGGCAAAACCAGATCGAAGGCGTGCTGATTGTCGGAAATGTTGACGAGCGAACTATTGAGCAGTTATGCACATCGGGGCGCGTGCATGTGCTTGTTGACAACAACCCATCGTCACTTGAGATCGATCGAATCGTTATCAAGAACCGAAAAAGCGTTCATGCTGCGATTACCTACCTCCATCAACTTGGGCATCAACGCATTGCCTATCTCAGTGGCCCGCTCACCCATTCAAGTTTTCGCGAACGGCAGCAGGGATATTATGCTGCGATCAATGAGTTAGGTTTGGAACCTTTTGAAATTCCCTGTTCAACCCTTGACGCGCATGACATCACCAGAGCCGTGTCTCGGCATCTGGTTCCGGGTGCCGCAGTACCTTTTACCGCGATCATGGCATGCAACGATCTTGCGGCCCTGAGCATCCAGTATAGCTTGCAGGAGCAGGGGATCCGTGTTCCTGATCAGGTAGCGATCATCGGGTTCGATGATATTGATGTTGCGTCGGTTGTACGTCCCTCTTTAACGACATGCCACGTTGACCGAGAATTGCTCGGCATGCTGGCCGTCCGGCGGCTGATTGAACGGGTCAGCGAGCCGGAAAAGCCCATGGTTACGGTCGCTATTGCGACAACGCTTATACAGCGTGGATCGACCAACGCGCCTCGGTCAGGTGCGATCTCATAGGTGAGGCCGAGTCTGTGCAACCTTCCCAGTGTATGGGATCAGTCGTACAGTGCATATATTCGGTGTAAATTTCAGGCAAAGATGCTAGGAGGAAAACAATGGGTGGACACAAGGTTACGCGTCGGGATTTCCTACGATTTGCGACTGTCAGCGGCGCAGGGTTGATCATTGCGGCGTGTGGCGGTACGACCGAGGCTCCGCAGCCGCCAGCCGCCAATCAAAGTGGCGGCGAGGCCGCTACCGCAGCCCCGCAGACAGCGGCGGAAGCAACGACTGCTCCTGAGGCAACCGCTGCTGATGCCAGCGCGCCCACTGCGGCGGCGGCAACCCCAACCCGCGAAGTGCCGCGCGGCCAGGCGAAGGATGTGGCCCGCGAGAAGAGCCTTATCCTCATGTGGTCGATTAGCGCGAATGAGGTCGGCGTCGGCAACCCCTATGTCGCAGGCCACAACCACCAGAGCGGCACCATGGCGATGTGGGAACCGCTCTACTTCTACTCGGCATACGCCGACAAAACGATCCCATGGTTGGCCGATGGCGATCCGCAGTACAACGCGGACTTCACCGAAGTCACCATTCCGATCCGCAAGGGCGTCGAGTGGAGCGATGGGCAGCCGTTTACCGCAAGTGACGTTGCCTTTACGCTGAATGCCCTGCGGAAGGATGAGAACGCCGCAGCGCCGTACGCCGCCGACATGAAGAAGTGGGTCAAGGACGCCAGCGCGCCGGATGCGAACACGATAAAGATCAGCTTCAACCAGCAGGCACCGCGCTTCGTGTTCGACTTCTTCGATTATAAATTTGACCTTGGCCTCTTCATTCTGCCCGAGCATATCTTTAAGGATGAGAAAGACCTCGTCAGCAGCCTGTTCTACGACCCGGCCAAGGGCTGGCCGGTAACAACCGGACCATACAAGGTCGTTGACTGGACGCCACAGCAGAAGCTGATGGACGTGCGGCAAGATTGGTGGGGTGCCAAGACCGGCTTCCAGCAGTTGCCAAAGATCGAGCGCATTGTCGTCGTGCCATTCCCCACTGGTGATGCAACACCAGCCGCGCAGGCGATGATCAATAATGAGATCGACACCAGCCTAGATCTGCGCCCGCCAGTGATCAAGACGGTTGTCGAGCAGAATCCAAAGGTTATCACGCATTCGGGCCGCCAGGCACCGTATGGCTACACCGACTGGTGGGCGAACTCGCTGTGGATTAACTGCTCGACAGATCCCTACACCGACCCGGAAATTCGGCAGGCCATGAACTATCTGATCGATCGCCAGCAGCTTGTTGAGATCGGCTACGAGGGCGCTGGCTCGGCGACCGACCTGCCGTTCCCGGCGTTCCCGTCGCTCCAGAAGTATTTCGATGCCGCCAAGCCACTGCTTGAAAAGTACCCAACCAGCGCGACTGATCCCGCCAAGACCGAAGAGATCATGACCAAGAAGGGCTACACCAGAAATGGCGATGGCCTGTGGGTCAGCCAGGATGGCAAGAAGATCGACGCGACGATCTACGGTTTTGATATTATGGCGGACTACGGCCCGGTACTGGCCGAGCAGTTGCGCAACGGTGGCTTCGACGCATCGTTCCAGGCTCCGCCCGACTCCTATGACCGCATGGCAAACGGATCAGCCAACACGTTTGTGTTCGGTCATGGCGGCGCAATCGCCGACGTGTACCCGACGCTCGACCTGTTCCACAGCCGCCATATCAAGCCGACTGGCACGGCTGGCGACATCAGCCCGCGCTGGAAGAACGACGAGTACGACAAGATTGTGGACCAGATGGCGCTGTTGCCGGTCGGCGATCCGAAGGGCATGCCGCTCTACCTGCAAGCGCTTGAAATCTACCTGAAGGAGAAGCCAGAGTTGCCGGTTGTGCAGTGGTACCACCGCATCCCCATGAACACAACCTACTGGACTAACTGGCCAACGGCGGAAAATCCCTACGTCAATGGTGCGTTCTGGCACAAGACGTTTCTCCTCATGCTGACAAATCTACAGCCAGCAAAGTAAACTCCTGAATTTCAGCAGGTGCCATGGCTTCATGGCACCTGCTGAGGTATCGTAAGCGTTTGAACGAGGGAAAAGGAGATCGAGAGGTGGGCTGGCACTGTTGCGCTGCATCGGAATAAGCCCCCGGTACAAGAAAGAAGGGAGACTCATGTCAGTAGGATATTTAGTGCGGCGTGTTTTTCTGCTGCTGCTCGTGGTTTGGACAGCAGCAACGATCAATTTCTTTGTTCCCAAGCTTAGCCCGCGAAATCCTGTGCTTGAACGGCTGCAGGAAGCATCGCGCGGCGGCGGGCGGCAACAGACCGGCTTGCAGGAAATGATGAAAGCCTACCAAGCCCAATTCGGGTTGGACAAGCCATTGTGGGAACAATATGTCAACTACATGAGCGGTGTTGTGCGGCTTGATTTTGGCTACTCGATCAACGCATATCCCAAGAAGGCCATGGATGTGATTGCCGAGGCCTTGCCCTGGACGATTGGCCTCGCAACCGTTGCGACTATCCTGGCCTTTTTTATTGGCACCATCCTTGGCGCGCTGATTGCGTGGCCGCGCGCGCCGCGTTTTTTCCGCTCGCTCATTCCTCCGCTTATGATGTTTCAGGCCATGCCCTTTTATCTCCTTGGTCTGATTCTGATCTATATTTTTGCCTTCAAGTTCCGCATTTTGCCACTTGGCGGCGGCTTTTCGCGCGGGGCCGTTCCGCGCTGGAACCTTACGTTCGCGCTTGATCTGGTGAAGCATGCTGTTTTGCCAGCTTTAGCGATCATTCTTTCATCGCTTGGCGGCTGGGCGCTCGGCATGCGCGGCCTCATGGTATCGATTCAAGGCGAAGATTTTATCACCTTCGCCGAGGCGAAAGGGCTGAAATCATCGCGCATCTTTACCCGCTATGCCATGCGTAATGCTATGTTGCCGCAAATCACCGCGTTGCTGCCGAGTTTAGGCTTTATCATCATCGGCACAAGCCTGGTAGAGATTATCTTTGGGTATCCGGGGCTTGGCACCGTCATCAGTCAGGCAATCAACAGTCTGGACTATTTTGTCATTTATGCAATTACCGTTATCCTGACCATCGTGATTTGTATCGCAACCCTTATCATGGATTTGACCTACCCGCTACTTGATCCGCGTATTAAATACGAGCGAGGCTAATATGGCAACACTTGCTGGAACTGCTGCACCGGCGGCAAGCGCTGCAGGACCAGGCCGCTTAACGCGCTTCTTCCGCTATGCGCGCCGAAATCCGGCCTTTGGCATCGGGTTGATTATTCTGATCACACTGGTGCTTTTCTCAACAGTGGGCATGTTGTTCATCGATCTGAGAAAAGCGCCCTACCCGCTCGGAACGCCACCCAGCAAACCGCCGTCCTGGCAGTATCCATTCGGGACCGATGCCCAGGGACGCAATCTGATCGCGGTGATGATCGTCGGCACGCAGTTGACGCTGCGGGTCGGGCTCATGGCCGGCGCGATTGGTATCGCCGTTGGAACCATTCTGGGGTTTGTGTCGGCCTACTACGGCGGCTTCCTCGACGGAGTGGTCAAGTGGATCGTCGACGTCATGCTCACGATTCCCGCGTTCCTCATCCTGGTGGTGATCGCTTCGACGCTGCGCAATTTCCTCACGGTTGAGAGCATGGCCCTGATTATTGCGGTTCTGGCGTGGGTCGGCCCAACGCGCATGATTCGCGCCCAGGTGCTTACCTTACGCGAACGCCAGTTTGTGCTCATGGCACGGCTTTCTGGCATGAATAACATCGAGATCATGTTCAAGGAGTTGCTGCCGAACGTGCTGCCGTATCTGCTGGCCGGATTCGTGCAGTCCGTCACTGCGGCGATTCTGACCGCGCTTGGCCTTGAGTTGCTGGGACTCGGGTCGCAGCGCGAGCCAACGCTCGGCATGACGATTTACTGGGTTCAGAAGTATTCAGCCATTTTGCGCGGCCTGTGGTGGTGGTGGACCATTCCGGTTATCATCATTGTGCTGCTGGTTGTCTCTCTGGCGTTAATTTCGTTGGGCTTGGACGAATGGTCGAACCCCCGCACACGGAGGGCAGCGTGAGCGATCAACTATTACAAGTTCGGGATTTGCTGGTTCAGTATCATACTGATCGCGGCGTTGTCAAAGCGGTGAACGGAGTCAGTTTTGATCTCCAGCCCGGCGAACGGCTCGGCCTTGTTGGGGAGTCCGGCTCCGGCAAATCGACCATGGCGCTGGCGCTGATGCGCATGATTAAAGCGCCAGGTCGCGTTGCAGGCGGCCAGATTTTGTTGCACGGACAAGATTTGCTCGCCCTTTCTGAAGAGCAGATGCGCAAAGTTCGCGGCGCTAAAATCAGCATGGTGCCGCAGGGCGCGATGAACTCGCTCAACCCGGTGGCGCGCATCAAAGATCAGATCATCGACACGATGAAAGATCATGATATGAGCATGTCCAAGACTCAGATGGAGGAGCGCGCGGCTCAGGTGCTCGAAATGGTGGACCTGAAGCGCGAGGTTGGCAGGATGTACCCGCATGAGCTGAGCGGCGGCATGAAGCAGCGCGTCTGCATCGCCATCGCGGTCGCAATGCGGCCCGATGTGATCATTGCCGACGAGCCAACCAGCGCGCTCGACGTGGTCGTGCAGCGCCAGGTCATGGAAACCTTTGGCAAGCTGCAAGACCTGATGGGCGTGGCAATCATCCTGATCGGCCACGACATGGGCCTCATGGCGCAGTTCGTCGATCGGCTTGCGGTGATGTACGCCGGCCAGTTTGCCGACCTCAGCCCGATTCGTGAAACGTTCAGCGAACCACTGCATCCATACACACAAATGCTCATCAACAGCCTGCCAAGCCTGGATGTTAAAGGCGAACTGAAAGGCATTACTGGATTACCGCCTTCATTGCTGAAGCTGCCATCAGGATGTGTGTTTCATCCGCGCTGCCCCAGCGTGATGGAGCGTTGCACAAAACAGGTGCCGATGTATCAGGAAGTGCGGCCACAACGCTGGGTCGCTTGTCATCTGTACGATGAGGTTAAGCCATGACACCCATTATGGAATTACGCAACGTCACGAAGGTGTACGGCAGCAGCGGGCTCCTGGCGAAAAAGGGAACTGCCGCGCTGAAGAGCATGAATTTGGCACTCGAAGCTGACGATCCGTCGATCCTTGCGGTGGTCGGCGAGAGCGGCAGCGGTAAGAGCACGCTTGCTTCGCTTATTCTGGGTTTCATTTCGGCAACTGAAGGCGAGGTGTTGTATAACGGTAAGGATGTGAAGCGGCTTTCCAATGCCGAGCGACAGGTCTACCGGCGCGAAGTGCAAGCTATTTTTCAGGATCCATTTGCCGTGTACAACCCGTTCTATCGCGTCGATCATGTGCTTAACGTTCCGCTCAGCAAATTCAAACTTGCGCGCACGAAGGCCGAAGCGCAGCGCATGATGGAGGAGGCGCTCAGCGCGGTCGGCCTGCGGCCCGAGGAAACCCTTGGCCGCTATCCGCACCAGCTCAGCGGCGGGCAGCGGCAGCGCATTGTCGTGGCGCGCGCGCTGATGCTGAAGCCGAAGCTCATTATTGCTGACGAGCCGGTTTCCATGGTGGATGCATCGCTACGGGCGACGATTCTTGAGAGCCTGCGCACGCTCAACAAGGATCTGCGCATCCCTGTTGTCTACATTACCCACGATCTGGCGACCGCATACCATGTGAGCGACCAGATTGTCGTGCTGTTTCGCGGCGAGGTCGTCGAGTCGGGCGAGACCGAGACTGTTATCAAGAATCCGCAGCACTCCTATACCAAGCTGCTGATCGACTCGATTCCATGGCCGGACCCAGAGCGCCGCTGGGGACAAACGAAGGAAGAATTCGAGCAGGAGTTGCATTCTGTCGCGCGGCAGGCTACCGCCAGTGGCAGCCGCTGGATGCCAGAGTAATCCTGCGAAAACTGTTTCCTGATGTACAATACAGCCTATGAAGAACTGCTGACATCGTCTTCATGGGCTGTATCATTTTCAGGTCGCCAGCCGCGCCTCGAAAGCGTTGCATTGCTCACTATGCTGCGTATGCGCCGGATGTTCGCCATTATGCTGCTTACAAGCCTCATGGTGCTGGTTCTCGGCTGTGGCGGCATGGCGGCCGCTCTGCACCAGGGCTTGCTCATGCCCCTCGCATTCGATGCCCGCGTTGGCCCGCTGCACATCGTGACGCACGCGCCGCGCGCAATTCAATGCCCGCAAAGCACCAATTGGTCAGCCAGAGAATGCGCGCATTATCAGGCTGATTTCACAGCAGCGCCGCGCAACTACCGCGTGTGGGTGTTTGTCAATCAGCAGCAGCACGGCCAACCTGCCGCGCGCCTGCTCATGCAGCTACAGTTGCCGCTCCGCGCGTCCTCATAGCGCTTGTTCCTCGACCATCTCAACGAGTTGGCCGTCCTCCATGTGGTAGGTAATGTCGGCGAATGCGCGCGTGGAAGGATCATGGGTGGTCATGACCAGCGTCACGCCGGTGGAGCGAACGATGTCGCGCAAGAGGTGCAGAATCGCGCGGCCAGTGGTGGAGTCGAGCTGGCCGGTCGGCTCGTCTGCGAGCAGCAACTGCGGGCGCGAGACCAGCGCGCGGGCGATGGCAACGCGCTGCTGCTGGCCGCCGCTCATCTCCGGCGGGCGGTGCGTAGCCCACGCGCCGATGCCCACGAGTTCGGCCACCTCATTCACGCGCGCGGCGCGCTCATGGCGCGGCAGCGAGCCATTGATGCGCAGCGGCACCTCGATATTTTCCCATGCGGTCAGAATGGGCAGCAGCGCGAACGATTGAAAGATAAAGCCGAGCCGCTCGCGCCGCAGTCTGGTGAGTTGTTCCTGACTCAGCGCGTTCAATGGCTGCCCAAACAACTCGACATTGCCGCTGGTGGCCTGATCCAGCCCGCCCAGAATATTCAGCAGGGTGGTTTTGCCAGAACCAGAGCGGCCTTCGAGCGTCACGAACGTGCCGGACTGCACGGCCAGGCTGACACCGCGCAGCGCGTTCACGGGCTTGCCGCCAGCGTGGTAGGTGCGCGCGAGATTCGTGATGCGCACGGCAGGGGCTTCAGATTGCATGGGTGTGTATGTCATGGTACGTGTTCGTCATCGGCGGGCCGCAGCAGCAGGCCGTCGGGGCGTTCTTCAAAAACCACGCGCCGCGCGAATCCATAGCGCTCGCGCAGCGCCTTCGGCAGTTGCACCCGCCCGGCTGCGTCCATCAGCATGCTTTCTTCAAGATGCTCGATGACCACTGGCGCAGCAGAATCTGCTCCGTCGCCGTTCAGGCGGCGCTTGCGGCGGGTTTCGCTGGCGGTGCGGCCATCGTGGATCATCACTACCCGGTCGACATGCGTGGTGATGTGCGGATCGTGCGAGACAATCACGACCGTCAAGCCAAATGTCTGGCTTAAGGTGTGGAACAGGTCGAAGATCGTCGACGCCGTGCCGGTGTCAAGTTCGCCGGTTGGCTCATCGGCCAGCAGCAGCCGAGGCCGGTTGGCGAGCGCAATGGCGATGGCGACGCGCTGCTGCTCGCCGCCGGAAAGCTCCGCGAGGCGATGCCCGGCGCGATCCGTCAGCCCGACCGCTTCAATCAGCTCGCGCATCCATGCCCGGCGCGCGCGCCCACCAACTCCTTGCAGCATCATGGGCAGCGCGATCTGCTGTTCAATCGTGAGATAGGGAATGAGGTTGCGGGCCTTTTGCTGCCACACAAAGCCAACCACCCGCGAACGATAATGATCGAGCGCGCGGTCGGACATCTGGCGCAAATCATTGCCTGCGACGAGCACGCGCCCGCTCGACGGTCGATCCAGACCGCCCAGAATATTCAGCAGCGTAGTCTTGCCGGAGCCGCTTGCGCCGACAAGCGCCAGCACTTCCGCTGGCTGCACAGCTAAATCAACGCCTTGCAGCGCAACAACCTCGATCTCGTCGAGTTCGTAGATTTTGATGAGATTATCACAGACGATCAATGGGTCTGACATGGGAAGGTTCCGTTGCATACAGCGGCGTACCGACGGGCGACGAGCAAGCCAGCCGCGCCTGCTCCTTCTGCGGTGCGTTGTTCGACACAACCTTTACCATCATACCACAAGTCACAGTTAAACTAACTACGATGCAGGACGGTTTTTGGCGCGGCACCAGACGCAGGCGACTTGACCACAAGCACATTCGCAAGTATGATAGTGCCAGTATAAACGTTATAGATTTTTGACTTTTGAAACCCTCGAGAGCTGTAACCCCTCTGCACAATACCGCATACGAAGCCCATCCATAGCCTGATATAATCATCCATGGCGCGTGATGAACCGTGTGCCTGTTTGTGCAGCGAAATAGGAGACATGAATGGTACATCGCTACGGCGCGAGTGTCCGAGCAACGCTTGCTCTGTGCGCCTGCATGGTGCTTGTGGCGGGCTGTGGTTCGATTGCAAGCTCCTCCGCGCAGGAGTTGCCGACATTTCCACCCCTGGAAGTCGAGCCAGCAGCCGCGCATGCTGCCCCGACGCCACGCCCCGGCCAGCCGCAGCCCACGGTTGCGCCCGAGCCGACCGCTGTACTCGGCGAGCCGAAATCGCTGCGCGAAGACATCCGGATTCGCAAGGTGCTGGAGACTGGCGGCGGTTTTGTGCGCCTGAAGCACGATCCAAAGAGCGACGAATTGTATTACATGGATGACAAGGTAAATATTTACCGGCTCGATCCAGCGGGCAGTGATGACGATAAAGGAACGCCCGTCTTTACGCGCGCTGATGTCGGCGTTGAGAAGCAGTTTACCAGCCAGGGTTTGGCGTTCGGCCCGGATGGCACACTCTATGTTCTCGGAAATATCAACGACAAGATCACCACCCACGCGATTATTCGCAAAGGCGTGGCAGATGCATCCGGCAAACGAACATGGACGACGCTTGCCGAAACCGCGCCGTACCAAAAGAGCAACACGCAGTTCGATCACGTCTGCAACGGTATCGTCGTCAGCCCCGACGGGCGCTACCTGTACATGAACAGCGGCTCGCGCACCGATCATGGCGAAGTGCAGGCCACCAAGGGCGCGTTTCCCGACGCGCGCGAGGTGCCGCTTACATCGGCAATCTTCCGCATTCCGACTGATACGGACAACCAGGTGCTGCCCAACGACGAAGCACAACTGAAGGAAAAGGGCTATCTGTTTGCCGATGGCACGCGCAATTCCTTCGACCCTGCGTTTGCGCCGAATGGCGACCTGTTTGCCGGCGACAATGGGCCGGATGCTGACTTTCCCGATGAGCTGAACTGGCTGCGCGAGGGACATCATTATGGTTTTCCATGGCGCTTCGGCAATTACGACAATCCGCAACAATTCCCCGATTACGATCCGTCGAAGGATGGCCGACTCCAGCAAGAGTTCTTCGCCGTCAGCAATCACTTTTACGCCAACGATCCGACCTTCCCGCCACCACCGCCGGGCGTGACTTTTACCGACCCGGTCGCTAATCTCGGCCCGGACGCCAACATCGTCCGCGATGCCGATGGTAGCGCGCACCGGGCGAGCGACCTTGGCGAAGCAGCATACAGTTTTACCCCGCACCGTTCGCCGCTCGGGCTGGTGTTCGATGCAGCCGGGGCCGTCGGCGGCGGGCTGACGGGTGACGGCTTTATTCTGAGTTGGGGCGCGGCTGCCGGTCATCTGCCCGATCAAGGGCGCGACCTGATTGACATCAAGCTCACCAAAGTGCAGGACGCGTATCAGGCCAAGATGACGCAACTCGTCGTCGGATTTGATCATTCCATCGATGCCGTGCTTGTGCAAAACCGGCTGTATGTGCTGGACAACGGCGGCAAAGGGACGATCTGGGAAGTCACGTTACCGAAACATGGCTAGCGAACCAACAACTGAAAGCATCACGAATCCTACCGTCACGACATCCGACGCCGAGCACTGGTCGTTCGGACTGAACTGGCTCAGCAGCATCGTCGGCCTGGTGCAGATCGTTGCATTGCGCATCTGGAGCAACCTGCGGCTCATGCTCGCTATCCTGGCTGGCATGATCGTCGCTGTCGCGCTCGTGAGCAGCATTCCGGTGTACGCCGAAGCGGTTGGCTACCGCGTTTTACGTGATGAGTACGCGCAGAACACGTTTGCGAATGTGCTGCGCTTCGATTTTTTGTACCGCTACCTCGGAGCGCAGGGCGGCCTCACGGTCGCGCAGTACAATAAACTGAACGATTATTTCAACCAGCAGGCACCCGGCACGATCGACCTGCCAGTGCTCATGCGCGGGCGCTACATTTCATCCGACAAGCGCTCGCTCATGCCACCCGGCGGCGATAGCCCGGCGGTCACGTCGGTCAACCTGGCCTTCAGCGATGGACTGGCGGACCATATTCAGATCACAGATGGTGGCTGGCCGCGTACCACGTCAAGCGGCCCGATTGAAGTATTAATGACGGGAGCGCTCGCCAGGCAACTCAAGGCAGTGGTCGGGCAGGAGTTTTTCGTCGTTGACTCGCAAGATAACCCGAGCGGCAATGGTGTTACCATTCGCGTCGCGGGCATCTGGCAGCCGAAAAACCCTGCCGAGCCATTCTGGTTCTACTCGGAGATGAAAGCGGATACCGTTCTCTATGTTCCGCTGGAGAGTTATACCAGACGGCTGCTGACCCGCGAACCACGAATGATCACCGTCGCGTTGTGGTATCTCTCTGACGATGGCCGCGTTATTCGCTCGGCGGCGGTGCCTGCGGTGCAGGCGCACATCGACGAGGGCATCCGCGAGTTCGAGGCGCTGCTGCCCGGCGTGCAGTTAGATGTCTCGCCGGGCGGCGTGCTCGCGCGCCATCAGGAACGCGTGCAAAGCCTCACAACCTCGCTGACGCTGTTTAGCCTGCCGCTGCTTGGCCTGGTGGCCTATTTCGTGATCCTGGTTGCTGGCCTCGTCGTGCAGCGCCAGAGCAACGAGATCGCCGTGCTGCGCAGCCGTGGCGTGTCGCGGCTGCAAATCCTTGACATTTACCTGCTCGAAGGCGTGCTGCTCGGCCTGCTGGCGCTTGGCCCCGGCTTATTGCTCGGTCTCGGCGCGGCGCTGCTCATGACATGGGTACAATCCTTCCTGGTGCTCCAGCCGGTCAGCGATCTGCCGATTGAATTGACGCCTGCGGCATGGCAGCGCGCCGGACAGGTGCTGCTGCTGCTGATCGTCGCCAGCCTGATTCCGGCGTTCGGCGCGGCCAACTACACGATTGTTTCGTACAAAAGCGCGCGCGACCGCCTGACACGCGGGCCGCTCTGGCAGCGCATGTGGCTCGATCTCATTCTGCTCGTCGTGGTCGCGTATGGGTTCTGGCAATTGACGCGCAATGGCACCGTGACGGTGTTCGGCGTCGAGGCAGCGACCGGCGATCCATTTACCAGCCCGCTGCTGCTGCTCGCGCCGACGCTGTACATCGTGGTGCTTGGCATGGTCAGCCTGCGCATTTTCCCGATTGTCATCACGGCGCTCACATGGCTCTCGGATCGGCTGCGCGGCATTGTGGTGGTGACGGCGCTGCGCTATCTTGCCCGCACGTCGCGCGCCTACATCGGGCCGGTGCTGCTGCTCGTACTGACGCTCAGTTTGTCGATCTTCACCGCGTCCATGGCTGGCACGGTCGATCGCCAACTCTTTGATCAGATCTACTACGCCACTGGCGGCGACATGCCGATTACTGATCGTGGGCAGCCAGCCGACGGTGGGAAATTATCGTTTGTGCCGCTTGAGAAGTACGCGCAGATTCCGGGCGTCAACGGTCTAACGCAGGTGGTACAGAGTCCCGCCGAGGTGCCGATATCCAACGGCAGCGTTCAGGCACAGTTCCTCGGCATCGACCGGACGACCTTTGCCAGTGTCGCTCGGTGGCGACCCGACTATGCCGACGCGCCGCTCGATCAATTAATGCAGCGGCTCGCTTCTGCCCAACAAAACGTACTGATTAGCAGCGCGTTGCGCGACCAGCAGGGGCTACAGATTGGCGACCACATGACGCTGAAGTTGTACGGCGGCACGGGCGGTTTCGATCTGCCGGTGGTCGTCGCGGGCGTCGTCAATCTTTTTCCAACCGTCTATCCCGAGGATGGCCCGTTCATTATCGGCAATCTGCCGTATGTGTTCAGCAAAGCCGGCGGGCCGTACTCGTACGATGTCTGGCTGAAACTCAGCGACAATGCCGCGCGCACGGATGTGGAAACCGGGCTGCGCAACGCTGGCATTGATTTTATCGAGCGCGGCTACGCGCCCAAGGACATCGTGGCCGAGCGCGGGCGGCCCGAACGTCAGGGGCTGTTTGGGCTGCTCTCGGTCGGCTTTGTCGCGTCGGCCTTTCTGACGGTGCTCGGCTTCCTGTTTTACGCGGTGTTGTCGTTCCAGCGGCGCTTCATCGAATTTGGCATGCTGCGCGCGATTGGGCTATCATCACGGCAACTCGGCGCGCTGCTGGCATGCGAGCAGGCGCTGATCATTGGCATCGGCGCGCTTGCGGGAACGGTGATTGGCGTCAGCGCCAGCTACCTGTTCATTCCATTCATGCAGGTGCGGGCGGAAAAGCATGCGCTGACGCCGCCATTTCTGGTCGAGATTGCATGGCTGCGCATTGCGATTATTTATGTCGTGTTCGGCGTCATGTTGCTGTGCGCCGTTTCGATTACCCTGCTGCTGCTACGCCGGATGAAGCTGTTCCAGGCCGTGAAGCTGGGCGAGACGGTGTAGCTGTGACGAAAGACATGCAGCAGATGGGACGCATCCTTGAAATAGCATCTTGTTAAAGGAATAGTATGCAGATTGCAATCACCGGCGGCAGCGGGCGCATTGGTCGCGCCGTTGCTGCGCTGGCGCGCGCGCAAGGACACCGCGTTGTCAGCATTGACCGCGTGCTTCCACCTGAGGATGCTGTGTCACCTGAGGTAACGTTTGTTGAATTGGATACGACCAATTACGACGGCTTTGTGCGGGCGTTAGACGGATGTGACGCGCTGATTCACCTGGCCGCTATTCCAGCGCCGGGGTTCCATCCCGACCATGTCGTTCATAACAACAATGTGGTTGGCAGCTATAACGCGCTGCGCGCCGCAGCAGAGCAGGGCATCATGCGCGTGTGCCAGGCATCCAGTATCAACGCTACCGGCGCGGCCTTTAGCCGCTGGCCGCACTACGACTACTTTCCGCTCGACGAGCAGCACCCGACCTACAACGAAGATCCGTACAGCCTCTCGAAGTGGATTTGCGAGCAGCAGGGCGACTCGTTCGCGCGCCGCTACGAGGGCATGACCATCGCCAGCCTGCGCTTCCACGGTGTCATGCCGGCGCGCCCGTCAGCGGCATGGTTTGAACAATATCCTGAGGGCAAAGCAATTCTTACCAAACACCTGTGGGGCTACACACTGCTGGAGGCCGCCGCGCGGGCCTGCCTGGACGGGATCACTGCTGATTTCTCCGGCCACGAAGCGTTTTATATTGTCGCGCCAGATACCATGATGGAGACGCCATCGCGCAATCTGGCTCATGAGTTTTTCCCTGACGTTCCCATTCGCGGCGACTTGAGCGGTACGCAGGGGTTTTTCAACTGTGAAAAGGCCGAACGGCTGCTCGGCTGGCAGCATAACGCAGCATAAAAGCTGCATGCGTGTTCCTGATTGGTTCAATCGTAGCGATAGATCAAAGGTTGTTGTATGAAAATCACCAAAGTTCGTCCGATTCTGACCGCGCCCGACGGTATCGCGCTCGTGATCGTCAAAGTTGAAACCGACCAGCCCGGCCTGTATGGGCTTGGCTGTGCCACGTTTACGCAACGCCCAACGCTGGTCGCCAAGGCGGTCGAGGAGTACCTTGATCCGCTGTTGCAGGGCCGCGACCCGCGCAACATCGAAGACCTGTGGCACATGATGTACGTCAATTCCTACTGGCGCAACGGCCCGGTGCTGAACAATGCGATCAGTGGCGTGGACACCGCGCTGTGGGACATCAAGGGCAAGGTCGCCAACATGCCGGTGTACGACCTGCTGGGCGGCAAGTGCCGCGAGGCGGCCATGGTCTACCGCCATGCCGACGGGCGCGAACCGCAGGAAGTGCTGGAGAACGTTATCAAGTACCAGGAACAGGGCTACCTGGCGGTGCGCTGCCAGATGGGCGGCTACGGCGGGCGCGTCAAGGACATCACGGCGGCCACGGCGGTGCCGAGCAAGGACGCGCCGCAGGCGACCCATCGCATGCAGATGATGGATCGGCTCAACAGCAATTTTCCGGGCGCGTACTACAACCCGGATGTCTACGCGCGCTCCATCCCGCCTATGTTCGATTACATTCGCTCCAAGATCGGCTTTGACCTGTTCCTGCTGCACGACATTCACGAGCGACTCGCGCCGATCGATGCCATCCGCATGGCCAAAGAGCTGGAGCCGTATCGCCTGTTCTTCCTTGAAGACCCGCTCGCGCCCGATCAGATCGAGTGGTTCCGCCGCCTGCGCGAGCAGTCCGCCACACCAATTGCCATGGGCGAACTGCACAACAACCCGCTGGAATGGCGACCACTGATTGCCGAGCAGTTGATTGATTTTGTCCGCGCCCACATCTCGCAGCTGGGCGGCCTTTCGCCAGCGCGCAAAATGGCATCGTTGTGCGAGTCGTTCGGCGTGCGCACCGCCTGGCACGGCCCGGGCGACACGTCGCCGGTCGGTCACGCGGCCAACCTGCACCTCGATCTGGCCTGCCACAACTTCGGCATCCAGGAAGTGATCAACTTCAGCGAGGCGATTTACGAGGTCTTTCCCGGCACGCCCGAATTGCACGAAGGCCACCTGTGGGCCAACGACAAGCCCGGCCTGGGCATTGACATCAACGAGGAGGCCGCCGCGAAATACCCGATTACACTCAAGCCGATTGAGTGGACCCAGAGCCGCTGGCCCGACGGCACAGTCTGGACGCCATAACGCGCCGCTAGTCGCAGCATTGCTGAATAAACGCCAGCAGCCGATCAAGATCCAGAGGCTTTGGGAAATATTCCTCGGCATCGATGGTCGGCTGCTGCACGATGCTGCGGTCGGCGGAAATGACGGCCACGGGAACGTTGGCGATGGCAGGATCGTGCTGCTGCTCCTGCCGAAACTCCCAGCCGGTCATCACCGGCATGTTCAGATCAAGCAACACGACGCGCGGTTGATCTGCCGCCGACCGCAGCAGATCAATCGCCTCGCGCCCGTTGGTTGCACAGACTGCATTGAAGCCCTCTTCTTCAAGAAACATGGTTAGCATATCACGAATAGCGTAATCATCATCGACCACCAGAACATTGTAAGATTGTGATGTGCTCATGCGCCCCAAATCAGCCTCTTTCTGTTGTGTCGTGCTGCGCCGAAGAGAAAGGCAGCCTCGCCGCAGGCAGGTCTGTCTCGCTGGGCAGGTACACTCTGAACGTGCTGCCCTGCTCGGGCACGCTTTCAACTTGCACATGGCCGCCATGGTGGGCCACAATTTCATGCACTAAATACAGGCCAATGCCAAGCCCGCTAATCCGCTTTGGATCGACGTTTGAGGCCCGGTAGAATTGAGCAAAGAGCCGCGACTGCTCATTGAGCGGAATGCCGATGCCCTGATCGGTGATCGTCAGACGGATGTGTTCAGCCAATTGCTCCAGGCGAACGTCAACTATTCCTCCCATGGGGCTATATTTTACCGCATTGGTGAGCAGATTTTGCAGCACCTGCTCCATGCGCATCTCGTCGCCTTTGAAGACAATCCCCGGCGCGATGGTAGCGTGAATGGTATGTCGATGCAATGTCAGCCCAAATTCATCCACCACACGCTGCACAAAGGCACTGAAGTCGAACAGTTGCACGCTGAGCGTGAAATGGCCTAGCTGCAACCGCGAAACATCCAGCAACGTTTCAATTAAGGTGTTCAGGCGCTGGCCCTGCTCCTGAATAATGACAAGACTCCGCTGATCGCGTTCGGTGAGCACGCCATTGCGCATGGCGCGGCGCTCCAGAATCTGCGCATTGCCCAGCAGTGCGGTGAGCGGCGTGCGCAGCTCATGCGCGGCAATCGACAGAAAGACCTCGCGCATGTGAATGGCCTGCTGGGCGTCGCGGTAGAGTAGGTCATTCTCAATCGCGAGCGCGGCACGGTCGGCAAGATCCGTGGCAAACACAACATCGTCCTGCGTGTAGCTCACGCCATTGCGGTCGCGCGCAACAATCATGGTGCCGAGGAAACGTGCGCTACTCTGGATCGGCACAATCATCATGCTCACAACACCAAATTGTTCAAAGTACGGCCGGTATGCAGATTGACGTATGTTGCGCAGCAGTTCGTCTGGTATTTCAGCCAGTAGCAGCGATTGTCCAGCCTGCGCAACGCGGCCTTGCAAACCCTCGCCAAAGTGCAACCTCATGTCACTTATGACGGTGTGGAGCAGCTTCAGCGCCTCAGGATTGCGATGAAAACTGGCTATCGGCTTTAATGTCTGTTCATCGTCTGAGATCAGCGAGATCATGCAGACATCGCCCAGGAGCGTCGCAATTTGCTGTGCCACCGTGTCCAGCAAATCAGGAGCATGGAGGCTTTTCGCGGTGAACAGCCGGGACGCCTCGACCAGCATATGCAGGCGCGCTTCGGCCCGTTTGCGCTCGGAAATGTCTTCGATCACCGAGATAAAATAGTCGGGCGTTCCATCGGCGGCGCGCACCAGCGAGACGGTTAAGTTAATCCATATCAGCGAGCCGTTTTTGTGAATATAGCGCTTCTCCAGGCTATACTGATCAAGCTCATTGTTGAGCACCCGCCGCGCATACGCAAGATCTATTTCGAGGTCATCCGGGTAGGTAAGATCCTGGAACGTGCGGGTTGATAGTTCATCGCGAGAATAGCCGACAATATCACACAACTTTTGGTTGACCCGCAGCCATGATCCATCGGGAGCGACAAGCGAGAGTCCGACCGCCGCCTGGTTGAAGGTTGCCGCGAATCGCGCTTCGCTGGCCTGGAGCGCCGCCGCAATCTGTTGCCGCTCGTCCGATGCGCCTTGCTCAACGCTGGTTGATTCCTGCTGATGCTGCACATGCGCGCGGTACGACTCAAAAAAGTTCAGCAGGCCGGGCTCTTGCTCTATCAGTGAGCGAAGATTATGTATACCAAAAGTGGCCTGTATTTCGGCAATAAGCTCATCGCTCGATTGCATCGCCCACACCTTTGTCCAACGTTTCTCTTTGAGGAGTTTGCTGTTTGCAGCTAAAGCATGCACATGAACACCTATAATGATATTGAAAGCGCCGTCACACCTGTTCTGGCGTATAGCTCTGACGGCGCTTCACAAACACGCATTCTATGTGCAAAGTATATGAGGCGTGATTACGTACGTGTTACCATGCATATGCTTCTGGCGCGGGGCCGCCGGGGCCGGGCCAGATTTCGTCAAGTCGCTTCATCTGTTCGTCGGACAAGGTGATTTCGACCGCGCGCAGGCTGTTCTCGAACTGCTCCATGGTGCGCGGGCCGATGATCGGCGCAGTGACATCGGGGTTGTGCAGCAGCCATGCCAGCGCGACGTCGGCGGGCTGTTCGCCCATGTCGCGGCAGAAGTTTTCGTAGGCTTCCAGCTTCGGGCGATTTTCCTCGACGGTCTTCTGCATGCGCTCGTTCGAGCGACGGCCTTCGCTGGCTTTCTGGAGCGCGCCGCCCAGCAGACCGCCACCCAGCGGGCTCCACGGAATCACGCCCAGGCCGTAGGCATGGCAGGCCGGAATCACTTCCAGTTCGATCATGCGGGCGTTGAGATTGTACAGGCTTTGCTCCGACACCAGCCCCATGAAATGACGTGCTTTGGCCGCCTCGTTGGCCTGCGCGATGTGCCAGCCGGCGAAGTTGCTGCTGCCGACGTACAGCACCTTGCCTTCGCGCACAAGCTGCTCCATGGCCTGCCAGATCTCTTCCCATGGTGTGCCGCGATCAACATGGTGCATCTGGTACAGGTCGATGTGGTCGGTCTGCAAGCGGCGCAGGCTGTCCTCGCAGGCCTTGCGGATGTGGTACGCGGAAAGGCCGCGGTCGTTCTGACCTTCGCCCATCGCGCCGAAAACCTTGGTCGCCAGCACGATCCGTTCGCGTCGCCCGCCCTGCTTGAGCCAGCGCCCAATGATTTCCTCAGTTGCGCCATGGCCCTTGTCGCCGCCGTAGCGGTTCGCGGTGTCAAAGAAATTGACGCCGCGCTCCAGCGCCTGATCCATGATCGCGAAGCTGTCCGGCTCGCTGGTCTGCGGGCCAAAATTCATCGTTCCAAGGCACAGGCGGCTGACTCTCAATCCGGTTCGTCCAAGATGTGTGTACTGCACGGTGTTCCTCCTTGACATGCGTTTCCAGAAAGCACATGTTACACAGATCGATCCACCGCAGCACGCAACTGCATCACGCCTTACCTTCGTTTAATTCAGGCTGGATCACTGGCAAAATCACATGCCAATGCAGCGCGCCAAGCCCGGCCACGCCAATCAGCGCCAGCACAACGAACAGTATGTTATAGCCCAGCAAAGATGCCAGACCCCCGGCCAGCAGTGGCCCGGCAATCGCCGCCGGGGCCAGCGCCGTGTTGGACACGCCGATGTACGTCGGGCGCTCTTGCGGGCCGCTGAAGGCAAACGCCAGCGTGAACGCGGAAATCTGGTAGCCCGCCTGCGATGCGCCGATTAGCACAAAAATCAGCATGAACCAGGCCGGGGTGGGAGCAATGACTGCCAGCAGCATCGCCAGCAACCCCAGGGCAGTCGAAAGCTCCAGCACCTGCTTATGCCCCCAGCGGTCGGCCAGCGCGCCGAAGCCAAGGTTCGCAACCGCCTGCGCGCCGAGCAACACCACCGTGAACACGCCGATTTGCTCGTTCGGCAGCCGGAAGCGCCCGAGCGCGGCGGCGGTGATGAAGCTGTGGCCGACCAGCGCAATCGCAATCGCCGTGCGGCTGAACAGGTAGCGCCGGAACGCGGTATCGCGGCGCAGCAGCGGAATAATGCCGCGCAAAAACATGTGCAGCGGCTCGCGCGGCGGGGCGGGCTGCGCAGGCTCGATGGTTAAGCCGAGGAACATGTACGACAGCATCACGCCCACGAAGCAGATCAGCGACAGAATGCCGACGCTTTGCGGGAATGGCTGCGTCGCCAGAATGGTCGTGGCAACCGCCGCGCCCACTACGCCCAGCAGGCCGCCGAGACCATTTTGCAGCCCGAAGAAAATGCCCCAGCGCCGCTGAGGAATGACACGGCCAATAAAATCCTGCCATGCGGTCGAGGTGAAACCGGCGCTGAACGCGAAGATCGCGTACATGGAGAAAAAGGTCAGCAGCAGCGCCCAGACAGGCCATGTCGGCCACCATAGCAACACCAGGCCCAGAATCAGGAATGGAAACCGCTCGCCTGTCGTCGCGATCATGATCCACGGCTTGCGGCGCGGCAGGCTGGCTATGACCGGCGCGATAAACAGGCCCGGCAGCAGCCAGCCAACATAGAACAGCATCGGGATAAGCCCCTGAAGCCAGGGCTGCGGCGACAGGCGCTCGACGAACAACGGCAACACGGTATAGCGCGAGAGCACGCTCATCCCCAGGACGAACATGGTGCCGTCGAGTACGTTCATCCAAAAATTGCGCCTGGCATGCCGCGCAATGATAATCTCAGCTTGTTGTACACTCACACACTGCTCCGACGTATGAAATAACGAGAATATCTCAGGAGCAGCATGGTACCACGTCTTGCGAAAGACAGATTCGGGCGTAACGCGCCACTCGCTTGCGTGGAAACATCTGCGCACGACAGCTGATGAACATTTCCTACGTTATCTGGTATTCCGTAGCCGACGCCCACGAGGGACGTCGCTACATGTACGCACCCGCATCATTCCTCATTGTTCACCAAACCATGGGTACATGCTCACGCATAACGCTTTTATGTCAATGTTAGCTCGCATGTTGCTTGCCTTGCACACCAAACCGAAAGATCGTGGTCTGCTGGTACGTTTCGCCAGGGCGCAACACCGTGGACGGGAACTGCGGCTGGTTGGGCGAGTCAGGAAAGTGCTCGGTTTCCAAGCAGAAGCCGGTGCGCCGGGCGTATACTTCGCCGTTCTTACCCGTCAGGCTGCCGTTCAGCATGTTGCCGGAGTAAAATTGCACGCCCGGCTCGGTGGTGAACACATCCAGCGTGCGCCCGCTCGCCGGATCATAGACATGCGCCGCATGGCCGAGCGCGCCCGGCTGTTTGTCCAGCACCCAGCAGTGGTCGTAGCCCTGGCCGTTGCGCAACTGCTCATTATCTTCATTAATGCGCGCGCCAATTGGCGTCGGCGTGCGGAAGTCCATCGGCGTGCCTTCAACCGAACGAATCTCGCCGGTCGGAATCAGATTGTCGTTGATCGGAATGAAGCGCGAGGCGAAAAGCTGCATTTCATGCTCAAGAATATCGCCGCCGCCCGCCAGATTAAAGTACGAGTGATTCGTCAGGTTAATCACCGTGTCCTGATCAGTCGTCGCTGTATAGTCAATCCGCAACTCGTTCCGGTCGGTCAGCGTGTACACGACCGTGACGGAAAGATTGCCGGGATAGCCTTCCTCGCCATCGGGACTTATAATCGAAAGTTCAAGGCTTGGTTCGGCGGCGTCGTGCGGCTGCGCGGCCCAGACCTTCTGATGGAAGCCGCCCGGCCCGCCATGAAGCTGATTCTTGCCGTCATTCTGCGCCAGTTTGTAGGTTTTACCGTCAAGTTCAAACCGCCCATTTGCGATGCGGTTGCCGTAGCGACCAACCAGCGCGCCGAAGAAAGGATTTTTGTCCAAGTAGGGTGCTAAGGTATCAAAACCCAGCGCCACATCGCCCAGTTGGCCGTTGCGATCCGGCACGCGCAGCGCGATGATGATCCCGCCGAAGGTCATGATGTCGGCTTCCACGCCATGCGCATTTGTGAGCGTGTAGCGTTCAATCGTCGTGCCGTCGGATGTCGTTCCGAAATTATGTCGTGTAATGGGCATAGCATGTACCTTTAACTATGTATAGGCAAGATATTGGCATGCCTGCCCTCACCCTGGCGCTGCCACGCCACCCCTCTCCCCATCTGGGAGAGGGGCCGGGGGTGAGGGAGAAAGATTGCCAAGCTCATGCGCTCGGTCTTCGCGTGCTACAATCCTTTCGCGAGATGGTAGTACAGGTCGTTCCAGCGCAGTTCTTTCTTGAAATTCGACACCGTAGTGCTCTTGTCGATCAGCAGGAACTCCATGCCGGCCATGTCGGCAAAATCTTCCAGATGCTCGGCGGTGAGATCGTAGCTGAAGCCAGTGTGGTGCGCTCCACCCGCGTAAATCCATGCCGCCGCGGCCGTCTTCAAATCAGGTTGCGGCACCCACAGCACGCGCGCGACCGGCAGCCTGGGCAGCGGCTCGTCGGCAGGCACCGCATCGACGGCGTTGACGACCATGCGCAGGCGGTTGCCCATCTCGACAATCGAGGCGCAGACTGCCGGGCCGGTCTTCGAGTCGAACACCAGCCGCACCGGGTCGGCCTTGCCGCCGATGCCGAGCGGATGCACCTCAAGTTTGGGCTTGCCGTCGGCAATCGTCGGGCAGACTTCGAGCATGTGCGCGCCGAGCACCTTCATGCCATTCTGGTTGAGGTGATAGGTGTAGTCCTCCATGAAGGACGTACCCTTCGGCAGACCGGTGGCCATGACCTTCATCGCCCGCACCAGCGCGGCGGTCTTCCAGTCGCCCTCGCCCGCAAAGCCGTAGCCTTCGGCCATGAGGCGCTGCGGGCCGAGGCCCGGCAGTTGCGTCAGGCCATGCAGATCCTCAAAGGTCGTGGTGAAGCCCTTGAAGTTACCGTCCTGCAGGAAGCGGCGGATTCCAATCTCGATCCGCGCGCCATCGCGCAGCGACTGGTGGCGCGCGCCGCCGGGCCGCAATTCCGGCGCAACGTCGTACTGGTCGCCGTACTCCTCGATGATACTATCAATATCAGCGTCGGAAACCTCGTTCACAACGCGCACCAGATCGCCCACGCCGTAGCCGTTGACACTGTAGCCGAGCCGCATCTGCGCGTTGACCTTGTCGCCCTCGGTGACGGCCACCTCGCGCATGTTGTCGCCGAAGCGGCAGAACCGAGCGCCCTGCGCGTCGGCCCAGGCGCATGCCGCGCGCGTCCACGCGCCCAGGCTGGCCTGTACGTCCTTGTCCTGCCAGTGGCCGACGACGACTTTACGCTCCAGCCGCATGCGGCTGCCGATAAAGCCGAACTCGCGGTCGCCGTGCGCCGACTGATTCAGGTTCATGAAATCCATGTCGATGTCGGCCCACGGGATGTCGCGGTTGAACTGGGTGTGCAGGTGCGCGAAGGGCTTCTGCAGCACGCGCAGCCCGGCGATCCACATCTTGGCGGGCGAGAAGGTGTGCATCCATGTAACCAGGCCGATGCAGCTCTGCGCCGCGTTGGCCTCCAGCGCAAGCTGATAGATTTCGTCGGGCGTCTTCACCACTGGCTTGAACACGACCTTGACCGGAATGCTGGCGGATTCATCGAGCCCCTGCGTGATGGCGCGCGAATGCTCGGCCACTTGCTCCAGCGTTTCGGGGCCGTACAAATGCTGGCTGCCGGTCACGAACCAGACCTCGTATTGTGAAAGATCGATCATTATGCATGCTCCTGAGTGAATGACCCTCACCCCCGGCCCCTCTCCCGATGGGAGAGGGATGGCGCGGCAGCGCCGGGGTGAGGAGATCTGTGCTAAACTGAGTTGAACCTATGCCTACTGCCCGTACACATTCACGTAGCGGTCATGCAATTTGGCCACATCCTCGGGCGCGATCTCGTCGGGCGTGCCGAGTTGCAGCGCATACCAGACCGTGCGCGCGACATCTTCGACCATCACAGCGGCCTTCACGGCAGCCTTGGCCGACTTGCCGATCGTGAACACGCCATGGTTCTTCAGCAGCACCGCCGGTGAGTCGCCGATGTGCTCGACCACCTGCTGGCCGATCTCCTCGCCGCCGATCAGCGCGAAGCCCGCGCATGGGATCGGGCAGCCAAATTCGTCGGCAATCGCGGTGAGGTACACCGGAATGGGCTTGCCTACTGCGGCGAACGCGGTGGCATACGGCGAGTGGGTGTGGACAACGCCGTTGACATCGGGGCGGTGGCGGTAGATATACAGGTGGCTGGCGGTGTCCGACGACGGCTTGAGCGTGCCTTCAACCACGTTGCCGTCCAGGTCAAGCACCACATGATCTTCGGGGCGCAGGTCTTCGTACATCACGCCGCTGGGCTTGATCGCCACCAGCCCGCTCTCCGGGTCGCGCGCGCTGACGTTGCCGCCCGTCCATGTGACCAGGCCATTCTTGGGTAATTCCAGGTGCAGCTTCCAGAGCTGTTCTTTGAGTTGTTCGAGCATATCACTTCCTCGTTTGCTGATACTCTTTTACCTCAGGGCATCCACGGCGGCTCGTTCAATGATGAGGCCCTTTTTGTAGCGCTCCATGAACGCTGTGAATCCTTCCACATCCGCCGGATCGGGCGCGATCGTCGTGCCCTGTTCGCCTGCAAACACCTTGTTGGAGAGATAGGCTTCCAGGGACTCATTAGGTCCCTTACGGAGCATATAGGCGGCAAGCAGCGCAATCCCCCATGCGCCGCCCTCGCTGGCCGTCTCCATCACGGAAACGGGGACATTCATCGCCGCTGCCATGATCTTTTGCGCCACTTCCTGCGTCTTGAAGAAGCCGCCGTGACCAAGCACCTGGTCGATCTTCACATGCTCCTGCTCAAACAGGATGTCCAGTCCAATCTTCAACGCGCCGAGCGCCGAGAACAGATGCACGCGCATAAAGTTCGGAAGTGTGAACCGGCTTTCGGGCGTGCGGACGAACAGCGGGCGTCCCTCCTCCAGATGCGTGATATGCTCGCCCGAAAAGTAGTTGTAAGCGAGCAGCCCGCCGCCATCCGCATCGCCTGCGAGCGCCTGGTTATACAGCATTTCAAACAGTTTGGATTCGCTTATTTCCACCCCAAGCGCCTGCGTGAATTCGTGGAACAGGTCAACCCAGGCATTGAGATCGGATGTGCAGTTGTTGCTGTGAACCATCGCAACTGGCTTGCCGGTGGGCGTTGTCACCATGTCAATCTCGGGGTAGAGCTTTGACAGCGGCTGCTCCAGAACGATCATGGCAAAGACCGATGTTCCTGCGGAGACATTGCCGGTTCGCTCGCCAACGCTGTTCGTGGCGACCATGCCTGTTCCGGCGTCGCCTTCGGGCGGGCAGAGCGGAATGCCCGCTTGCAGTTCTCCCGTAGGATCGAGCAGTCGCGCGCCTTCTGCGGTCAGCGTGCCTGCGGCCTCGCCTGCGACAAGCACGTTCGGCAGGATGTCCTGGAGTTTCCAGTCAACATTTTCCGCCGTGAGCCGTTTGTTGAACAGTTCGAGCAAGCGCGCATCGTAATCGTTGGTCGCGCTATCGATCGGGAACATGCCCGAGGCTTCGCCAACGCCCAGCACCTTTTGCCCGGTCAGTTTCCAATGAACATAGCCTGCGAGCGTGGTGAGATGGCTGATGTCGCTGACATGCGGTTCCCCGTTCAGGATCACCTGGTAGAGATGGGCGATGCTCCAGCGCTGGGGGATGTTGAATTGGAACAACTCCGTGAGTTCGTTCGCTGCCTGGCCGGTGATCGTGTTGCGCCATGTCCGAAACGGGACGAGCAGATTCCCGTCCCTATCGAATGCCATGTAGCCGTGCATCATGGCGCTGAAACCGATCGCGCCAATCGTTCGGAGCGGGGTGTTGTAGCGCTCAACAACCTCGTTGCTGAGCCTCCGATAGCTTTCCTGCAAGCCGGTCCAAATATCCTCAAGGCTGTATGTCCAGACGCCGTTTTCGTATCGGTTTTCCCACTCGTGGCTGCCCGATGCGATCGGCGCATGATCCTCGCCGATCAGCACGGCTTTGATGCGCGTTGACCCGAACTCGATGCCAAGAACGGTCTTTCCGCTCTGAATTGCTTGTTGGATGTCATTTTGATTCATGTTCAGCTCCCATGTAGCGAAACCGTTCTTTCAAAACCCTCATGAACGAGATTTCGCTTGCCACAGAGATAACAGAGGGTACAGAGATGAAACCTGGACTGGTCTAACCTCTGTATCCTCTGTGTCCTCTGTGACTAAAGTCGCATCCCAGGCCGTGTTAGCGCGCGCCAAGCAGCAGTTCGATCAGCAACTGATCAAGCTCCTCGTAGCGCCGCCCGCGCCCGGCCAGCGCCGCCGTGTCAAAGCTCTGGTCCTTCAACTGCCGGGCTTTGTCGGCGCTGTAGCCGCCGGATGCCGCCGGGCCATTGTATGCGCTGTCACCCTGCTGCAATTCCTTGATCACACTCTGAATCTCGGCGTCCTCATGGAAGCGCTTGACCTTGTCTTTCAAGATCAGGTAGGTGCGCATGCAGCCGCGCGCGAAAGCCCACACGCCATCCTCGTCCTCGGTGCGGTAGGCGTGCGCGTCGTAATGCAGCGGGCCGTCGTAGCCGCTTTCTTCCAGCAGCCTCACCAGGAAGAAGGCGCGCTTGATATTCTCGGAGCCGAAGCGGAAGTCCTGATCGTAGCGCCCCATGACCTGATCGTTCAGGTCGATATGAAACAGCTTGCCCGCTTCGAGCGCCTGCGCTACGCCATGCACGAAATTCAGCCCGGCCATGGTCTCATGGGCGAATTCGGGATTGACGCCGACCATGTCGGGGTCGTCGAGCGTGGTGATGAAGTGCAGCGCATGGCCGACGGTCGGGAAGTACAGGTCGCCACGCGGTTCGTTCGGCTTGGGTTCCAGCGCGAACCGCATGCCGTAGCCCTGCTCCTTGACGTAGTCGCACAGATAGTTAATCGCCTCGCGGAACCACTTGATCGCGTCGCGGCCATCGCGGTACACATCTGTCTCCACGCCTTCGCGCCCGCCCCAGAAGACGTAGGTTTTCGCGCCCAGCTCCGCGCCCAGGTCAATCGAGCGCATGGTTTTTTGCAACGCGAATGCGCGCACGGCCGCGTCGGACGACGTGAACGCGCCATCTTTGAAGATTGGGTGCGTAAACAGATTCGTGGTCGCCATCGGCACGACCATGTCATTGTCGGCCAGCGCCTTCTTGAAGCGCGCGACGATCTGATCGCGCTCTTGCGGCGTGGCGTCGAACGGCACCAGATCGTTGTCATGGAAATTAATGCCCCACGCGCCCAATTCACTGAGTTTCTCTACACTGTGTACAGGATCGAGCGGCGGGCGCGTCGGATCGCCAAATGGATCGCGCCCGATGTTGCCAACCGTCCACAAACCAAAGCTAAAGTGATCACTCTTCTGCGGGGTAAAAGGATCAGCCATCGTGGATGCCTTTCTACTAGTGTATCAGGCCACTGCAAAGCGCAATGCTTGCGCAGTATAGCACTTCTTTTATTACTCCGATGTGCAGCATGCAGGCCAGCCGTCGTCGGTCCATGTCAGGTCGCTAATCTTGAGTTTGGGCGCGCCGTTGTCGTTCGCATCGTAATAATGGTATACCATCCGGTACACCCCATCGTCATGGTAAACGGACTGACCGCCCGGCCCAATGTAGCGCCCATGGCTTTGCAGCACTGGCGTGCCGCCGCCAAGTTCCATGCGCTTGCCATCGCGGTCGATATACGGTCCGGTGATGCTTTTCGCCCGCCCGGCCATGATTTTGTAGGTGCTGTTCGCGCCACGGCAGCACAAATCAAACGAGACGAACAGGTAGTAATACTCGTTGCGGGCGACAATCGAGGGCGCTTCAATCGGGCCACCGCCGCGCGACGCCAGCGAGTACAATTTTTTGTCGTCTGCCGCCAGCTTGCCGGTACGCGGGTCGATCTTGCGCATCTTGATACCATCCCAGAACGAGCCGAACGACAGCCACGGCGTACCCTCGGCGTCGAATGCCAGGTTCGGGTCGATCGCGTTCCAGTTGTCGGCCTTGACCGATTGAAGCACCATGCCCTGATCAACCCATTTGTAATCCGGGCTTTTCGGGTCAAGCGTCGTGTTGGTAGCCAGGCCGATCACCGACGTGTTGGTGCCGAAGCGCGAGCCAGCGTAGTACAGGTAATATGTGCCATTGTGAAAGGAAATATCGGGTGCCCACAGGTTGGGCGGCGTGCCGCCGATCGCCTGCCCGATCCATGCCGGAATGACGATGAACACGGATCCGATCCGTTCCCATGTCGCCATGTCGGTCGAGCGGCGAATCTGAATGTTGCCGCTGTTGTAGCCGCGCTCCTCGCCCGTCGAGAAGACGTAATACGCATCCCCCTGCTTGATCATGGTCGGGTCATGCACGCGGAAGTCGCCTTTCAATGCCTGCGGCGCTGGCGCAGCGGTCGGCGTGCTGCTTGCGGACGGCAGCCTGTTGGCGCATGACGCAAGCACGAGCGGCATGAGCAGCAAAGTCATGATGTGTGATAGATAGCTTTTCCCCAAATCCATGACGCTGTTCCTAAAGCATATGTTCAGCGTTCGCCAGCAGGCGCAGGCTGCGGCGTGCCGAGCGGCACCGGCGTGCCAAAGTTGGGCGTGCCATCCTCATTCCAGCTAAACCTCTGCACGCGCGTGGTGCGCTTCCCAACGCAGCCGTCGTTTGCTGCCGCGTTGGCATGGTAGACAATCCAATTCTCCGTACCGTCGGGCGAGGTGAAGAATCCATTATGCCCCGGCCCGTACACGCCGTTCGCATCCGAGCGCTCGAACACCGGCGCGCGCTGCTTGACCCATGAACTGGCGCTCAGCACATTGCCGCCGTTGTACTGCAGCATGCCGAGCTTGTAATCCGGCCCCCAGCACGCGCTCGCCGAATAGACGATGAAAATATTGCCGTCGTGGTACAGCGCCTCCGGCCCTTCGTTGACATTTGCCACCGAGCGTTCCCACGGCAGCAGCGGCGCGGAGATCATGACGCGCGGGCTGCTGATCGTCCAGGGATTGCTCATGGGCGCAAGAAACAGGCTTTGCTCGTCGCCCACCCAGGATGAAAAGAGAAAGTACAGCTTGCCATCAGGCATCTTCAGCACGCTGCCGTCAATTGCCCAGCCGTCGTTCGCGCGGTCGTAAATCCGCCCTTTGTACGTATACGGACCAAGCGGATCGGTGCCGCTGCTTTCCATGACGTGCGTGCGCTGGTTGTCGAACGTGCCGTTCGTGCCGGCCGTGTAGTACATGTACCAGCGTTTGCCGTCGGGGCCATCCAGCAGGTGAAATTCTGGCGCCCAGACGTTACAGCAGCGCGACGGCGTGGCGTCCTGCCAGATCGTCACCGGCCTGGCGGTTGCAAGGCCAGCAATGGTCGGCGACTTCCACATGCGAATCGCGGTCCACTGCGTCGTCGTCAGGTAATAATTGCCGTTGTAATACTGCATCCACGGATCGGCACCATCGGCTGTGTTGAGTGGATTGGTAAACGTGGCGCGCGGCGTGCCGACCTGACAGGCCGCCAGCAGCACCGCCAGCAGCGCGGCCCATTGCAGATTGTGCGCCATGCGATTCAATGAGCGTGTGCCTTTACCCAATGGATGCTCCACATGAAGCAATCCGCAGGGGCGCGGCATGCCGCGCCCCTGCCGGAGCTGCTACCCTGCCCGCAACACCACCGTCGCGACCGAGTGCGCCGGAAGTTCGACGCGCCAGCCATCGCCGTCGCGCGCCACCGAAAGCGCCGTCAGAGCCACACGGTCGGGCGTGTCGGCGCTGTTCTGTGCCGCTGGGCTATCGGCGGCCAGCAACTGGCCGCGCGCATGTTCCGGCGCGCCCGCGCACGCAATCCGCACGCTGGCGTCCTCTTTGAGGTGGCGGTTGGTCAGCGTAACGGCGACACCATCGGCCGTCCGCGAGGCTGTGGCGCTCACCGCGCTCGTGCCGTCCGGCAGATTTGCGCCGCCGTCCACCGCGACCGGCAGCGCGGTTGCGCCGATATGCGGCGTGTGCATGTGCAATACGTGGTAGGTTGGCGTCAGCCACATGCGCGCCCCTGATGTCATGACCGGCGCGTGCAGCACATTGACAATCTGCGCCAGGTTCGCCAGCGTCAGCACATTGCACTGGCGGTGGAAGCCTTCCAGCGCCACCGCCGTCGCCAGCGCGTCGCGCAGCGTGCCGGCCTGCTCGTAGTCAACCGGGTCGCGGGCGCACTCGCTGTCCGGCCCCCATGGCCGCGCCTCGGGGTGCCATACGCCCCACTCGTCCAGCGCGATGCCGATGCGGTGCTTGCCGCCGGTCGCATCCTCGATAATTTCCTTCGTTCGCAGAACAAAGTCCTCGGTTTCGTGCGCCTCGGTCAGCAGCGCATAATATTGCTCGTCGCTGAAGTCGGTTTCCGGGCCGCCATGAATCCAGTAGCGGTGAATCGACAGGTGATCGACCAGTTTCATGTGCTTGCCGATCGTGGCGAGCAGTTCAGTGTTCCACGCATCTTCCTGCCCGCAAACAACCAGTTCCGCGCTTTCGTCAACATGGCGCAGCATGGTGGCGTAACGCACATATTCGCGGGCGTAGGTCGCCGCCTCGTAGTTGCCGCCGCAGCCCCAGTTCTCGTTTCCGACGCCCCACAGCTTCACACCGAACGGCTCCGGCGAGCCGTTGGCAGCGCGCAGGCGGGCCAGCGTGGTCGCCACAGCCGTGTTGCAGTATTCCAGCCAGTCGCACAACTCCTGCGGCGTGCCGCTACCGACATTCCCAGCCAGATACGGCTCAGCCCCGATCATGGCGCAAAAGTTCAGAAACTCGTGCGTGCCGAGGCTGTTATCGTCCTCGACTTGCAAGCCACACGACATACCCAGGCGGATCGGGCGCTCCTCGCGCGGGCCGATGCCGTCGCGCCAGTGATAATGGTCGGCGTAGCAGCCGCCCGGCCAGCGTAGCATGGGCACCGGCAGCGCCCGCAGCGCCTCCAGCACATCGGTGCGGAAGCCATTCTGCTGCGGAATATCGCTGCGCCGCTGGTTGCCGACCCACAGGCCGTCGTAGCAGCAGCGCCCCAAATGTTCGGCAAAATGGCCGTACAGCCGCGGCGAAATCGTGCCAATCGGCGCGTCGGTGCGAATAGTTAATGTTGTATCAGACATGCTTGCCTCAATTCAGTTCCAGCACCACGACCGACATGGCCGGGAGCGTGATCGTGCATTCGTTGTTCTGCATGGACGCGCCGGTGAACTCAGTTGGGCGCACACTGTCGGGCGTATCAAACGTGTTGTGCGCGGTCATCTCGTTTGCTGTCAGCACGCGGCCCTGCACATTTTTCAGCCCCATACCGCGCACGTCAACGCGCACGTCGGCGCTTTGATTCGGGTCGAGGTTGCACAACGACAGGTGCACGCGCCCCGCCTTGTCGCGCGAAGCCGACGCGCTAATGGCCGGCATGCTGTGCTCGCCGTGAGAGTATTCATCGCATTGCAGATCGAGCGGCAGCAGCGTGGCGTCCTGATGCACTTTGTACATCTCGAAGACGTGGTACGTTGGCGTCAGCAGCATGCGGTCGCTGCCTTCTTCGGTCAGGATCAGCGACTGCAACACATTGATCGTCTGAGCGATGTTGGTCATGGAAACGCGGTCGCAATGCTGATTGAACAGATTCAGATTGATCCCGGCCACCAACGCATCGCGGATGCTATTCTGCTGGTACAGGAAGCCCGGGTTCGTGCCCGGCTCGACGTTGTACCACGTGCCCCACTCGTCCACGACCAAACCAACCTGCTTGTCAGGATCGTACTGGTCCATGATCGCCGAGTGCCTGGCAAGCAGTTCCTCCATGAAGAGCGTCGTCTTGAGAATAAACGCCCAGTCATTTTCGTTGAACTGCGTGGCGGCGTGCTGACGGCGGAACGGCCCGTCGGGCGTGTAATAATGCAGGCTCAGCCCGTGCATGGTGAAGTTGTTGCGCAGGTTGCGCCCGTTCTTCATCAGCGTTTCGGTCCAATGGTAATCGTCGTTGCGCGGCCCGCAGGCAATTTTATAGAGCTTGTTGTCGCCAAAATTGCGCGTGTAGGTCTGGTAGCGCCGGTATTCGTCTGAGTAGTATTCGGCGCGCATGGTGCCGCCACAGCCCCAGTTCTCGTTACCCACGCCCCAGTACGTGATCCGCCACGGCTCCTCGCGCCCGTTTTTGCGGCGCAGGTCGGCCATGGGGCTTTTTCCGTCAAAAGTGAGGTACTCCACCCATTGCTGCATCTCCTGCACGGTGCCGCTGCCGACATTGCCGCAGATGTACGGCTCGCAATCAAGCTGCGCGCACAGGTCCATGAATTCGTGCGTGCCAAAATGATTGTTCTCGACCACGCCGCCCCAGTGGGTGTTGATCATGGTCGGGCGCTGTTCCCTGGGGCCGATGCCGTCCATCCAGTGATATTCGTCCGCGAAGCAGCCGCCCGGCCAGCGCAAATTGGGAATCTGCACTGCCCGCAGCGCCGCGACAACATCGTTGCGGATGCCGCGCGTGTTGGGGATCGACGAGTCCTCGCCAACCCAGAAGCCGCCGTAGATGCAGCGCCCCAGATGCTCGGCGAAATGCCCGTAGATGTGGCGGCTGATAGTGGACTTGCCGATGTCGGCATTGATGATGATTGTATTCATGGCACGCTTTCAAATAGTCCCTGATAAACATTTGCGAAATAATCGGTTCGTTCAAACCTGTCAGGTCAGCGCGCTGTGCTGCTGTATTCATCCGCATCTGGCGCGCTGCTGACCTGACAGGTTTCAGGAGAATCAGAATTACTTGACGTTGTACCCGCCCAGCGACACGACCGTGAACGAAAGCGGCGGCAGTTGTACCGTCAGTGTGCCGTCCTGGATTTTAAGATCGTTCAACTGCTCTGGCACAATCGTGTTGGGATTCTCGAAGGTGTTCGTCGCCTTGGGGTCGGTGCCGGACAATTGCGAGGCCGACAGCACCTTGCCGGGTGCCGCGCCCTGCCATGTCACATCGGTGGTCAGCGTCTCGGTCTGGCTGCGGTTGACGATGAACACTGCGCCCTGGTCGTTGGCTGCGTCATAGCTGGCCGACACATCCAGCAGCGGCATGGAGCCGAACTGCGCGGTGTCATATTCCGGCGCAGCGACCAGCGGCTCCAGCGCCTGGCCCGCGGCGTTGTTGCTGAACATGACGAACGGATAAAACGTCGTCTGGCGCAACAGGCTGTCGCGCGTGGTCGTCAGCGGCGAAATGACGTTGACGATCTGCGCCAGACAGGCGATGTGCAGAATGTCGCAGCGGCGCAGGAACACGCTCATCCACTGCGCGACGACCAGCGCATCCTCAAGGTTGTAGAGTTCTTCGCTGAGGTGCGGCGCTTCTGTCCAGCCGCCGCGACCCGAGCGATCCTTGTACCACACGTTCCACTCGTCCCATGCGAGGAATACATCGTGTTTGGAGCGGCGCTTGGCCTTGACGTAGCGCAGCATGCCGCCCAGTGTGTCGAGGTGCGACTCGAACTGCGCGGCTTGCGCCAGGTAGCTGTTGGTATCGTTCTCGTAGTTGGTAGCGTAATAATGGAGCGACAGGTAATCGACATGCTCCCAGCATGTTTCCATCACGATGCGGTCCCACTCCGGGTAGGTTGGCATGTCCGTATTCGACGAGCCACATGCGATCAACTTGAGATCCGAATCTTGCCAGCGCATGACTTTGGCGGTCTCGCGCGCCTTGCGGGCATATTCGTCGGCCTCAAGGTGGCCGATCTGCCATGGGCCGTCCATTTCGTTGCCAACGCACCAATACTTTACATTGTGCGGCTCGCGGTAGCCGTGCGCCACGCGCATGTCGGCGTATTTGGTACCAGCCGGGGCGTTGCAGTATTCTACCAGCGCCGCCGCATCAGCGATCGAGCCGGTGCCAAGATTCGTGCCGAGCATCGGGATCATGTTGAGCGCACGGCAGTATTCGATGAATTCATTCGTGCCGAACTGATTGGTTTCAATCGATTGCCATGCCATTTCGCGGCGGCGCGGGCGCTGATCTTTCGGGCCGACGCCGTCGAGCCAATCGTACCCGCTCAGCATGTTGCCGCCGGGGTAGCGCAGCGTGCTGATCCGCATCTGGCGGAGCGCGTCCATGACATCGCGCCGAAAGCCGCGCTCGTCGGCCTGCGGCGAGGCCGGATCGTAGATACCTTCGTAGACACAGCGGCCCATGTGCTCGGCGAAGCCACCGAACAGCAGGGGTGAGATGGTTCCGACGATGCGCTCGTTATCGAGCGTGATACGGGCCGTTGGCGAGCTGTTGCTCATAATTACACCTCTATCAAGAGAACGGACAAACGATTACTTTCACGAAAAGGCCAAACGGTTGAATGCCACGTGCTTCAACAACACGTTGCAAACACCTACATTTGAGCACAGCAAGGCATGGGACCAAGATCATGAAGCTCGATCCCCTGTTTCTCCTGCATGTATGTAAACGGCTCAGACGCGCCGTTAGTAGCAAGGCTCAGAATAAACTAC
>DASTWM010000096.1:0-3782 GCA_035765855.1 Roseiflexaceae bacterium
ACGCTGCCAGCCGCCTTCGTCTACATGCGCGGGCGCGATGAACGCGCCGCGCAGCTTGTGTATGCGTTAGCATGCTTCTTCCTCGGCGGCATTCTGCTGCGCGCGCTGCAAACCGGCGGATAATTTCGAAAACAAAGAACAAAGAACAAAGAATCAAGAACAAATAGATTTGCCTACATTGTTCTTTGTTCTTTACGCTTTGTTCTACTGCTTTCTTCGTCCTTTAGGCTGATGACGAACGCCGCTGCGTAGATTATGCTTGGCAGGGCGTGCTGCGGCATGCCAGCGTGAGAATCTGTGTGATGCGCCCTGACTACACCCCACTGGTGCTGGTTTTGGCGCTTTTCGGCTTGCCACAAAGGAGGAACCATGCGCCTGTACCTTGAGGTGGCCCGCCGGGCATTTCGCCGCGCCACGGTGTACCGCAGCGCCTACGTCGCAGGCATCCTGACCAACGCGTTCTTCGGCGCGCTGCGCTCGTTCGTGTTTATTGCCTTATATCATGCCACGAGCGAGGTGGCTGGTTTCAGCCTGCCGGACGTGCTGAGTTACACATGGGCCACGCAGGCGCTGATTTCGGTCGGCGCGGGCTGGATTTTTGGAGCCGATCTCATGGTATCGATCCGCACCGGCGACGTGGTGACCGACCTGATGCGGCCATGGAACTTCTACAGCTATTGGCTCAGCCGCTCACTGGGCGAGCGCGGCTTCAACCTGCTGGTGCGCGGCTCGCTGACCTACCTGATTGGCATGCTGTATTTCGGCGCGCATGTTCCATCCCCGCCGCAACTACTGGCGTTCGCGGCGACGATTGTGCTGGCGTTGCTGGTCTCGTTCGCGTTCAGCTTCATGGTCAGTCTCACGGCCTTCTGGCTGATCGACAGCAGCGGCGTGCTGATCATCGCCAACATCATGCTAAGTTTCTTTTCCGGTTTTCTGCTGCCGATTGACTTCTTCCCGCCGTGGCTGTCGGCTGTCGCGCGGGCGCTGCCATTTCAAGCGATCACGCAACTGCCCGCCGAGGCGCTGCTGGGCCGCCTGAATGGCATGGCGCTCATGGAGGCGCTGCTGATCCAGGCGTTCTGGGCGCTCGCGCTGACGGCGCTGGCGTTGCTGCTGCTCCGCGTGGCGGTAAGCAAGGTTGTGGTGCAGGGAGGGTAGGGGATGAGCAGAACGAAGAGCGACCACTGGCGACTGGCGACTGGCGACTGCTGACTGATAGATGAGGTGCGCATGCTTTCCCTCTATTTCCGCCTGATCGGCGCGAAGATTCGCTCGCAGATGCAGTACAGAGTATCGTTCTGGCTCGATTTGGTGGGCTTCGGCCTGACCACCGCACTTGAGTTCGCCGTTGTTGTGATTTTGCTGGCGCGCTTCAAGACGGTTGGCGGCTGGAGCGTGACCGAAGTTGCGCTGCTGTACGGGCTGGCGTCGAGCGCGTTTGGGCTGGCCGAGATGATCGGACGCGGCTTTGACTCGCCGTTCGAGCGCATGATGCAGGAAGGCACATTCGACACGCTGCTGATCCGGCCACATGGCAGTTTCTTTCAGGTACTGGCGTCCGAGTTTCAACTGCGCCGCCTGGGCCGCGTCGCGCAGGGCATGGCCGCGCTCCTGTACGCGCTCGTCAACCTGCCGATCCACTGGACGGCAGGCAAATTGCTGCTCCTGCCGCTCAGCATTGTGTCTGGCATGGCGATTTATATGGGGCTGATTGTTATCGGCGCAGCGATCTGCTTCTGGACCATCAAAACGCCGGAAGTGATCAATGTGTTTACATTCGGCGGCCTTGAAATGATGAGCTACCCGCTGGGGATCTACAGCGACTGGTTGCGCGGCGTCGTGTTGTTCGTGGTGCCGATCGCGTTCGTGAACTACCCGGCGGCGCTGTTTCTGCTGGGCCGCAGCGACCCGCATGGCCTGTCGCCGCTGCTGGCATGGGCCGCGCCGCTGGTAGCCGGGCTGTTCTTCGCGCTGGCCTACGCTTTCTGGCGGGTGGGCGTGCGGAAGTACACTTCCACTGGTTCATGAAGAACGGGAATGAATTGTCACCGGCATGATAGACGTACAGTGCGGTGGAGATACGTGCCGTGCAGCAATCAAACGCTATTCGTTCTTCATGGCACCTGAAAGGTGTATGTGTCGCCGTGGCGCAGATATTGGATTGCGACATCCGGCAGTTCGGCGGCCATGGCAGCCAGAAAATCATCCACTGGCGATTTGAAAACCCGATAATCGTTGTAGTGAATTGGCACCACCGCTTTCGGGCGCACGATCCGCACCGCCTGCACACCCTGCCGCGCATCCATGGTCAGCAGCACGCCGAACAGCCGCGTGCCGCCCAGGTGCAGCAGCGCCAGATCGATGTCGGGAAAACGCTCTGGAATCGCGCGCAGGTGCTCGCCGACCAGCGTGTCGCCGGAGATGTACATGCGGAAGCGCGGCGGCTCCGAGCCACTGCCCCACTCCAGCATGTGGCCGTTCACCGTGGGCAGCAGCGCGTTCAGCGGGCCGGGGCCATGCCGTCCTGGCATCGCAGTGATGCGCAGCCATACATCGCCCTTCGCGAACACCGTGTGCTGCCATGGATATAGCGCATACGGCGCGGTGAAGCCTTGCTGGCGCAGCGTCGCCGTCGCCTCGCGCGTGGTCACGATTGGCAGCGTTTTGGGCAGCCGCTCCGCCGCGATATGATCCCAATGGTCGCCATGCATATGTGAAAGCACGCACAGATCGAGCGGTGGCAGGTCGTCAATTTCGATCGCCGGATTGGTGCGTCGGACCGATGTGAGGCCGTAGCCGAGATGAGCATGGTCGCCAGCGTGCAGGAAATTCGGGTCGGTCAGAATCGTAAAGCCGCCGTAGCGAATCACAGTTGTCGCTGTGCCGACAAAGAAAATCGACCCCTGCGCCAACGCAGCCGGGTGAGTTGCGCCCGGCAGTTTCGTCACTCGCCTGGGCCGTACCGCCAGCCCGGTCATGCGCCCGAGCAGGTACCCGGCGGTGAGCGCCGCGCCCACACTCATCCATGGATGGAGGTGTACGGCCTGCCGCGCGCGTCCAATTGGCGTCGTATCAGCATCTTGCGAGGGTTGGAAGGGAAAGGATTCCATGATTCGTCCTTTGGCGCTCTTTTGTATTGTCCATGCTCTGATTATTCTGAGCGCAATCGCACGAACGATGCCAGCATGCGCTTGGCTAGAGCAACCCGCATGCGCTTTTGCCGGTTTAGACTTGACAACATGCGGCATCTGTTCCATAGTCAGCCGTGCTATTGTTGGCCTGTTCGCCTGATGATTGCAAGGAGAATAGACATGTCCGACCCGAATGGCAAGGTCATTATTACATGCGCGCTGACCGGCGGCATCCACGGCAAGGAGGCCAACCCGAACCTTCCGGAGCAGCCCGACGAAATTGTCGCGCAGGGCGTTGCGGCCTGGCGCGAAGGCGCGGCGATCCTGCATGTGCATGCGCGCAACCCGGACGGCAGCAACACGATGAGTCCTGAAATCTATCGCGAATTGCATGAGCGGCTGTGCGCTGAGACGGACGCGATTGTGCAACTCACGACTGGCGGCAGCCCGGTGCTGCCTGTGGCCGAGCGGCTGAACACGGTGCTGCTCGCGCCAGAGATGTGCTCGCTCAACATGGGCCTGATGAACTTCTTCATTCGCGGCGAGCAGGTCTTTTTCAGCAATCATCGCTCTGACATCGTGCGGTTTGCCGAGGAAATGCGCGCGCGCGGCGTCAAGCCGGAACTGGAAGCCTACAACGAAGCCATG
>DASTWM010000097.1:0-5458 GCA_035765855.1 Roseiflexaceae bacterium
TATGGCGCGGAGCACATGCTGACCCGCCGCGCAACCAGCCGCGCGGTTGGCGAGAAATTGATCGAGCGCATTCACTGGTGGGAAGAATACACCGCGCGCAATGGCTTTGTGATTGACAATAATCCTTCGCATGGCAATAAAGTTGGTGGCCTGACGACGATCTACGAGAAATCACTTGGCGCGGTGGCGAAGGGCGGCAGCATGCCATTGGAAGCAGTCTACGAATACGCCGAGCCGATCACCAGGCGCGGTTTCGTTTACATGGACACGCCCGGCTACGATCCGGTCTCTGCGACCGGGCAGGTGGCGGGCGGCTGCAACATCCTCGCCTTCACAACCGGGCGCGGCAGTTGCTTCGGCTTCAAGCCCGCGCCGAGTATCAAAATTGCGACGAACAACGTGACCTACGAGCGCATGCGCGGCGACATGGACATCAACACCGGGCGCATTCTGGAGGGCGGTGATGTGCAGGAGGTCGGGCGCGAGATCTTTGAGAAGTTGCTGGCGGTGGCGTCGGGCGAGCCAAGCCTGAGCGAAGCGCAGGGTATCGGTGAGGAAGAGTTCAACCCGTGGATTCTCGGCGCGACGATGTAGCGTTTTGCCACAGAGAACACAGAGGACACCGAGAATAAGGCAAATAACAATGACACAAATTATCCATCGGCATGTTGAGCATTGTGAAGACGCTCATCTCATTACACAATGAGATGTTTCGCTCCGCATGACAAAGCGCTTCGTTGTCATCCTGTCATCTTGTCATTATGCTCTGTGTTCTCTGTGTCCTCTGTGGCTAGAAGAAGGAAAAAGCATGAAAATCAGGCAGATGGGCCGCACGGGCCTGAAGGTCAGCGAGATTTGCCTCGGCACGATGACATTTGGCAACCAGGCCGATCAGGAAACCTCGTTCGCGATCATGGACGCTGCCGACCAAGCGGGCGTTAACTTCTTCGACACCGCCGATGTGTACCCGCTCGGCGGCGACCCCGGCACGCAGGGCCGCACGGAAGAAATTGTCGGCAACTGGCTCAAGGATCGCGGCGCGCGCGAACGGATCGTGCTGGCGACCAAGTGTCGTGGCGCGATGGGCAGCGGCCCCAACGATGAGGGCTTGAGCCGCAAGCACATCATGAGCGCGTGTGACGCCAGCCTGCGCCGCCTGCAAACCGACTACATCGACCTGTACCAGGTGCATTCGCCCGACTCGACGACGCCAATTGAGGAGACGCTGCGAGCGCTCGACGATCTTGTGCATGCCGGCAAGGTGCGCTACATCGGCTGCTCGAATTACCTGGCGTGGCAGCTGGCCGAGGCACTGTGGACCAGCGACAAGCTTGGGCTGGCGCGCTTCGATTGCGATCAGCCGCGCTATAACATGCTGTTCCGCATGATCGAGGATGAAATTGTGCCATTGTGCCAATCGCAGGGCGTCGGCGTGATCGCTTACAACCCGCTGGCGGGTGGCATGCTGACCGGGCGCTACCGCGAGCGGCGCGAGTATGAAAATAACCAGCGCTTTGGCCTGAAGAACAGCGGCGAGTTATATCGCAAGCGCTACTGGAAAGACGCTGTGTTCGAGGAAGTAGATCGGCTTGGCACGTTCTTCGAGGCGCGCGGCAAGAGCCTGACGCACGTCGCCCTGGCATGGGTGCTTCAGCAGCCCGGCATCACCTCGGCCATCCTCGGCGCAAGCAGGCCGGAGCAGCTGCAAGACAGCCTTAAAGGCGTGGATATGACGCTCGATGCGGATGATGTGCAGGCATGTGACGAGGCATGGTACAACCTGCCGCGCGATCGTGATCTCCAGACTGCTCGCCGGTAATCCCGCTCATCATGGAAGCCACAGAGGACACAGAGAACGTCCTTCTCTGCATTTCTATGTGTTTTCTGTGCTCTCTGTGGCTAATGCGAGCGGCGGCGCGTGAGCAGGAACGCTGCGCCAACCGCCGCCAGGATCGTCGGCACCGGATAGCGGCGAACCAGTTCAATGATGTCGCCTGCGAATGACACCTTGTCTGTGGTGGAAGCACTGCTGGCCACATGGGCGTCGCTCGGCGCAAGCGTTGGTGTGCCAGCCGCGTTGGCCTCGTGCAGCAGCCGCTGTTCTTCGATCCTGCTGATCGGCGGCTGGTACGTTCCCGTAAATGCGTGCGGCATGTTTGTGGTTTGGAGCAAGTTGGTCAATAATTCATCTTCGCGCTGCTGTTCAGTCATGGCGTTCACCTGTACTTATTTTACGTGACAATTTCTTTCACTTGAGCAGGCAAGATTAGTGCCGCCGCACATGCAACGGTTTGAGAGCAGACACTGTTTCTTCCAGGTTATTGAATAGCCTGATAGAAATGCGTAATTCGTGAAGTTCTATGCTTGATCATTTTCCAACAATTCAACTTGTGCTGCGGCCCGGCATTATTGACCTGGGCTGGGGCCACCCTGATCCAGCGCTCATGCCGATTGAGGCGATGCGCCATGCAACTGCCGCCGCGCTCGATGTGTATGGCGCGGATGCGCTGATGTACGGCGCGGATCCCGGCGCTGGCCCGCTGCGGTCATGGCTGGCCGAGCGGATCGGGCAGCGCGAAGGGCGCACGCCCGCACCGGCAGAGATCATGATCACCGGCGGATCGTCGCATGGCCTCGACCAGCTTTGTACGCTTTGCACGCAGCCGGGCGATATTGTGCTGGTGGAATCGCCGACGTATCATCTGGCTGTTCGCATTTTGCGCGACCACCCGCTCGAACTCGTGCCGGTGCCAGCCGATCAACATGGCGTGCAGGTAGAGCCCGTTGCGGCGACGCTGGCCGGATTGCAGCGCGAAGGACGGCGCGCGCGCATGCTGTACACCGTGCCGACCTTTCACAACCCGACCGGCGCGAGCCTGAGCATGGAGCGGCGCGAGGCATTGGTGAAGCTGGCGGCTGAACATAATCTGCTGATTGTCGAGGACGATGTGTACCGCGAACTGGCCTATGACGGCGACGCGCCGCCCTCGCTGTGGAGCATGGCCGCGCCGGGGACCGTGGCGCGGCTCGGCTCGTTCGCCAAATCGCTTGCGCCCGGGCTGCGGCTCGGCTGGCTCACGGCGGATGCGGCGCTGGTGCGGCGGATCGTCGGCGGCGGGCTGCTGGACAGCGGCGGCGGACTGAATCACTTCACGGCGCTCGCAGTGGCGCAAATGGGCATGCTCGGCCTGTTTGACGAGCAGGTGGCGCGGCTACGGGCGACCTACCGCGCGCGGCGGGATGCGCTGCTCGATGCGCTGATGGAATATCTGCCGCACGGCTGCACATGGACAAAGCCACATGGCGGCTTTTTCGTCTGGGTGCGGCTGCCGGAAGGAACGGATGCAGCCGCGCTGCTGCCGCGTGCCGAAGCGGCTGGGGTCAGTTACGTGCCGGGCGCGCGCTTCCACCTCGACGGGCGCGGCGCGAACACATTGCGGCTGGCGTTCAGTTTGTACGCTGAAGATGCCCTGCGCGAAGGCGCGCGGCGGCTGGGACGAGCGCTTGAAGCGGGCCTTTAACCACAAAGACACAAAGAACACCAGGAAGGAATCATACCTGACTATCTTCCTGGTGCCCACTGCGTCTTTGGGGTAACAATCAAATATCGCGTTTCAGCACATTGCGCTCAATCGACAGCATGCCAGCGCCGTAGCCGAACAGTACCAGCGCGCCGGCGAGCAGCAGCAGGTCCAATTCAGCGCCCACGCCTTTGCCCTGCGGCGCGATGAAGCCAGCATTTGGCATCTTTACCAGCAGCGTAGTGATGAGCATCTCAACAAAAAATAAAATGCTGACCCAGCGCACGGCAAACCCGACGATCAGCAGCAACCCGCCCACAACTTCCAGCGTCGCGATCAGCGGCCCCACCGCGCCAGCCATGGGCACGCCCAGGCTCCCTACAAATCCCGAGAAGCCACCAAGATTCGACCATTTTGGCAGACCAGTCAGCAGGAATGTAAGCCCGACAATCACGCGCAAGATCGTCAACGTGTAGGGTGCAACCATTTCGGCGTATCGATTCATGCCAACTGTTTCGCGTGCAGGAACAGCCATTTCTCTCGCCATGTCATGCCTCCCACTTCGGAAATGTGCGCTCGCTTACCCTTTGTAAGCCGCCTCGTCATGGGATACGTAGCGTGGCATTGGTTTGAATCTATCGTGCATGCATTGGCGTATAATAGCACTATGTCAGATTGAATGTCTGCCGGAGATGCTATGAACGCGTCACCTGATTACGCTTTGTACGAAACAATTTATACTGTCGTCGCGGAGGTGCCGCATGGCAAGGTTGCAACCTACGGCGATATTGCGGCGATTGTCGGCGGCGGCTGCGATGCGCGCACGGTCGGCTATGCGCTGAACGAGCTGCCGGAAGGACGCGAACAGGCTGTGCCATGGCAGCGCGTGATCAATCGTGAGGGCGGCATCAGCACGCGCGGCCTGCGCCAGCGTGAGTTGCTGGAAGCCGAAGGCGTCGCGTTTGATGCGCAAGGCCGCGTGATCATGGCGCGCTGCCGTTGGGCCGGGCCAGGCGCGGCATGGGCGGCGGAACATGGCTTCAACACCCTGCCGCCGCGCGACGATGCTGAACAGTTGAGCCTGTTTTGAAAGAAGGGAACTAGGGAACGGAGGAACTAAGGAAACCTTTGGGAACTAGCGTAGTTCCCTGGTTCCTTAGTTCCTTAATTCCTTGCATTCACCATGAGCACAGTTGCACTACACCATGCAGAGCCGCCACTGATTCTCTCAATCGATCTCGGCACCTCCTCCACGCGCGTGCTGCTGTTCGACGCGCAGGGCCGCGCCGTGGAAGGCGTGCTGGCGCAGGAAAAGGCATCGGTTGTAACTGATGGCGAAGGACGCGCGGAAGAAAACGCCGCAGAGTCAATCGCGCGGGTGGGCCGCTGCATCGATGCCGCGCTTCAGCAGCTCGGCGAGCGGGCCGCGCAGATTGGCGGCGTGGCGGTGGACACGCTTGCATCCAGCATCATGGCGGTGGATGACATGTTCAAGCCCCTAACACCGCTGCTGATCTATGCCGACACGCGCAATGCCGCCGATGCCGTCGCGCTGCAACGAACGTTGAACGAGCGCGCCGTTCATGAGCGCACCGGCTGTATGCTGCGAACCAGCTACTGGCCCGCGCGGCTGGCATGGTTTCAGCGGACGCAGCCCGAACTGTGGCAGCGCGCCGCGCGTTGGATCACGATTGGCGAATACCTGGAGCAGTGCCTGTTTGGGCAGAGCCGCGTCAGCTATTCAATTGCGTCGTGGAGCGGGTTGCTTGATCGCCAGACGCTCGAATGGGACCAGCCGCTGCTTGACGTTCTTGGCATAACGACGCAACAGCTTGCGCCGCTCGTCGATCTCAATCAGCCGCTCCATGGCTTGCAGGGCGAGTACGCGCGGCGCTGGCCCGCCCTGCGCGATGTGCCATGGTTCCCCGCGTTGGGCG
>DASTWM010000098.1:0-2601 GCA_035765855.1 Roseiflexaceae bacterium
AGATGGAATCTACGCGCAGTTCTATAGCTTGCAATTGACTATATAGGAACGCTAAATAGAACCACAAAATTGCTCCGAAATACCCTCATCCTGCTGCTGGCGCAGCTTCCCTCTCCCACTGGGAGAGGGACCGAGGGTGAGGGCCAAAGACCATTCTGAAGAACAGACATGGTTTTATTTAAAGGAGATTATCGTTCTTCAGCAATATCAAATTCGTACATGACGACGTCGTCGGGAGCCTCAGCGCCGCCAACTGATGTGTACAGGCGCATGGCCGGGGCGTTTGAGCGGTCGGTGAGCACCCACGCGGAGCCGCAGCGGTGCTCGCGCCCCACGCCAAACAGCGCATGAAGTAATCGTTTTCCCACACCACGATTGCGGTACGTCGGCGCGACGCTCACCTCGTTGATCCACAGTTCGGGCGGCTTGTCGGGATGGACGTAGTGAACGGCTGAGGCGAAGCCTACCACTATGCCATCATCGACAGTGACTGCGATGTGATGCCGCGCGTCATGGAGAAACTCGGTGCTCAGCGCGGCATCAACCGTGTTATCGAATACCTCGGGCGCAACGCGGGCAAGCACTGCTTCATCGCCCGGCCCGAGGATGCGTATCTCGACTGGCATGCGTCACCTCACGCGCGCTCCGGCACGTTCTGTCGCAGCTCCTCCAGCCAGACCGTCGCCTCGGAGTCGCTCGGCGCGCGCCAGTCGCCGCGTGGCGAGAGCGAGCCGCCCGAGCCGACCTTCGGACCGTTTGGCACCGCCGAACGCTTGAACTGGCTGATTTTGAAGAAGCGGAACAGAAACACTTCCAGCCACTTCCGAATCGTCGCCAGATCGTACTCGTTGCGCTGCTCGACCGTGATGCCCTGCGGCCAGTCGCCGTGTGACTTGTCATGCCAGGCGTTGTAGCTGAGAAACGCGACCTTGCTGGGCCGAAAGCCGTAGCGCGTAATGTAATAGGTGTTGAAATCCTGTAGCTCGTACGGGCCGATCTTCTCCTGCGTGCTCTGCGCCGGCTTATCATGATCACCTTCCGTCGCCGGCACCAGTTCGGGCGAAATTTCGGTGTCGAGAATGGCTTGTAGCACCTCGCCGGTTGGTTCGTCGAACTGGCGCGAGCTAATCACCCAGCGAATCAGAAACTGAATCAACGTTTTCGGCACCGACGCATTGACATTGTAGTGCGACATGTGGTCGCCCACGCCGTAGGTCGCCCAACCAAGCGCCAGCTCGCTCAGGTCGCCCGTGCCGAGCACCAGCGCGTTGTTGTAGTTCGCCAGCCGGAACAGGTGCGAGGTGCGCTCGCCGGCCTGCACGTTTTCGAACGTCACATCGTACTGCGGTTCGCCCTTGGCATACGGGTGGCCGAGATCGCGCAGCATCTGCGTGCTGGAAGGCTTGATGTCAATCTCCTGCGCGCTGACCTCCAGCGCCCGCATGAGCTTGTGCGCGTTGCTGAGCGTTGTATCGCTGGTGGCGAAGCCCGGCATGGTATAGGCCAGGATGTTGGTGCGCGGCAGACCAAGCCGATCCATGGTCTTAGCGGCGACGATCAGGGCATGCGTCGAGTCAAGCCCGCCTGACACGCCGATCACGATCTTTTGAATGCCCGTCGCGCTCAGCCGCTTCATCAAGCCATGCACCTGAATATTGTAGGCTTCGTAGCAGCGTTCGTCGCGCACCGTCGGGTCGTTCGGCACATACGGAAAACGCTCGACATTGCGTTCAAGCGCTACATCCTGGATGGGTACCTGGAACGCAAACGGAATGCGGCGCATGGCCTGCACGCGCTCGCGGTGGTCGCCAACCGCGTCGTTGAAACTGGTGGCGCGCATGCGATCCTGCGCCAGCCGCTCCAGGTCTACGTCAGCAAAAATCAACTCCTCGTCATCCGGGAAGCGCTCCGACTCGGCCAGGCGGTCGTTGTTCTCGTACACCAGGGCATGGCCGTCCCATGCCAGGTCGGTGGTCGACTCGCCCGGGCCAGCAGCGGAGTACATGTAGGCTGCGATACACTTGCCCGACTGCGCGGCGCACAGGTCGCGCCGGTACTCAGCCTTGCCAATCGTGATGTTGGAAGCCGACAGGTTCGCCAGCACGGTCGCGCCCGCCAGCGCGGCGTAGGTGCTGGGTGGAATCGGCGTCCACACATCTTCGCAAATCTCGGCATGCAGCACGAAATCCTTGACATTTATCGCGTCGAACATGATATCGTTACCGAACGGTACTTCTTGCCCGAGCAGCGTCTGCGTTCGCCCAACGGCGGCGCGGCCCGATGTGAACTGGCGCTTTTCGTAGAACTCGCGATAGTTCGGCAGATAGGTCTTCGGCGTAATGCCGAGAATGCGCCCGCGATAGATCACGACGGCGCAGTTGAACAGCTTGCCCTCGAAGCGCAGCGGCGCTCCGACAAGCAGCACCGGCGTCAGATCGACGCTGGCCTCGACAATCCGCCCGATGGCCGCCACGGTCGCGTCAAGCAGCGCGTCCTGGTGAAACAAATCCTCGTTCGAGTAAGCCGAGATACCAAGCTCGGGAAACAGCGCCACCGCCGCGCCGTTGTCTGACGCCCGACGGGCCAGCCCAAGCGTCCGCT
>DASTWM010000099.1:0-9759 GCA_035765855.1 Roseiflexaceae bacterium
ACATGCTGGCGAGCCTGCTTGCGCTGCTCTCGCTGTACCTGTTCGCGCGGCTGCTGTTAAAGCAGGGCAATCGCTGGACGAGGGTGTGGTTCGTCGTGGCAACCGCAGCCATGCTGTACACGTTTTACCTGATGTTTCTTGTGGTCGTGTTCGAGAACAGCGTGATTGTCGTGCTCTGGCTGCGCCGCCGCTTGCCGCGCGCGCACCTCGTCGCATGGCTGCGCAGCCAGATCGTGCTGGCGCTGGCTGTCGTGCCGACCCTTCTTTCAGTCGCGTTCGCGCTGACGTGGTCGCATGGACGAAGCGGCTACGGTCTAACCTGGATCCCACGGCCCGGCCTGCAAGCGTTGATCAAAACCGCCATTCTGTTCATCACCGGCGATCCATCGTATGGCCCGACGGGTATCACGCTCATGCGCGGGTTGAGCCTGCTGGTGATTATGCTGCTCGGCGTTCTGGGCATCGCAGTGTACATGCGGCGCAGCGCGCGTGGCACGGCCGACGACGAAGGCCCGCGCATCTTGTTCGTTGCGGCAGCAGCGGGGTTTCCCTGGGCCGCCGTGTTCATTGTCTCGCAGGCGCGCCCGATCTATAACGAAAAATACCTGCTGTTTGTGATACCACTGCTTGCCATCCTGATCGCATGGATCATCATCCGCGCGCGCTCCGTGCTGCTGGCTTGCGGGATCATGCTGGCGCTGCTGGGGCTGACGATCACCGCGCTCGGCGTGTATTACACCGAGCCGGACGGCGAACAATGGCGCGAGGCGACTGGCTACGTGCGCTCGGCCTACCAGCCCGGCGATCTGATCATTATCTCGCCGGGGTTCTATGGCCGACCGTTCACGTACTATTTTGCTGGCAGCTTTCCCGACAACATCCACGCGCTCGATCATGTCGCGGCTATTACCGACGCAAACGGGGTTGTTCAGGCGTTCGATGCCGCGCATGCAGGCGGGAGCGCGACAGCGCGGCGCATCTGGCTTGTTTCCGGCTACGCTCCGGTAGATTCGGCTACCTCGGCATGGACGCAGCGCTCATTCAGAGCGCGGGATCAGCAGGATTTCGTTGGCGTGCATGTGCAGCTGTTGGAGCGTGCCGGGCCGTAAATCGGGTGGAAGAATGCTTCATCGTCTTTTGAATGGCGGGAGCAGCGTATGCAAGGCGAAACGATTCTCTGTATTGCCACGCGGGCATGGCGCTCGCTCTGGCGCGACTCGCAGCAGATCATGTCGCGCATGGCGCGTCAGAATCGCATTCTGTATTTCGATCCGGGCCGGAACCCGGATCGGGCGGTTGGCGCGGAAATGTGGCGCAACGCGCCGCATTTCCTGGCGCTGCGCTACGAAGCGATCAGCAGGAACCTGTTCGTCATTCCAACGCCATCCTGCCTGCCGATCGCGCGCCGGCATCTGCCGCATGCTGCGCTGCGGTTCACCGTGCCACTGACGGCGCGCCTCAACAGCCGCATCCTGATCCGGCATGTGCGCCGCGCCATGCAGGAACTGGGCGTGCAGACGCCAATTCTCTGGCTGTACGAGCCGTTTCATGTGCATCTCGCCGGTCAGTTCGACGAGAAACTGGTCTGTTACTACAACTACGATGAATACCCGGATGCGCTGCAAAATGTGCGTATCAAAGCCATGATGCGCGCGTATGATAACTGGCTGACGAGCCGGGCGGATGTGGTCTTCGCCACATCGCAGGCGCAATGCCGCCAGCGCGCGTCCGTGAATCCGCAGACCTATTTCATGCCCAACGGCGTTGATTTTAAGCTGTTCAACCGCGCCATGTCGCCGTACGTGCCGCTCCCGCCTGATATTGCCGGGCTGCCACGCCCGATCATCGGCTTCGCGGGCTGGCTCGGCTATCACATCGACTGTGACCTGCTCAAGCGGGTTGCCGAAGCATTTCCGCATGGCACGCTGGCGCTGATCGGCCCGGATGATCTTCCCTCGGCGGGGCGGCAGCAGTTGCGCGCGCTGCCGAATGTCACATTTCTGGGCCGCAAGGAGCGCGCGGAGCTGCCCGGCTACCTCAAAGCGTTCGACGTAGCGCTCATGCCGTATGCGTTCGTCGGCCATATTCGCTCGGCGTATCCGCTGAAGTTGCATGAATATCTGGCCGCCGGGCTGCCGAGCGTGGCGGTCGCGCTGCCGGAGCTGGAGCCGTTCCGGCATGTCGTCCGGGTGGCCGAGACACATGTGCAGTTCATCGAACACATTCGCGCGGCGCTGGACGACAGCGCACCCGAGGCGATCGCGGCGCGGGTTGAGGTAGCGCGGGCCAACACATGGGACCAGCGCGTTATGGACATGTACCGGGTGCTGCGCGAGCGGCTTGCACAGGCGGAAGGAGCGCACGGTGAAGATTACGTTCATCGTCTGGACACACTACGACCGGCGTCCTGAATTGGTCGCGCGGCAGCTTGGCGCGGCGCTGCACTACGTCTCCTACGGGCGGCACGGGCGGGTGCTGCAAGCGCCGCTGCGCTACCTTGTGCAGGCGGCGCGCACATGGAACATCCTGGATGCCGAGCGCCCTGATGTCGTCTTTGTGCAAAATCCGCCAATCTTCGCGCCGCTGGTGGTGGCGCGCTATGCCCGGCGCGCGGGCGCGCGGTATGTGCTCGACTCGCATTCCGGCGCATTTCTGTCGCCAAAATGGCGTTGGGCCAGCGGGCTGCACCGGCGGCTGGCGCGCGGCGCGCTGACGACGATTGTGCAGAATGGGCCGCTGGCCGAGGTGGTGTGCGGCTGGGGCTGCTCGGTCTCGCTGCTGGGCTTCACGCCCGGCGAGTATCCGCATGGCGAAGCATTTCCGCTCGATGGCGCGTTTAATGTCGCTGTGATCAGCACCTATGGCGAGGATGAGCCGCTCGATGTGGTGTGGGAAACGGCGCGGCGCATGCCAGATGTCGCATTTTATGTGACCGGCGACGCGCGCCATGCCGATCAGCGGCTGCTGGCCGAGAAGCCGGAAAACTGCCACCTGACCGGCTACCTGAGCTATGAGCGCTACATCGGCCTGCTGCGCACCACCGGCGCTGTCATTGATCTGACGACCCAGGACAACACGCTGCTGATGGGTGCCTATGAGGCGGTCGCGCTTGGCACGCCGCTGATCGTCTCGGATTGGCCGGTGCTGCGCGATTACTTTTCGCGCGGCGCGGTGCATGTGCCAAACACCGTGGAGGGGCTGCGGATAGGCATCCGGCGCGTCCAGCATGAACGCGCCGCGCTATCTGATGAAATGATCGCACTGCGGGAACATTTGCATGACGAATGGAACCGCCGGTTCACTGAACTACAGCATGTGCTGGTGAGCGCATAGCAAAGGAGGGCTGTATGCTCGCGATGGTGGTCATTCCGACCTACAACGAGCGCGAGAACATTACCGCAATCGTCAAAGCTATTCTTGCTCAGGGCGACGAGTTTCAGGTGACGATTGTTGACGATAACTCGCCCGACGGAACCGGCGCGCTGGCCGACCTCCTCGAAGCGCAGGACCGACGCGTGCATGTGATTCATCGTCCGTGCAAGCAGGGCCTGGGTACGGCCTATGTCGAAGGTTTTAGCTATGCCTTGCAGCGCAACGCCGACTACATTTTCGAAATGGATGCCGACTTTTCGCACGATCCGTCCATGCTGCCGGCCTTTCTCGCGCAGATGAATGATGCCGATGTGGTGATCGGATCGCGCTATGCCAGGGGGCTGGCGGTGGTGAATTGGTCGGTGAAGCGGCTGGTGCTGAGCCTGGCCGCCAACCAGTACGCGCGCTGGATCACCAGCCTGGATCTGCGCGATTGCACCGCCGGATTCAAATGTTTCCGGCGCGAGGTGCTGGAGCGCATTGATCTCTCGCGGGTGTATTCCAATGGGTATGCCTTTCAGGTCGAGATGAACTTCCGGGCGCAGCGCATGGGCTATCGCCTGGTGGAAATTCCGATCGTGTTCTTCGACCGCCAGGCTGGCCATTCGAAAATGTCGACGAAAATTGCGCGCGAAGCGTTCTGGCACATCTTCAAAATGCGCCTGAGCAGCATGGTCCAGCCGGGCCGGTTTGCGCCCGCGCCGCTGGCCGTGCCGTTGATCGCCCATCCTTCAATCGCCAGCTCGCAGGAGACAGACTCATGAACATCAAATTTGTTGACCTCAACCGGCAGTATGCATCCATTGCGCCGGAGATAAACGAGGCCATCCAGCGGGTGCTTGATCGCGCCGATTTTGTACTTGGAACCGAGGTCGAGCGTTTCGAGGAAGAGTTTGCCGACTATTGTGAAGCAGCGTATGCCGTGGGGCTCGATAGCGGCGCTTCGGCGCTGGAGCTTGGCCTGCAAGCACTGGGCGTCGGCCCCGGAGATGACGTGCTTGTTCCGGTCAACACCTTTTTTGCCAGCGCGGCGGCGATCGCGCATGTCGGTGCGCGACCTGTCTTTGTGGATGTCGATCCGATTACCTATACGATCGATGTTTCGCAGGCAGCATCGCTGATCACCCCGCGCACCAAAGCAATTATGCCAGTCCATTTGTATGGTCAGCCAGCGGGCATGCAGCCGATCATGCAATTGGCGCAGCAGCATGGCCTGTGGGTCGTTGAGGATGCATGCCAGGCGCACGGTGCGCGCTACAACGGGCAGCGCGTCGGTGCGGTCGGGCATGTGGGTGCGTTCTCGTTTTATCCCGGCAAGAATCTTGGAGCGTATGGCGACGGCGGCGCGCTAGTGACGAACGACGCTGCATTAGCGGATCAGGTGCGCGTGCTGCGGAACTGCGGCCAGCGGGAAAAATACGTGCATATTGCCATGGGCGGCAATCACCGGCTGGATACGCTTCAGGCAGCGGTATTGCGCGTGAAACTGCGCTATCTGGATATCTGGAATGCCATGCGGCGGAACTGGGCCGCGCACTACGATCAATTACTGGCGAGCTATGAACTGATCCGGCCACTGATGAGCATAAACGTTGAGCATGTGTTTCACTTGTATGTCGTTCAGGTGGAATCGCGTGATGCAATTCAGACTTTCTTAGGCAGCAAAGGCATCGCCACGGGTGTGCATTATCCACTTCCACTGCACTTGCAACCAGCTTTCGCGAATCTCGACTATCACCTGGGAGATTTTCCCATGGCCGAGCAAAGTGCGCCGCGCCTGCTGTCGTTACCGATGTTTGCAGAACTAACAGCGGCAGAAGTGGAGTACGTAGCCGAATGCTTAGCTCTTGCCATGGGCGGCGAAACAGTCGGCTTGCAGGCGAAAAGCGTAAACGCATGAACACGTTCTGACTGTGAGGAGTTGGACGGCTACAGGTGATCAATGCTCGGAGTTTATCTGCGAGGTGCTCCATGACAATGCTCAGCGAGAAAACAATTGTCGAACAACATAGTGGTGTTTTGGATGTTCAACTCAGCCAGGAGATAGCGCTGCTTCAGCCTGACAATCTTTTCACCTCACTTGACTGGTTGCATGTCCTTACCAATTGCTATGGCTTCAACATGGAATGGTATGTCGTTCGGAACGAGCAGGCGCATATAGCAGCGGCCATGCCAGTATGCCGCATTGTTGATGAGGTATTTAGTGAGCGTCTGGTCGCGTTGCCATTTTCAGACTATTGTGATCCATGGCTCGCTTCTGAGAGTTGGTGGAGCGAAATTGCCGACTGTTTATGTGGACAAGGCATTCCTCTGCAACTACGCCTGCGGCACAATAACTCCCTTCAGTTGGATTCACGCTTTGTTGTGCAGAAGACCGCCCGCTGGCACGGGATCAGGGTTGCTGATTTGACGGAAGATGAACTCTGGCGAGGGTTACATGAAACACATCGCTGGGGCATTAACAAAGCGAAGCGCAGCGGCGTGACGATCAGGAAATCCACTGATCTAGAGGATTTGCGGGCATGGTACGCGCTCCATTGTAAAGTGCGTAAGTATAAATATCAGTTGCTCCCGCAGCCATTCGCCTTCTTCGAAGAAATCTGGAAGCACTATATGGTTCCAGAGCAGGGCTTCCTTTTACTTGCCGAACGCGACTCTGCGCTACTTGCTGGAGCGGTATTTCTCGTGTCGGGCACGACTCTCAACTATAAGTTCAGCGCGAGTGATCGGTCGGCGCTGCACTACCAGCCCAACAACTTGCTGCTCTGGGAGGCCATTCGGCTGGCGCATGCGAGCAAGATGCGGAGGCTGGATCTGGGCGTCAGCGATGATGATCAGCCGGGCCTGATCAGCTTCAAGCGCAGGTTCGGCGCGGTCGAGTCGGAGGTGGCGTTTGTGCGTTATCTGCCGGCCGGCTTCGAGGTACAACGCGAGCGCCGAGTCCGGCAGTTGCTGGGCAGCGTCACCACGCTGCTCACCCGGCCAACCGTGCCGGATGAGGTGACGGCGGCGGCGGGGGAAACATTGTACCGATATTTCGTTTGATCTGGCTTGCTCGAAGCGCGCAGGAGCACCACGCTATGCAGCAAACATATTACTGGGACATCGCAAATGCGACCGGCATGGGCCGCTATCTCACGCGCACGGAGGGCAAGTTTATCGCCGGTTGCCTGGAGCAGCATCCAGCGGTGCGGACGATCCTCGACGTCGGCGGCGGGAGTGGGCGATTTGCGATTCCGCTGACGACCAGAGGCTATCACGTTCTGGTGACTGAAGCGAGCCGCGTGCCATTGGATAATTTGAAACCGCGCGCCCCGCATGTTCCCTGCCTGTTGACGAGTGAGCAGACGGGCAGGCTGCCCGTTGCTGATTCAAGCGTTGATTGCGTGCTGTGCATTGAGGTGCCGTATCTGGTGGAAGATACAACCTGGTTCTTTGAGGAGTGCTATCGGGTGCTGCGGGAACAAGGCATTCTCATTGTTACGGCGCACAACAGGCTTTCATATAAAGGCCTGGGTAAACATTTTGTGTTAGGCCAAAAGCAGTTTTACAACTATAGCCTGCGCAATCTGCACGCACGGGCACGAAAAGCCGGGTTCGCCATCCTGCACGAGCATGGCTTTAACTGGCTGCCTGCGACGCGGGCATCGAACAGCGCGCTTATTCCCATGGCGGCATATATGGAGAAGCAGCTACAAACATTGTTCCGCTGGTCGGTCCATTTCAGTCCATGGGTACTCATCCTTGCACAAAAGCGTGATACCGAAGTGAACTACAAGGAGGCTTACAATGGAAATTGCTCGGCGCATGCGCAGCGACTGGGATAAGCGCGCCCGCGAGAACGCGATGTTTTATATTGACACCCGGCACGCTGCATGGGAGGCAGAAAGCTTCTTTCGTGGTGGCCGCGATGAGGCGCTGTGGCTGTTGCGACCTGCGCTTACCCATCTGCAGTTCGATCCGGCAGGCAAGCGCATGCTGGAGATCGGGTGCGGAATCGGGCGTTTGTTTCCGGGCTTCGCCGAGCGCTTCGCAGAAGTTTGGGGCATCGACGTGTCGGCTGAAATGATCCGGCAAGCACAAAGCTTGTGTCCGGTAAAGAACGCTCGCTTTGTGCTGGGCAGCGGTGAGGATCTGCTTGGCATTGAGAGCGCATCAGTTGATTATTGCTTCTCATACATCGTCTTCCAGCATATTTCCGATATAAACATCCTTTGGAACTATTTGGATGAAGTTTATCGCGTGTTGCATCCTGGCGGAGCCTTCCAGTTGCACTTTCGGGCCGATCGTCCGCTGCGCAGCGCGCTACTGCTGCGGTTCCCGCATGGCATGCGGGAACTCGTCACACGCCTGCGCCATGGTTCTCACACTGGCGACATTTCGACATGGACCGGCGTAGCGGTGCCGCCACAAAAGGCGATCACCCGACTCGCGCGTTTAGGCTTTGATGCCGTCGAGACGCTGCCATGCACAACATTTAGCCATCGATCCTACTGGGTGATAGGCAGAAAACCGGGGAGGTAAGCTATGAAGCGAATACCTATTGCATTTCTGACACTCTTTCTGTCGGTGTTCATGACATTGACGATGCACGCGCAGAACCTGCCAAATACGCATGCCGCCGCGCCACAGGCAACGCCATTTCCGCGCCAGCTGCCGCCTGCGCGACCCGGCAAGCCGCCCAGGACCGAAGGCGAGCCGATTCACATGCCCGACCTGCTTGGTCGCACGCTCGAGTATGCAACGAATATTTGGGATGAAGATGAGCCTTTGCCGCAGATAACAGTGAAGCGCCTGAGCAATGATAATAACGTCGTGATCGTGCAGCAATCCCCGGCACCCGGCACGATGATTGTCCCCGAGCACACCAGGATTCAACTGACACTCGATCATGGTCCAGCGCCGCGCCCGGCTCCTGTGCCTTCAACAACTGCTCGCCCGCACGCCGCGACTGCGAGTCAGGCGACACTGCTGCGCTCTCCGTATGTCCAGAACCTGACGACCTCTTCGGTCGTGATTGTCTGGACGACAGTTGAAGATGGCCTGAGCGAGGTGCATTACGGGCAGAACGACTATGCACAGATCGCTACAGCGACATCAACGCTGTTTACTACGCCGGCTCCAGCGCCGTACGACAGCTATTACGTCCATGAGGCAACGTTGAGTGGACTTTCCGCTGATACCGCGTATCAGTATCAAATTTTCACGAATGGGATCGATCTGACACCCGGCGGCTCGGTGACGACACGCACGGCGAAATCATCAACCACCAATCATTTCCGGCTTGCTGTCTTTGGCGATAGCGGTGACGGAAGCCAGGATCAGATCAATGTTGCGACGCGGCTGCAGCAGGTCAATCCCGACATCGCCGTGCATGTTGGCGATATCATTTACAACGAGGCGACCTACGATGGCTTTGAGACAAAGTATTTTCAAATCTATAAGGATCTGATTAAACGTGTCTGGATTGCGCCTGCAATGGGCAACCATGATGTCACCTACAACAATGGAAAATCATTTACCGATGTCTTCGTCAATCCGCCAAATGCGACGAACCCAGCAGAACGTGAATTGTATTACTCGTTCGATTACGGGAATGCGCACTTTACTGTGCTCAATAACTATTTTTCGATGACAACCGTCGGTAGCGCGCAGTACAACTGGCTCCAGAATGATCTCGCTTCAACCAATCAGTTCTGGAAGTTCGTTGTGTTTCATGTGCCAGCCTACGCTACAAATAGTTTGCAGCAGCCGAAAGACAATGCTGGCACAGTCCAGAATCTCGTGCCGCTGTTCGAGCAGTACCACGTCAACGTCGTCGTAAATGGTCATTATCATTATTATGAGCGTATGTACCCATTACTGGGGGGCCAGGTTTCAACAATTGATGCAGGTGGGATCGTTTACCTGGTGACTGGTGGTGGCGGCGCTGGTCTTGATTCTATTGGAACGGGTACGCGCAACATCCGTACCGCAGCGAAGGTCCAGGATTTTGAGCTGTCACTGTTTGATATTAATGGATGTAGCTTGCAGCTTCAAGGTGTGCGGAAGGCCAGTGGCCCGAGCGATGCCTTTGATTCGAGCGATGTCTTCGATAGCTACACGATTGATCGTTGTGGAACCCCTTCGAGTACCAATACGCCGACGAACACGGCTGTTGCGGCGACGAACATGCCGACGAATACGCCGACGAACACGCCTGCGGCGGCAACCAATACACCGACGAACACGGCTGCTGCGGCAACGAACACGCCCACGGCGGGCGGCAGCGTGCTGTTCAGTGACGATTTCGAGAGCGGCAGCATGGCGCAGTGGAGCAAAGTCAATGGGGTGGGCGTGCAGCAGCAGGAGGTGTATAGTGGCAGCTATGCCGCGCGCGCAACCAGC
>DASTWM010000100.1:0-7728 GCA_035765855.1 Roseiflexaceae bacterium
ACGAGGAGACAAGGAGAAAGGCAGATTGTTGCGGGCTCTTGTCTCCTTGTCTTCTTGCCTCCTTGCCTCCTTGTCGCGTAAAGAGTCCCAGCAAAAACAACGGCAGTCCCGCCCATGTCAGCACATTCTCGATGCTCCAGCGCGCTATCAATAGATAGAAGTGCGGGTCAATGAGCAGGCGCATGTCGAACAGCTTTTCGCCAATGCCAAACGACAGGCGCGGGTCAATCGGCAACGTGCGGGCATGCGCCGTCCACAGCAGCGCGGGCAGCGCAAAGCATGCCGCGTAGATCAGCACCGCCTTGCGCGCCGGGCGTACCGCCAGCAGCGGCCATGCAAGATAGGCCAACGGCACGCCCACAATTACAAGGTTGGGCGTTTTGGCGAGCGGGGCCAGCGCGCCGAAGATCAGCGCCAGCCGGAAGCGCCCTACCGAGGGTTGGTCCAGCCAGCGCTGGAACGTCAGCAGCGCCAGCAGCGCGCCGAGCAGCATCCATGCGTCCGGCATGACCGTGCGCCCGAAGTACAGCGCGAACGGAAGCAGTGCCAGCGTCACTCCGGCGTACAATGCCGCCCGACGGCCAGAAATCGGGCGCGCCAGGCTGTACAACACCGCGCATGTCGCCGCGCTGGCCAGCGCCGACAGCAAACGCCCGATCCACACATGCGGCCCGAACAATCCCCACAACAACGCCAGCGCGCCGCTGTACAGCGGAAACTCACTTTCGACGTAGCCGGGCTTTTGCCCGCCCCAATCAACCTGCGGAGCCTGAAACTGGTAGCCCGAGGCGATGAAATTGCGCGCCATGGCCGCCGTGTCGGCCTGCCGCCATGAGTGATAGTCCAGGAGTGGCAAGCCAAGGCCGTAGCAGCGGAGCGCCAGCGCAAGGCCAAAGAGGATCATGTGCGGCCAGAATCGGCGGAGTTTCGTTCGCAAGGGAGCTATCTTTGACACGTGCGCGGGTCTCGTTTGGCGCAAAACGGGCAGATTCCATACGCTACAGTAGGGGCGAGGCGCGCCTCGTCCCTACAAGCTGATTCTGTTCATGTTTGCAATCAGGTTCGCTTAACCGACGATTACGCCAGCGGCACCCGCACCTCGACGGTTGTGCCTTCTCCTTCGGTCGTGCGAATGCGGCACTCGCCGCCGATTAACTCCGCCCGTTCGCGCATGTTCTTCAGGCCAAGCGAGCCGCGCGTGTTGTACGTCGACTCGACCGCCGCCAGATTGAAGCCATGCCCGCGGTCGCGCACGCTGGCGACAAGCTGATCTTCTTCCTGGTACAGGTAGATCGTCACTTCCGACGGCCCGGCATGCTTGCGAGCGTTGTTCACCGCTTCCTGAATAATAATAAACATCGCGCCTTCAACTTCCACCGGCAGGCGCGGCAAGTGCAATGGCGCTTCCAGACGCAGTTGCGTGGCACCCGATGGATCGCGCCAGCGGCTCACGTACTGCCGCAAGGTTTCGAGCAAGCCCTGCGTCTCAAGCCCAAGCGGGCGCAGCTCGAACAGCAGCGAGCGAATGTCGTATGCCGTTTTCTGCACCAGTTCGCCCAACACATCGAGTTCGCGTTCCACGCGGTCGGGCATGGCGCGCATCAGCCGCTTGATAAATTCGATGTTCATGGCGATCGCGCTGATGCTTTGCGTCGGGCCGTCGTGCAGGTCGCGGGCGATGGTCGCGCGCACCTCGGCCTCCTTGGCGAGCAGCCGGTCGCGCTCTTCCTTCAGGCTGCGTACCAGCCGCGCGTTCTCGACGGCGATAGCGGCCTGCGCCGCAAGCGTGGTCAGCAGCCGTAAATCCTGGTCGGTAAACGGATCGCCGCTGCGCTTGTTGATCGCTTCAATTACGCCGACCACGCGGTCGCCATGCTGAATTGGCGCGCAAATAATCGAGCGGGTTACAAAATCAACGTTGCGGTCGATGCCATCGTACCAGCGTGGATCGTTCTCGACATCGTTCACGATCTGGCCGACGCTGTTATTCACGACCCATCCTGCGATGCCGTAGTCAAGCGGCAGGTAAAACTCGCGCCGCTCGCCGGTTTTTTCATCGAGCGCATTCACCACCAGCGCCTGGCGCTCCTCATCGATCAGCATGATCGAGCAGCGCTCGACGCCCATGACTTCTGGCACGCGCTGCTGAATCTCCTCGATCAGGCTGCCGAGGTCGAGGTTTTTGGTGAGCGATTGGCCCACCTGATACAGCAGGTGCAACTCGCGCAGATCTTGCTCGGCCCGTTGCAGCATGGCCAGCTTATCGGCCTCGCCGCCAATCGCCCGCACCAGCATCACGATCATGTCTTCGTCAACCAGCGTCGACTCGTGGCGCTCCGTTTCTTCTTCGCGGGTGACGAGATGCAGCACGCCAACGGTCTGATTGCCGCTGCGCAGCGGCAGTTCCATGAGCTGCCGATCATCATCGAGCGCGTAATAGCCGATCGACGGCTCGCTGCCCACCGTGCGGCGCGCAAAGCCCTCGCGCGCCTCGCCGATGACGCGCGCGTCGCCTGGCTGAAGCTCGCCGCTCTGGAGCGCGATTACGTCGCCATGCGGATCCTGGTAGAGCAACGCGCCGGCCTGAGCGGGCCAAAACGCGACCAGGCGGTCAAGCGATGCGCGCAGCAGGCTCGGGACATCGTTCTGTCCGCCTGCCGAAAGAAGTTGGCCAAGGGTCTGCATTTGTTGCTGATCGAGCGCCTCGGTGGACATAGCGTAAACTCTCCTGGGTGCAACGAGATTGGTTGAGCATGCACGAAAAGTGAAGATCTCGTGTCAATAGATTGTACTGTACCGCATGGGCTAGCAGATGTCAACGACTTTCATGGGTGCCGTTCTGATGCCTGAGGCATATAGGTCTTTTGGGGTATTGCAAAAGTGATAAATTTCACATATAATTAGAGATAAATTTCACAATGTCTCTGGCAGAAGTTCTGCTAATAGATACAGCCAGAACGAGCAGCGCTGCTGTACGGCATCGTTTCTCAGCATGTACGTGTTATTTCACAATAACACGACCAAGGAGTGACCGGTGATCACCAATCAAGCAATCGATCAGGACACGCACGCACCAGAAAAAAACGCAGTTGAAACGGCTCATCCGCTCACGCTGGCGCGAGCGCCAGCGCCGACGCCCGGCTTCGTGGAACAACACCATGGGCAGCGTCCGCGCGTGCTGGTGGTTGGCGCGGGGTTTGGCGGGCTGAGCACGATCAAGAAACTTGCCGACACCAATGTGGATGTGTTGCTGATCGACAAAAATAATTACCATGGCTTCTGGCCGCTGCTCTACCAGGTTGCCACCGCAGGGCTGGAGCCAGAAGCGATTGCGTACCCGGTGCGTGGCATTGTGCGCAACTATCCCAATATCAATTTCATCATGGCCGAGGTCCAGGGGATTGATTTCGATGCCAAATGCGTGTTGACCGACAGCGCGCCGATCAGCTACGATTATTTGGTGGTGGCGGCTGGCAGCGCGAATAATTATTTTGGCAACGACGCGCTGGCGGAACAGACGTTTGGCATGAAAGATATCGACGAGGCTGAGCGGCTGCGCAACCATGTGCTCACCATGTTCGAGCAGGCCGTGCGTGAAACCGACCCGGAGCGCCGCGCGGCGCTGTTGACGTTTGTACTCATTGGCGGCGGACCCACCGGCGTGGAGCTTGCCGGCGCGTTTGTCGAGCTCATCCGCCATGTGCTGCTGCAAGATTACCCGATGCTCAACGCCGAGCATACGCGCGTGATTCTGGTCGAGGCGCACGACACCCTGCTGGCGCCCTTCGCACCGTCGCTGCAGAAGAAAGCTTTGCAGCGGCTTACGAGCATGGGCGTGGAGGTGCGGCTGAACACAGCGCTTGCATCAGTAGGCAACGGCACCGCCACGTTTAAGGATGGTTCAAGCATTCCGGCGGAGACCGTGGTGTGGGCGGCAGGCGTGCGTGGCTCGCACATCGTTGACGACCTGAACGTCGAGCTGGCGCGCGGTTTTCGCGTCAAGGTGACGCCGACGCTGAACCTGGCGAATCACTGCGAGGTCTTTGTCATCGGCGACATGGCCTACCTGGAAGGCTATAAAGGCGGCGCGTACCCTATGGTTGCGCCCGTGGCTGTTCAAATGGGTAAGCGCGCTGCCGCAAATATCCTGGCCATGGTTAATGGCGAGCAGCTAAAGCCATTCCGCTACTTCGACAAGGGCCAGATGGCGACGATCGGCCGCAAGGCTGCCGTGCTCGATGCGTTCGGCATCAGGCTGAGCGGCTTTCTCGCATGGATCGGTTGGCTGTTTGTTCACCTTGTGGAGTTGATTGGCTTCCGCAATCGCCTGATCGTGCTCACCAACTGGGCCTACAGCTACTTTACGTACGACCGCAGCGTGCGCCTGATTACATGGACGGATCGCAAACGTGTCGATCAGCCAGAGCAGGCGGCTGAAGCACAAAACGTCGAAGTTGTGCCACAACGTTAATGTCAGGCGACAATCGGCAGGAGAACACCAGGGCGGTCGTTGTGGCCGCCCTGGTGTTTGCCGAACAAAGCGATAGTGATGTGGTATCATGTCACCTGATGTTTGTAAAACGAAGAACGCGTATGTTGTCAGAAACCCCTGCTGCACCTGATGTTGTTACCACGCCAACGGTTGGCACCGAGTACGTTGTCGTCACCGACGCGGAGCTTGAAAAGCCCTACCGTGTCATCATTCAAAATGATGATGTGACACCGATGGAATTCGTCGTCGCAATTCTGCTGCTGGTCTTTGAACTTACGCCTGACGAAGCCACTGCGGTGATGCTTGAAGCGCACACCAACGGTCGCGCCCTCGTGACCGTGTTGCCGCTGAAGGAAGCGCAGGAGCGTGTCTATACCGCCCAGAGCCTCGCGCGCGACAACAATTACCCGCTGAGCTTTTACATCGAGCCGGAGGAATAATGGAGGTTTGAGTTTTGAGGCTTGAGTTTTGAAATGTGGGTTTAGCTGCCATGCTATGGATGAGCCACTATCCAGCCTCGTTTCCATTTTCCGTATAGCTCGTGAAAGGACTTCCGCTCCTTTGCGTCGCTTCGCGGATTCTGCAAAGATAATGGTAACTCAAAACTCATCACTTAAAACTCACAACTTCTACCCGCGCGTGTTGCGCAGCTTATACGCCTTGAAGTGCGCCTGCTTGCGCTCGCCTTCGCTCAGTCCCTGTGCCATGCGTGCCTGGAGTTCGTCGTAGTTCGCGGCTGCCGCTGCCGACATGTACGGGGCTGCGGCTGCCAGTGTGTGCTGCATCAACCCTTGCGCCTCCTGGCGGCGGCCCGCGCGCTCCAGCCGCAACGCCTCGCTTGCCGCTGCTGCCATTTCGATTTCGCTGGCTCGTTGGAGCACATCCTTGTTTACCGGCACGCGCAGCACGGCTGCCTCGCGTTCGTAGGAGAAAGTGATCTCCGCACTGACAACCTCAGTGTTGCCGTCAAGGTCTGCGTAGCCAAGCTCGCCGCGCACAACCACGCTGGTGCCGGGCATGTCGGGCGGCGTGAGCGCCCGCGTGTACAGCCTGCGCTGCTCGCCCGCGCACAGGTCGCCAAAGAAGACCCGTAACCGCTGGCTGTCGCGCTCATGGGGCAGGTTGCCCAGCAGTTCCACTGCCACGCCCTTGGGAATGGCTATATTCAGAAATGCCTCGCGCGCTGCCACGGTGAGTAGCTCGCCAAGCTCCTGCCGGAACATGGCGGGGATTTGATCGGGACGTTCAATGAAATAGAAATGGCCGCCGCCCTGCGCCGCCAGCGCTTCCAGCAGGTGCTCGTTAAAATCCAGCCCCACCCCAAACGTCGAGGTCGCCACGCCGCGCTGCCGCAACTCGCGCGCATGGTGTGTCAGTTCTTCGATATCAGTGATGCCGCGATTCGCCAGGCCATCGGTCAGCAGCAGCGCCCGGCTCACATGCTCACCCCGCATGTGCTCAGCGACCTCACGGCAACCTTCCAGCCAACCGTCCGACAGATTGGTCCAGCCGCCCTGCTGAAGCGCATTGATGCGCTGCTTCAGATCATTGCGTGCCGTTTCTGTCACCAGCACGCTCGGCGAAAGCACATTGATCTGATCGTCATATGCGACTACGGCCACTCGATCATGTTCATTGAGCAGGTCGAGCACATGGCAGGCGGCCTGCTGCACGTAGCGCAATTTATCGCCGACCATGGAGCCGCTGCGATCAAGCACCAGCGCCAGATTGAGCGGCGCGCGCTCGGCGGGTCGCGTCTCGTTGGGGACCGTGATCGTCCATTCAATCGTGCGTTGCGACGAGACTTCGTACGCGACGAGTTGCCGGTCGCATGCAGCGGTGAGCGAAAGTGTCATTTCTGGGCCTCCTTTGCTCCATGGGAGCAGGTGGTAATTGGGTTAGTCTCTCCTACGCGGGCGATTTCATGACAATGTCTTACTCGAAGAGCGTGCGTGCCATTGCAATCAGTCGCTCAACGTGCTCCTGCGCTTCCGGCGTGAGCGGCTCGCGCACATGCAGTTCCACGCCCGGCGCAAGCACAACGCGCCGCCAGCTTTCACCGGCCACACTGCCCCGTGCTTCCTGTGCGTTATGTTGCGCGCGCTGCGGCACCAGCCGGCTCAGGATGCTCTGCTTCGGCGCGGGCCGCAGCCCGGCATGACCAATCGGCAGTGGCGCAGCCGGAAGCGGCGCGGTGTTATATGCCTGTGGCTCCTCGCGCAGTTGCATGCTCGGCCCTGGCGCGGGTGGCATGCTGGCAGGTGGCGCAGCTGGACGCGGATTGTGCAACAAAGATGTAATGTAATCGGCGGCGCTTGATGGTGGGAGATTATGTTTGTCACCTTCACCCAAAAGCTGCTGCACCTGCTCGGTAGAAAGCGGCGCAATCCGTATTCTGATTTCGTGCAGCGGCAGGTACGCTTCTTTCAACCGCGCGATAAGTTGCAGCCGCAGCAGGTGGTCGGCGCTGTAGAGCGCGTAGCGGCCCCGTGTATCCGGCGGCGGCAACAGTCCTTCGGCAGTGTAATAGCGAATGGTGCGCGGCGTCGTGGCGGCAGCCTCCGCCAATTCGCCAATGGTATAGTAGCGTTTATCAGTCATAATGTGTCTGTTATGCCCATTTCATTGCGCGCCTCGTACATGCCACGCCGCCAGAACATCGGCTTCACGCGCTGGCGCAAGCCCGGACCGCCATTCATGGTCAGCCGGACGCTGCGCCAGCCAAGCGTAGGTGTCGCGAATGGTATCGGCCAGCGGGCGGAAGCGCAGCCCGGCGGCTGTGGCCCTGGCGATACTCACCTGCAAGACGCTACGCATATCCTCCTCGCTGCTCGGCATCCACAGCGGGAGTTCCTGCCATGGCGCGACGCCCTGCTCCAGCAGAAATGCTTCATCTGCCCATGTGAATTGCGCGTCGCTGTGCGTCACAGCTTTGCATGTGTCGAGAAAGCCGCCTATGGCAAGCACGCCATCTGGCCCGGTGGCATTGAACACGCCGGTCTGCTGTGCTTCAACCATGCGCAGGTTCCACTCCGCCAGATCGCGGGCGTCGATGACCTGAATCTGTCGCTCTGGCTGGCCGGGCGCAAGCACTTCGCCGCCGCGCGCCACCCGCTGCACCCAGTAGGAAAAGCGATCGGTTGGATCGTGTGGCCCAACGATCAGACCGGGCCGCAGCACCAGCACGCGACCGGGCATGGCTTCCTCGGCGGCCTGTTCGCACAGCGCCTTCAACG
>DASTWM010000101.1:0-4070 GCA_035765855.1 Roseiflexaceae bacterium
TGCCAAGGATGTCGGAAAGGCCAGTCTGGTGCAGCGCGCCGCTGAGCACGAAAATCGCAGCGACCACAATCGCAGGTTCGCTTCCGAAGCCGCCCAGCGCCTCGTCCGGCTTTAATACGCCGGAAATCGTCAGCGACAAGATGATCAGCACTGCGACGATATCGTTGCGAAGCCGCTCGGTAAGCAAAAGAACGAACGCGACCGCAAGAATGATCAAAAAGCTTATCTGAGGCATACTCAGCATTTCAAGCACAGAAATCCTCCATGAAGATCGACTACTCCTGCGGGCTTACGCATAGCACGATACGTACCAAATCAGGATAAGCAGCATATGCCTTCAGGCGATTTGGCAGATCGGGCAAGCATCCTGTGGTATCTTTATATATGCGGTTGTGATACGTACAGCCGCGCGTTGCTGTGCGGTTTTCGCGCTCATCGAAAAGGATTTCTCATGTTCACTGAGTACCAACATGGAACGCTGCGCGCCCTGGTCAACCGGATTATTCCGGCAGACGATTATCCAAACGGCTGGGATGGCGGCGTCGGCACATACCTCGAACGCCAATTCGCGCATGATTTGCAGCCGCTCATCGCCACCTATCGCGTTGGGCTTGACGCGCTCGACGCTGAGGCGCGGGCCGTCGGCGGAGTTGGCTTTGCCGATTTAGCGCCCGCCGCGCAGGACACGCTGCTTGAGGCGGTCGAGCACAGCGCGGTCACGACGCCATGGCCAATCGATCCCGAACGATTCTTCCGCACTGTGGTGACGCACGCGGCGGAAGGCTATTACAGCGACCCCGGCAACGGCGGCAATCACGGCGGCGTGGCCTGGCAGATGGTTGGCTTCGAGGTGAATGCATGACAATCTATGATGTCATTATCGTGGGCGCGGGCGCGGGCGGCGGCGTAGCTGCCGGCGTGCTGGCCGAGGCCGGCAAGCGTGTGCTGCTGCTCGAACGCGGGCGCGCGCTGGCATTCGAAGACATTCCCCGCGATCACCTGCGTAATCACCGCTTCGAGCGCTACGGCAACAACACCGGGCCGGATATCGAAGGCAACCCGCGCGTCATCGCGGGCATGGACGGGCAGGCGCGCATCGCCCGCCCGCACGAGGACGGCTACCAGAACAATGCCATGACGGTCGGCGGCGGCACGCGCGTGTATGGCGCGCAGGCATGGCGCTTCCTGCCGGAAGATTTTCGCATGGCGAGTGTGTACGGCGTCCCGGACGGCAGCACGCTGGCCGATTGGCCGATTCGCTACGAGGATCTTGCGCCGTACTACGAGCGCGCCGAGTGGGAAATCGGTGTGTCGGGCGACAGCGCGGCGAGCGAACGCATCTGGCCGCGCCGCATGGCCTATCCCATGGAGCCGCTGCCGCTGAATCGCAAGGGCGGGGTGCTGCGCGCCGCCGCCGATCATCTCGGCTGGGACACATTGGGCGTGCCGCTGCTGATCAACAGCGTTCCGTATAACGGACGGGCAGCCTGCATCCGCTGTCAGCACTGCGTCGGGTTCGCATGTCCGACCGATGCGAAAAACGGTTCGCAGAATACCATGCTGCGGCGCGCATTAGCGACCGGGCGCTGCAATCTCATGACCGAAGTGATCGTCGAGCGGATCGACACCGACGGATCTGGCCGCGTGGTCGGCGTCACCTTCTTCGACCGCGACGGGCAGCGCCGCAGCGAAACCGCCGAAATCGTTGTCTGCGCGGCGGGCGCGCTCGAGACCGCCCGGCTGCTGCTGAATTCGACCGGCCCGCAGCACCCGCACGGCCTTGGCAACCAGCATGATCAGGTCGGGCGCAACCTGCAAGGGCATTATTACCCCGGCGCGGTCGGCCTGCTGTCTGAACAGATGTATGATAGTCTTGGGCCAGGCGTTTCAACCGCGACCGTACAATTCAACCACGGCAACCCCGGCGTCATCGGCGGCGGCATGCTGGCCGACGAATTCATTGTGCTGCCGATTATCTTCTGGGCGCGCGATCTGCCGCCAGATCTGCCGCGCTGGGGCATGGCGAACAAGCGCTTCATGCGCGAAAACTATACGCGCGTTATGCGGATCACCGGGCCGGTGCAGGAAATCCCCAACCCCGACGCCCGCGTCACAGTCGATTCAGCGGTCCATGATCGCTGGGGTATTCCGGTGGCGCGGCTTTCCGGCACCACCCACCCAGAAACCGTGCGCACGGCGTTGTTCATGCAGGAGCGCGCCACGGAATGGCTGCGCACGTCCGGCGCGACGGATGTGTGGGGCAAGCCGCCACGCCTGCAACTCAGCGGCGGACAGCACCAGGCTGGCACATGCCGCATGGGCGAAGATGCGCGCGCGTCGGTCGTCGATCCGCTGTGCCGGGTTCACGGCCACGACAACCTGTACATCGCCGACGGCTCGGTGCATGTCACCAACGGCGGGTTCAATCCGGTGCTGACGATCATGGCACTGGCGTTTCGCACTGCCGAGCAGATCGCGCGAGCATGGTAATTTGACCAAGGGCAAACGACGGATGATGAGTCCGTCGTTCGTCGCTTCTTTTTGGCAGACGCCTATGAGCCGCCCACAGCAGCGCGGCTGCCGTAGCGCCGGGCGTACACGTAGGTAAACTCGCCGCCGAAAAACAGCACCTGCGACGAAAGATAGACCCACACCACCAGCGCCATGATCGAGCCGACCGGGCCATACATGCTGTACCGGCTGAAGCTAATATAGTAAGCGATGCCGAATTGCAACAGCGACCACAGGACGGCGGTGATAAACGCGCCCAGCCATACGTCATGCCAGGCCACGTTCGTTTGCGGCAAATATCTGAGCAGCAGCGCGAAGATCAGCGTCAGGGCGACCAGATTGAACGCGCTGTTTGCAAACCACCACAACGTCGCGCCGCCCGGCAGCAATTCCAGCCAATGGCTGATCACCGTCAGCACCGCGCTGATGATTAACGATACCAGCAGCAAGAATACGCCAGCGAACACCAGGGCAAACGAGAAAAAGGTGGCGCGCAGAAACTCCAATGGCCCACCCTGCGAAGGTGCCTCCAGCTTCCAAATGATATTGAACGCACTGAGCAATTCGCCAAATACCCATGACGCGCCAAGGAGCAGCGTGGCGACGCCCACGATGCTTGATGCCCGCCTGGCCTGCTGCGCCGCAGTTAGCGCCGCAAGAAACTGGTCCCGGAAGCCGCCCGTCACCTGCGCGAGCGCGCCAAGAATGAGGTCGCGCCCGGCATCCGAATTATGGAAAGTCACATCAATAATCTGCAAGGTGATTAAGATCAACGGAAAGAGGGAAAAAATAGTGTAGTACGACAGCGATGCGCCGAGCCGCAAACAATTATCGGCGCGCCACTTCAGCGCCGCCGCGTGAATCAGCGACCAGAAACGGACGCCCGACAAATGATTATGAATACGACGAGCAAGTGAAGAGTCCACGATCTTCCCCATTTATCGAGCGTATGCTCAGCAAGCAGTTGGTGCATCTTACCATGAAATCCGGGTAAGGAGAAAACGTGTATGCTATAATCGGGAGCGAATGATTTTGCCGCGCCTGCCCGGCATGACAGGCGCGCGCTTGTACAGGAGGACGCCGTGAACGTGCTCTTTATCGGTGGAACTGGCATCATCAGTTCCGCATGTGTTGAACTGGCCGCCGCGCGTGGAATAAATGTGGTGCTGCTTAATCGCGGCCATGGAACGCGCCCGATTCCCCCGAACGTCCCGGTGTTGCAGGGCGACATTCGCGACAAAGAGGCCACGGCTCAGCTTTTGAAGGGGAAAACCTTCGATGTCGTGGCGGATTTCGTCGCCTTCACGCCGGAGCATATCGAGACAGATCTGGCGCTGTTCCGCGAGCGCACGAGCCAATACATCTTCATCAGTTCGGCCTCGGCCTATCAAACGCCGCCGGTCAACTGGCCGATCACCGAGTCGACGCCGCTGCGCAATCCGTACTGGGCCTATTCGCGGGCCAAGATCGCGTGCGAAGAGCGCCTGATGCAGGCGTACCGCGAGGATGGTTTTCCTGTCACCATCGTGCGCCCTTCCCACACCTATGACCGAACGTCG
>DASTWM010000102.1:0-3396 GCA_035765855.1 Roseiflexaceae bacterium
CTGGGCTGAGCATCCTGGCGCGCGGGCATGAGTTTGAAGTCGACGACCGCGTGCAGCGGCTGATTGGCCGGGCCAGCGCCCGCCCCATGCAGCGCACGCCACCCACTCAGAACGTGCCTGTCACGGTTGTGCCACAGGAAACAGCCGGGCAGTCACAAAGCGAGGCGGCTACGAACGAGACTCGCCGCCTGAATTAGAAAAGCGTAGCAGACCAAACAAAAACCCCGACTTTCATCAAGTCGGGGTTTCGCATTGCTTGAACAACTATTTATGGGGAGGCAGGCGGGAAAAAGGAATGCAGCCAACCCTGCCAGTTTGGTTCTGGCTGAGCAACGGCCACCGGCACCGGCGTCGCTTCGACTGACTGCGGCGTGGCCTGAGGCAGCACCGGCACCACGACAACATCGCCTTGACGGGCATAGCCAAGCTGCTCGCGCGCAACCTGCTCCGCGTAATCGGCTGACTGCGCCATGGCGACGGATGTGCTCAGTTGCTGGTTCTCATCCTGGATCTGCGCGATTTCCGCTTGAACCTGGTCGCGCTGGCGATCCATTTGCGCGCTCAGGATCACTTGATTGACAAAGTTCCCGAGTAACAACAAAGACAGCAGCACCAGGCCAATCGTCACTAGCACAAGACCAGAACGCCCCCAATCGGCCCCCTGAGAAACCCAGGAAGCTACCAGAGCCTGCCCTGATCTACGCATCCGTCGGCTCATGAGCGCATCCGATTACTCTATACGACCATTTCCGTTGGCGCGTGGTGCCTCAAGCAGCAGCGGTTCGTCAGCCGTCGCTGTCATGGCACTCTGACCGCGGAACAGCCCGCCCGGCTCGATATGCAGCGCCGCCGTGGTAATATCGCCCCACACCTTGCCGGTTGGCGAAATTTCCAACTGCTCCACTGCGGTGATTTCCCCCTTCACCGCGCCGGACACATGCACATTTTGGGCCTTGACAGTGGCAATCACCCGCCCGGTCTCGCCAATAATCAAATTTCCCAGAACTTCAATATCACCTTCAACTGACCCATCAATCCGAATATTGCCATCGGCCTTCAGCGTACCAACAATGCTGGTGTTCGCGCCGATAGTCGTTTCTGGCCGACCACTCAATGTTTGTGGTTGTACAGCCGGAGTTTTTTTAGACCCGAACATTAGCCCCTCCTCCTGGCCTCGTCGTGCGGAAACGTTCGCTGCCGCGTGCGTGGCGGGATGTACTTGAGCGTCTCCTCGTAGAACATGCGTTGAGTACTGGCTCTGTAGTGAACGCATTATAAGAGACTTTAGGTGTTCAAGCAAATAATGTTACAGATGAGCGAAGCTATCAAGGTATGTTTGAACAGCAGGATGGTTATAAATTGGACGGGCAACATGGGAAAAACGAATAACCCCTCGCGTGTCGACGATAAACGTGCCGCCAAGCTGCCTGGACGCGCCCGCCGAGTGCGGCAGTCCCATCACATTGCCCTCCCATGCGAGTTTAATTTGCTGCGCTATCACCTGCGGCCCGGATGTCTCCCAGTACGTGCCTTCGACGACCCCAAACGCCTGGTACGCTTGCCGCGTCGGGTCAGTCAGCATTGGAAAAGGCACCTGGTGCGTTTGCGCGTAACGCGCAGTCAGATCAGGATCGTGCTGCGCAATGGCAACCACGGCAGCACCATGCGCCTGAATCATGGAATAGCTATCGCGGATATGGAACAGGTGCTCGCGGCAGGCCGCGCAGCCAAAGTGCCGCATGAAGAAAATAAGAAGCGGCCGCGCGGCCCAGAAGCGCGCGAGCGACACCGCAACACCATTGCTATCCAGCAGCGAAACGTCGGGAGCAGCCATGCCGGGTTGAAGCAGTGCGTTGGCCATAGTAACTCAGTCTGGTCAAACCTCTTTCATGATCAATGATAACGCAGGTGTAAAGCCCACAGGGTATAATGATGTAACGATATGATGACAGTTTGGAGAAGAATACCTATGTCGCCTGGTTTGCGCCTGTGGTTCTTGCTATTCACGATCCTGATTATATCAGCGGTGCAGCCAATGCCTGCGCGTGCTGTCGCATCCGCGCAGCGCACCGATGCCTTTCGCAGTGCTCGCTGCATGTTCGACCTGCCAGCTGGCGCGGTGGAAAGCCGCGACGTTGAATGTGGCTACCTTGCGGTGCCAGAGCGCTACGGCCAGCCGGAAGGCCCAACAATTGAGCTAGCCGTGGCGATCATCAAAAGCCATGCCGCCAATCCCGCGCCCGACCCGCTTGTGATGCTGCAGGGCGGCCCCGGCGGCTCAACAATCGACACCTATGCTTCGCTGCTCCTCAGCCAGCGCCCGCTGCAAATCGACCGCGACATTGTGCTGTTTGATCAGCGCGGCACGCTTTATTCCCAGCCAAATTTGCAGTGTCATGAAACGTTTGACCTGCTCATCCGAACGATTGACAAACGCCTAAGCGACGAAGAGGAACAGCAGCAGTCGCTCGCGGCCATCACCGCCTGCCACGACCGCCTCGTCCGCCAGGGCATCGACCTCGCTGACTATGACAGCGTCGAGAACGCCGACGACGTCGAATCGCTGCGGGTGGCGCTTGGCTACAGCACCATCAACCTGTACGGCGTGTCATACGGCACGCTGCTGGCGCTGCATGTCATGCAGCAGCATCCTGATGCGCTGCGGAGCGTGATTCTCGACGCAGTGGTGCCGCCGCAGATTAATTTTATCGAGCATGTGCCGCAATCGCAGGAGCGCGCGTTTGATGAATTGTTCCGCGCATGCGCCGCCGATGTGGCGTGCAACGCGGCCTATCCCAAGCTCGACCAGGTGTTCTTTCAACTCGTTGATGCATGGAACAAAAAGCCGGTGCGCATTCCGCTGACTGATCCACAAACAAACACGACCTACCAGGCGGTATTCGATGGCGACATGCTGATCGATGCGACATTTCAGATGGTGTACGCCACATCGCTCATTCCCGCGCTGCCCAAAATGATTTACGACGCCCGCGATGGCACCTACACCTTTCTGAGCTATGTGTATCCCATTCTGTTGTTCGACCGCACGTTCAGCGAGGGCATGTATTACTCGGTGCTGTGCGCGGAAGATGCCGATTTCAATCCGTCGGACGTGCCGCTCGAAGGCGTGCGCCCGGAGCTTGCCAAAGATGCTCGCCAGAGCGCCCAATCATTTCTCGATACATGCCAGCGCTGGAATGTGCCGCCACTCGAACCGATTGTCGACGCGCCGGTGACGAGCAATATTCCAACGCTGGTGCTGAACGGGCGCTTCGACCCGATCACGCCGCCCGCCTTCGGGCAGGCTGCCGCCCAGACGCTGAGTCACAGCTACGTGTTTACGTTCGCCAACACCGGCCATGGCGCGCTGATCGACAGCCCATGCGCCACCAGCCT
>DASTWM010000103.1:0-5031 GCA_035765855.1 Roseiflexaceae bacterium
GGAGATGGTCATGCCGGGCGACAATGTCGAGATGGGCGTGGAGTTGATTGTGCCAGTCGCGATTGAGGAAGGCTTGCGCTTCGCCATTCGCGAAGGCGGGCGCACGGTCGGGGCGGGCGTCGTCACCTCCATCCAGCAGTAACGCTGTCAGTATTACGTTCGCTTCCATTGGGCGTGAGACACGGGCTATCATGTCTCACGCCTTCCTACTGAAAGAGTACGAATGGCTGTGGTTAACCGAACCGAAAAAGAGTCACGAGAGAATGGGATTGTCCGTACCTACCGAGAAGTACGCGCGGAGATGAAGAAGGTGGTTTGGCCGACTCGCGAAGAGACGATCAGGCTTACTATCGTTGTCATCGCGATCTCGGCTATCATCAGTCTTATTCTTGCTGCAGCTGATTTTGGTTTTCTGTCGCTCATTACGCTGCTTCAACAAGCTGTATCATAGCGCCATGAGAGGTTTTCATGACTGAGCAAAATGAACAGCAGCCTGAGTCTCAGCTGCAGGATGATGGGCGTCGATGGTACGTCATTCATACATACTCCGGGTACGAAAACAAAGTGAAGCAGAATCTGATGCATCGCATTGACTCGATGGAAATGCATGATCAGATCTTCCGCGTTATTGTACCGACCGAAGAAGAAATAGAAATTAAAAACGGTCAGCGGCGCACCGTGCATAAAAAAGTTTTTCCTGGCTATGTTTTGGTCCAGATGCGCATGACTGAAGACTCGTGGTACGTTGTTCGCAATACCCCCGGTGTGACGAGCTTTGTAGGACACGGGAACCGGCCTGCGCCGCTGGAGGAGGATGAGGTTAAAGCTATTCTCCGTCAGATGGAGGAAGAGCCGCCCAAGGTGCGCGTCAGTTATCAGGTTGGTCAGGCGGTGCGCGTCACCGACGGGCCGTTCACTGATTTCGAGGGCATTGTGGATGCCATTGATCATGAGCGCGGGCGGGTGCGCGTGCTGGTAAATGTGTTTGGCCGGGAAGCACCGCTGGAACTTGACTTTTTGCAAGTAACACGTCTGGTTGATTAACAAAGGTGTACATGGCTTGCAGGTCGTACATGGGCTAATACTATGCGACTTGATGATATGTTGTAAGGAGTAGATTGTGGCGAAGAAAGTTGTCGGCGTTGTCAAGCTGCAATTGCCAGCTGGCAAGGCCACGCCAGCACCGCCTGTTGGTCCGGCGCTTGGTGGCTACGGCATCAACATCATGGCGTTCGTTAAAGAGTATAACGAAAAGACTTCAGCGCAGGCTGGTAGCGTTATTCCGGCTGAGATTACGGTATACTCGGATCGCTCTTTCACCCTGGCGCTTCGTACCCCACCTGCGGCTGACCTGCTGCGCAAGGCGGCTGGTGTGCAGAAGGGTTCTGGTATGCCAAACCGCACGACCGCCGGGACGATCTCGCGGCAGCAGTTGCGGGCAGTCGCCGAGCAGAAGATGAGCGACCTGAACGCGAACGATGTCGAGGCTGCTGAGAAAATTCTGTCCGGTACGGCTCGCAGTATGGGCATTAAAATCGAGGGTTAATGTATTATAGTTGTGGGAGGGCCAGTGCCCGTCTTACCACAGGGAGAATGACATGCCAAAGCACGGCAAAAAGTATCTTGAAGCCTTGAAGAAAATCGATCAGGCCCGGCTCTATGCGCCAGATGCAGCGATCAAGCTGCTGAAGGACGTTTCGTATACGAATTTCGACTCGACGGTCGAGGTTCATCTGCGACTCGGCATTGATCCGCGCCATGCTGATCAGAACATCCGCACGACGGTGGCGCTGCCACATGGCACTGGCAAGACGGTGCGTGTGCTGGTGTTCGCTCAGGGCGATGCGGCAGTCGCGGCGCAGGAAGCTGGCGCTGATTTCGTGGGCGCTGATGACCTGATCGCGCGGATTGACAAAGAGAATTTCTTTGATTTCGATGTTGCGATTGCAACGCCGGACATGATGGGCAAAGTCGGTCGCGTTGGCCGCAAGCTTGGCCCGCGCGGCCTGATGCCGAATCCCAAGAGTGGCACGGTAGTCCAGCCAGCCGATCTCCCGCAAACCATCCGTGACATTCGCGGCGGGCGCGTGGAGTTCCGTAATGACAAAACCGGCTTGCTGCATGTTGCCGTGGGTAAGGTAAGCTTTACCGAGCAGCAGATTTATGATAATATTGCTGCGCTGATGGAGGCGATCAAGGCGGCTAAGCCGAGTTCCTCCAAGGGTGTGTTTATCAAGAGCGTTACCTTTACCAGCACCATGGCACCTGGCATCGCGATTGATCCAGCCGCTGCACAGACGATGAACGCAGGAGCAGCGTAGTACCTTTCCTGTTGTAACTGAATACTACCCCAGACAGCGGGTGCATTGCTTAATGGCCGTGTGCCGCCCGCCGAGGTAGACCGATGAATGGCGGATTCTGTCCGTCTGACGGCTGCTGTGTCTGGGGACAGCAGCCGTTTTATTGTTCTGGGAGGGGGTGAATTCATTGCCAACGCAAAGTAAGATTGATACCGTTGCCGAATTGACAGATAAGCTTAGCCGGGCGCAAATGGCGCTGGTGGCTGATTACCGTGGCCTGACGGTTGCAGAAATCAGCAATCTGCGCAAGCAGTTGCGCTCCAGCGGTGCCGAGTTGATCGTTGCCAAGAACACGCTCGTGATTCTGGCGGCGAAGGCAACTGGCCGGGAAGGTCTGGAGCCACTGTTGGAAGGTCCGACTGCGGTTGCATTCGCCTATGACGATGTGTCCGGCGCGGCCAAGGCGATCAACGATTTCAACAAAGGCGCGAAGCAGATTGCAGTGCGCGGCGGCATGTTGGGCAACAGCGTGCTCGATAGTTCTGCGCTCGATCGCGTTTCAAAACTGCCGTCGCGTCAGCAGGTGCTGGCCGATATTCTGGGTGGTGTGCAGTCGCCGCTGGCCGGCGTCGTCGGCGCGCTCAATGGCGTGGTGGCCAACGTCATGTATGCGGTACAGGCGCGTATTGATCAATTGCAGCCCGCTGACGAAGCTGCTGCATAGCATAAACGAATACTTTTGTACGATTTTAGTATCTTAGGAGAAACACAATCATGGCAAGCGACAAAGTGAATGCAATTGTCGACAGCATCGGCGAACTGAATGTGCTTGAACTCGTCGAGCTGAAGAAGGAAATGGAAGATCGCTTTGGTGTGACGGCATCCGCTCCGATGGTCATGGGCGGCATGCCGATGGCTGGCGTTCCGGGTGCCGCGGGTGATGGCGCTGCTGCCGCACCAGTTGAGGAAAAGACCGAGTTCGACGTCGTTCTGACGGCGGCGGGCGCTAACAAGATTCAGGTTATCAAGGTCGTGCGTGAGTTGACCAGCCTGGGTTTGAAGGAAGCCAAGGATCTGGTCGAGGCGGCACCGAAACCAGTCAAGGAAGGCGTGAGCAAGGAAGAGGCCGAGGAGGCCCGCACCAAGCTGGCCGACGCTGGCGCAACCGCCGAAGTGCGCTAAGCTTCTCCGGTTCGCATTTGCAGGCATCGTGGTGGCGGCGTCATGCTGTCGCTGCGATGCCTGTTTTATTTCCGCTTGTAGTGTGATTGGCGCGCGTACTGTACTAATGAGGTCGTGATGAAACGGCGACAGCATTCGTTCATGGAAGTGGGCCTGCTTGTGCTGCCGGGCGTGCTGCTCCTGCTCATTGCGACTGCGCTGCTGCCATCCACGCTGCACTGGCATCTGCTCGACTTAACGATCTATGCCAGAGCATCCGAGCATGTGCTGCAAGGTCACGTTCCTTATAAAGATTTCCCGCTGGAATATCCGCCATTCGCGTTGCTGCCTTTTGTAGTGCCACGGCTCCTCGCGTTTAACATGCCGCTTACGGTCGAGGCCTATGGCGGCATGTTCGGCTTTGTGAACGTGCTGTACAGCATTGGTGTGGCGCTGGTGCTGGCCGCGATTGCGGGAGAGTCGCGGCGACGAATATTGCTGGTGTATGCGGTGTTCGTGGCAATGTTCGCGCCGCTCCTGCCCTGGCGTTACGATCTTTTCCCCGCGCTGCTTACGATGTGCGCATTACTGGCTGTGCTGCGCCAACGTCCTCTGCTCGCAGGCGTGCTGCTCGGCCTGGGTGTCGCCGCTAAACTGTACCCTGTCGTCATTATTGCGGCTGTCGCTGTTTTCTATCTTGCGCATGCCGATTGGCGCGCGGCTCTGCGTCTTGCATGCGGCAGTATCGTCGCAGGAGCGGTCATTATGGTGCCATTTCTGCTCCTCGCACCAGGACAGATGCTCTCATTTGTAACCTACCATGAACAGCGTGGCTTGCAACTCGAAAGCGTGGCGGGCGGGCTGGCAGCGTTGAGCGGCGCGTTGCACTTGACCAACGAGCAACTCGCGTTTAATTTTGGTGCCATGCACCTCCAATCCGCATTTGCGAGCGCGGTACTCGGCTGGCTCTTGCCGCTGTTCGCCGGCGCGCTGCTGCTGGTGCTCTGGTTGTGGTTCCGGCAATTCTGGCGCGAGTTTCAAGAAACAGGTTACATTCGCTTTGAACGATTGGTCGCCTGCGTGGTCAGCGTGCTGCTGGTGTTCATGGTGACAAATAAAGTGCTTTCACCACAGTACATGATCTGGTTACTGCCGTTTGTGCCGCTGCTTGGCGTCCGTCAGCAAGCCGCATTTGCCGTACTCCTGGCGTGTACCATCACGCTTTTTCCCTTCTGGTACGCTCAACTCCAGGCGTTTGATGTGTTGCCCGTGTTATTGCTCAACGTGCGCAACCTGTTGCTGATTATGTTCATCCCGTGGCTGCTGCTCGACGGGCGCTTTGTTACAGCCGCGCGTCCTGCTCATTCATGCGTGAAGCCTTCGGGAGCAGCATAACCATGGATCATACTACTTCCTCGCCAGTGCTCGCCCTCCGCGCGCCCTACGATTTCGCGCGCTCGATTAGATTCTGGCGCATCTCGACCGGCGAGTTGTGCGAGCAATGGGCCGACGGCGTGTACCGGCGCGTGATGACCATTGACAATCTGCCCGCGATCATGTCGTTACATAA
>DASTWM010000104.1:0-5265 GCA_035765855.1 Roseiflexaceae bacterium
TGAAGGCGCTCGCGCTCGCGCCAAGCAGCGCGTACAGCGTGCCTAAGATTAAGGTACCGCGGTAGTCGCGCATGTAGGGCAGTAAAAAACGTAAGCCGGTGTTTCGTAACATTCAACCTCATCCTTCCAAAGTGTTGCACATGCATGTGCTGATGCCAACAGGAACCATGCTGTGTCGATGGCAGCCCCCTTCCACGCGCATGACCAACGGCGCATACAATACTAAGGATGCCTGATATTGTTTATCGTATATTATATACCCGTATAGCAAACGTTTTCCAGCAAAACCCGATTTCGTATGTATCAATTTTGCATCAATACAACACCCATGAATGCGATTGATTACACCCAACCAGACATATGGAACCATGTCGCAGATGTGCTTGCCACGCTCGACGTGCAGCCCTCCGCGAACTGCGGGCGCGTCCATTGCGAACCGGGCTGGCGCTGGCAGCCACGCCTCAGCGATTATGATCTGTGGTTCGTCGTGCGCGGGCAGGGCAGCATGCGCCTTGGCGACCAGCACTATGCGATCCAGCCCGGCACGCTGTTTGTGCTGCGGCCCGGCGATGTTGGCCATGCCGAACAAGATCCCAATAATCGCCTGACGGTAGCGTACATGCATCTTGACATGCGCGCCACAGCGGATGCAGCGAGCGCACTGAAAAACGGCGCATGGCTGCCGTCGCGCTGCATTCTTTTTCAAGATACGGCCCAGATCGACGCGCTGCTGACCCGCGCCGTGCGGCTCATGGAGACGCGGCAGCGCCTTGCCGCTGTTGAGGCGCGCTTTGTGGCGCAGCAGGCGCTGGTCGCGATCTATCAGCAGGATGCCCGTAATCACGGCGTCATGGGCGCGCAGATCGACCGCCGGATCGAGCAGGTGACGAGTTTCATTCGCAGCCACCCGGAAGCGCGCATGAGTCTGGAAGCAGCGGCAGCACGAAGCGGACTCGCCCCGACGTATTTCAGCCGCCTGTTTAGCCAGGAAGTTGGGATGAGCCTGCGCGCGTTTATGCTTCAGGTTCGGATGGAGCGCGCGCGCCTGTTGCTGGAAGAGACAACGATGTCTGTGGGAGAGATCGCTGCGGCGCTGGGCTACAGCGATATTTTTCTGTTGAGTCGCCAGTTCAAACAGCACTATGGATATGCGCCAAGCCAGGTGCGTCGCCCATGAACATCCATGGGCAAAGTAAACGTTTCGATGCAAAAAGACGAACGATCCCGCTATGGCATGGTCACCCTTCCAATGCTAGCATAGCTGTCAAGAGCAACGCTTTCTGAAAGGAGCTACGGATGACGACCGAAGCAGTCGAGATCATGGTCGATCAAGAGGCGGGCGGCGCATGCCCGGAAGAGTTGTACAGCGCGCGCGAAGCCGCCGACGGTATCACGGGATTCGACGCAGTATCAGACGAGCATGTCGCGCAATTTCACGATCAGGGCTACCTTGTGATTCACCATGCGTTTACTCAGGAGGAAACACAGGCGAGCCTTCACGGGCTGCTCGACCTGATTGGCGGAAAATATCCGGGTTATCGCGGCGTGCAGTACGAAAAGGACGGGTTCAAGGCGGCTGCTTCGTTGCCGACCGAGCAGAAGCAGGACGCCGTGCGGAAACTGTGGAAGATGTGCGAGACCGAGCCGCGTATTGCCGCGCTGGCCAGCCACCCGAAACTGCTCGCGCTCGTCGCGCGCCTCATGCAGGACGCGCCGGTATTGTTTCAGGATCAGGCGCTGCTCAAGCCGCCCATGATTGGCCGCGAGAAGCCGTGGCATCAGGACAACGCGTATTTCAACGTGCCGCCGGAAACCACGATTGTTGGCGTGTGGATCGCGCTGGACGAAGCCACGCCCGAGAACGGCTGCATGTTTATTATTCCCGGCAGCCACCGCGAAGGCCCGGTCGTCCACTTCAAGCGCCGCGACTGGCAACTGTGCGACACGGATGTCGCCGCCACGCAGGCGCTGACCGTGCCGCTTCAGCCCGGCGGCTGCCTGATCTTCCACGGGCTGCTGCATCATGGCACGCCGCCCAGCCATTCGCAGCAGCGCCGCCGCGCGCTCCAGTTCCATTACAAGCCGGCCAGCATCGTCCCGATCGCGCCGGATGAGCGCCTGGCGGTCTTCGGCAGCGAGGGCAAAGACGTGACGTGCTAAACTGCGGCCCTCACCCTGCCGCTAGCGCGGCGTCCCTCTCCCCGCCATGCGGAGGCCCGCATGGCGGTGGGGAAGGGATCGAGGGTGAGGGCCAACGATAAACTTTATTGTTATTCCTTGATTGCGCCGATCATCACGCCCTTGATGAAGTAGCGCTGCAGGAATGGATACAGCATCAAAATTGGCAGCGTTGCGACCACAATCGTCGCATATTTAATCGTTTCGCCAATCGGCTCGATGTCGCCGCTGGAAACGCCGGTAGTCATGCTGTCCATGCTGTTCGCAATCAGAATCTCGCGCAGCACCAGTTGCAGCGGAAACAGTTCACGGTCGCGCAGATAGATCAACGCCTGGAAATACGCATTCCACTGGCCAACGGCGTAGAACAGGACGATCACGGCCAGCGCGGGCAGCGACAGCGGAAGAATGATGCGGAACAGGATGGTGAAATCATTCGCTCCGTCCATGCGGGCGGCTTCCTCCAGCGAAACCGGCACGCCTTCAAACGCGGTCTTCAAAATCAGCAGGTTCCATGTGTTAATCGCCGTCGGGACGATGATCGCCCATGGCGTATCAACCCAGTTGAGCGTCTTGCCGACCAGCAAATAGGTTGGGATCAGGCCACCGCTGAAGAACATCGTAAAAACGATCATGAACATGATCGGCACTTTCCACAGCACATTCTGGCGCGAAAGCGCATATGCGCCCAGGATAGTGAGCAGCATGCTGAGCGCGGTGCCGCCGACCACATAGAACAGGGTGTTGCGGTAGCCGACGCTGATCGACGGATTGGAGAAGACCGCATCATAGGCTCTCAGCGAGAAGCCCAGCGGCTTGAGCAGAATGCCGCGATAGGATGCAAGCTCGCCCGGGTCGCTGATTGATGCAAACAGCACATACAACAGCGGGTACAGCGTCGCCACAATCAGCGCCAGCATCAGCACAATATTGATCGCATCGAACAGGCGCTCACTCGCCGGTTTGCGGATGGACGACGATGAGCTTGGGCGCGTCAGTGTTACTGCCATGCGTTCCTCCTTACCACAAGCCGCCCTGATTGAGGCGTTTGCTGACCCGATTGGCGGCGATCAGCAGCACAAAGTTAATGAGCGAATTGAACAGCCCAACCGCCGCGCTGTAGCTAAAGTCGGCGCTCAGAATACCCTGACGGTACACATAGGTCGAAATCACGTCGGCGGTGTCGTAGGTCAGCGGGTTGTAGAGCAGAATGGCTTTTTCGTAGCCGACGTTCATCATCTGGCCGACGCGCAGGATCAGCAACAGCACAATGACTGGCATAATGCCCGGCAGCGTGATGTGCCAGATCTGCTTCAGACGCGCCGCGCCGTCCACTTTGGCCGCCTCATACAGCGTCGGGTCAATGGTGGTGATCGCCGCAAGGTAGATAATCGAGCCCCAGCCGATGCTCTGCCAGATGCCAGAGCCGACATAAATAAACCAGTACAGGTCGGGCCGCTGCATGAAGGCAATCGGCGACACGCCAAACCATGCCAGCATGTAATTCACCAGGCCGTCGCGCGCCAGAAAATCAATCACCATGCCAACCACCACCACCAGCGAGATGAAGTGCGGCATGTAGGTGATGGTCTGGACGACGCGCTTGAAGCGCTCGCTGGTCAACTCGTTCAGTAGCAGCGCCAGAATGATCGGCGCGGGGAAACCGAAAATAACGTCCAGAAGGTTGATTGCGAACGTATTACGGAGCAGACGCCAGAAATAAAAGCTGCGGAAAAAATCCTGGAAATTCTCAAATCCGATCCACTCGCTGCCCCAGATGCCACGCGCCGGCACATAATCACGAAATGCGATCTGCGCGCCGTACATTGGCACATAATGGAAGATGACATAGTACGCGACAACCGGCAACAACATGAGGTAAATGTACTTGTTGCGCCTGAAATCCTTGACGACAACCTGCCAGAAGCCAGGACGAGCCGCAGTTTGGCGCGGCCGGGTGAGCGTCTGCGCTGTCTTCATGCATGTATCCCCTTTGCGTGAAAAGCCCTGCTACCGCACAGCAGCAGGCCATGCGGTAGCGAACGTCGACGTGCGCGAATGAACGTCAGGCGCGCTTGTTGTAGCGCTCAAGGGCAGCCTGCTGAATCTGCGTCGCCTCCTCGATTCCAAGCTGCTGCATCTCGGCAAGAAACGTGTCCCAACTATCAACAGGTTGCGCGCCAGTGAGCACCTTGGCGAACACCTCGTCGAAGCGGGTGTTGATGTCGCCCATGATCTTGGCGAAGCGGCGGCTCTCGTCCATGCTGGGCGTCACCGGCGGCATCTGCTTCTCATTGGTCGGCTGCTGCCAGATCTTGTAGGCGTCCTGCTGGACGGGGAGCTGGAAATACTGCTCGACGTAGCGCTTGTCCTGCACGAATGGTCCGCTGCTGTTGCCACGGATGTTTGCGGCCATGGCTTGCGCGACCGGCAGGCCATCCGGGTTATGCATGAGCAAATCGGTGTACGTGGGATAGCCATTTACCATCTTGTACGACAGGCCCTCGACGCCAAAGTTGAAGAGCAGGCCGCCTTCAGTGCTATACGCATAATCGAGCAGCCGCACTGATTCCTCGACATGCTTGTTGGAGCCAGTGATCGCCGCGCCATTGCCGGGGAACACATTGTCGCGCTGGCCGAGTTGCGGTGTCTCGCCGGCCTTCAGCACCGGGTACGGCACGCCGACCAGCTTGAAGTTCGGATCTTTTTCCTGCATCAGCCCCATGAACTTGCCGATGCCGCCGCCGACGTTCATCACGCCCGTCGCCATGGTGCCGCCAGTCATCTTGGCGTCGTAGGCCTTCTGGTCGAATGAAATCGTGTCGGGGTCGATCAGACCTTCCTTGTACCAGGCGACCATGGTGGCAAGAAATTCTTTGAACTCCGGCTGGAGCGGGCCGAATTTCACCGTACCCTTGTCCTGGTAGAACCCGGTCGTGACGCCCCACGCGCCGACGAAGGCGTGATTGTTGAAGCCGCCCCGGAAGCTATTGTCCTTCCATGGCGAAAACGGCCACTCGTCGGTGGTGCCGTTGCCGTTCAAATCCTGGCCCTTGATTTTCGTGAGCGCCGCATGCCACTCATCAA
>DASTWM010000105.1:0-3014 GCA_035765855.1 Roseiflexaceae bacterium
ACGAAGACGATCTCGCCAATGCGCGCGAGGTGCGCCTGAGCGGCAGGCGACGAACGCAGCCGCGCCCGCAGCGCCCGGAAAGCCGCGCAGAACGCCACGCCCGCCGCGACATGCCACACGGCAGCGCGCGCACCAACGCGACCGTCGCCCGCGTCGGCGCGGCAGCCCTGAGCGCTGTCGGCAGCGACACGCTCCAGCAGCACGAACGCAGCGTGAGCCTGGCGATCAGTACATCACTGCTCGGATTTGGATTGCTGACGCTGCGCTTCCCGCGCGTGCTGGCATGGCCTATTGGGTTTTTAAGCGCCGTGTTCGGCGGCGCAAGCCTGGTGCGCGCCCTCCGCTCACCACATGACAAACCAGCGCACAAACCGAGCGACAATGAAAGCGCCCCGCCAGCGTTTCGGCACCGGCGCGGGCGCTTTGGCGCATTCACGCGCAAACGAAGACAACGGGCATGAAGCAAGACCAACAGGCGTCAGCGTGGTGCCTGTTAGCATTCAATCCTGGCGCTTTTTGGCCGGGTCGGTCTTGGCGGGCATTGTCTCCGAGACCGACCCGCGCGTCTTGCCGGGAATGCCATGGTCGTCGAGCATGTTGCGATGCTTGCCGCTCGTCGCGCCTGCATCAGCACCGATATTTGGCAATTCGTCGGTGTCGGATGTATTCTCCACGTCACCTACATCGTCAATACCGGATACCGCGCCGGTCTGGTGTCCTTTCGCTCGCACTGCGCCAGCCCCCGACGAGCCGCCCGCGCCGCCGAGGCCCGATACAACCCCATGGTTTTTCGGCATATGGCCGGTATCGCCGGAACCCAAAGCCGCCGCCTCACCTTCAATCTCAGCCGTATTTTCAGTCATGTCATCATCGCGATCGGTCATAGCTCGGTCCTTTCTTTATGTCTCTCTGCATAGTGAAAGGTCAGCACAGACTGTGCCAGCATACCAGCGCCGTTAAAAGCCGCGCTGCCGACATGCCGCGTCAAGTTCCTGCCAGCGCCTGCCTTTGCTCCACACGACGACCTCCGCGACGGGCATGTGCTCAAGCAGCATCTGGTGAACCGCTAAACGTTTGATGCGCTTTTTCAGAATGGCCTTGTGCTTGTTTTCTTCCGCCACCATGGTCGCGTACAGAATGGCGAAAAGCACTTCCACCCGTGTCGCATCAGCCGCGTACTTCATGGATACACGCGCGATGAACGCAAGCACCGATGGCTCAAGCGTGGCCGTCGTGCGGTCGTATACGCCGACGAAATCGTGGTACAAGGGTTCCGCGCCATGGCGATCGGCGAGTTGCCGCAACCGGGTAAAATATTCCCAATCTTTCGGCGCGTAATTTGCGACCCGCGCATTGGAAAGCAGCACACACCACGCATCGAAGCGACCCGCACTAAACCGAAGCGTCGTTCCATCGCTGAATTGCCCGATCATCGTCATAACGTTGCCTTCAGACAGCACAAGACTCCACAATCCATGACCGTTTGAGCGGGCAAAAAGATACGCTGCATTGTGAAACTGCATTTGCGTAAAAGCCACGGCTGCGCTACTATCCTCAACCATACGCAGCATGAAGTAACCAGCACACGTCGACGAGCCACCTGCCTCCGTCCCAATCGGCAGAGGGGGCTGTTACAGGAACGAACGGCGCAACACAGGCCGCTTTTTGATCGTACCGTATGTACAGCATACAATGTTTGACGTAAAGCACCGAAGATGCAATAATATGCTAACCTCCAGCTGAGAGGATCTCAGGATGCACGAGCACACTGCGCCGGAATTGGTGGCGCTCTATAGCCGTGTTGCAACCCTCAAATTGCTGCCACGTACCGGTTGGCTTCAGCGCGGTGTCGCACTTCCCGAAAGTATTGCGGAGCACTCCTTCGGCGTTGCTACGCTTGCGCTGCTTGTTGGCGACGGCATTCCCGGCCTGGATCGTGGCAAGTTGCTCGCCATTGCGCTGCTCCATGACCTTGCAGAAGCTGTTCTTGGTGACCTGCCTGCCTCGGCGCGGCGTTTGTTTGGCGCGCATGTAAAGCATGCTGCCGAACGCGCGGCGCTTGAGGAAGTGTTTGCGCAGTTGCCAGACCAACCCGAATATCTTGCCCTGTGGGATGAATACGCAACCGCCAGCAGTGCCGAGGCGCGCCTCGTAAAGGAGTTGGATCGGATCGAAATGTTGATGCAGGCGTTGATCTACGAACGGGCTGGCAACCGCAACCTTGGCGAGTTCTGGATGGATGCCGACCAGGGCTGGAGCGATGAATTTCCAATCGTGCGCGCGCTTGCAACAGAATTACTCCATCAACGCCACCGAGTGTCGTAGCAATACAGCCCTTCATGGATCTACACTCAGGACCATGGCAGCAGGCAATGCCGCCTTGCAAAATACAGCAATGTATGCTATGAGCAATGTAGCTTTGACTACGTCAACTTAGCCCGAGTTGTGACAGCATGCATGTCACAGCTGTAACAACTGTTGAGCGACGTACAATCTGCCTTTATTATCTATCGTCGTTCAACATGGAGGATTTTTCATGGACATATTCGAGAAGTGCCGCCAGGATCCGCTGACCAGAGAAGCGCGCATAGCATCTGCGGCCGGGTATTATCCGTACTTCATTGCGCTTGACGAAAATGAAGGGCCGATCGCAAGCTATCAGGGCCGCAAAATCATCATGTGTGGCTCGAATAATTACCTCGGCCTGACGATGGACGCGCGCGTTCGGGAAGCCGCGAAGCAAGCGCTCGATCATTACGGCCCGTCCAACACCGGCTCCCGCTTTCTGAATGGCAACCTGCGCCTCCATGAGGAGCTTGAGCAGGAGTTAGCGGATTTTTTTGGCAAAGAAGCAGCACTCGTTTTCCCCACCGGCTACCAGGTGAATCTCGGTACGATTTCGGCGTTGCTTGGCCGCAATGACGTCGCAATTATCGACAAGGACGCGCATGCCTGTATTGTGGATGGCGTGCGGCTTGGCTATGGCGAAATGAAGCGCTTTGCCCACAACAGCA
>DASTWM010000106.1:0-4220 GCA_035765855.1 Roseiflexaceae bacterium
GATTATGTGCGCGAGGATATTCGCCAGGTTGCGGAAGCGGCGCATGCGGGCGGCGCGCTATGTAAAGTTATTCTTGAAACCAGCATGCTGACCGATGACGAAAAGGTTGTGGCATGCAAGCTGGCGATTGAAGCGGGCGCGAACTTCGTCAAGACCTCGACCGGCTTCGGCGGTGGTGGCGCGACCGTGGCCGATGTGCGGCTCATGCGCGAGGTTGTGGGCGACCAGGCAGGCGTGAAGGCGTCGGGCGGCGTCCGTTCGCTCGCCGACGCGCAGGCCATGATCGCGGCGGGCGCAACGCGAATCGGCGCGAGCAGCGGCGTCGCCATCGTCCGCGAAGAGCAGGGCGCTGCGTCCTCATTAGAAAAGCAAGATTACTGACCACGAAGGCACGAAGACTCAAAGTAACAATACTCAATTTTCGTATCTTGTTGTCTTCGTGGTAAACGAAAATGAGGAGCAAAGCTACGTGATCGTGTCGGAGAAGCAGGATTATGAACCACCATGGCGCCAAGGAGCAATAAATAATCTTCGTGTCCTGGTGTCTTCGTGGTAAATAAAAGTATGGAACTATTTGAGGCAATTCGCAAGCGCCACACCACCAACGGCCCGTTCGCCGGCCGGCCCGTCGCGCCTGAACACAAGCGGCAACTGCTCGAACTGGTGGCCCGCGCGCCGTCGCACTTCAACTCGCAGCCGTGGCGATTCATCGTCGTGGAGGACGCGGCGCGGCGCAAAGAGTTGGGCAACATCGCGGGCGATTCCATGCGCCAGTTGATGGAAGCGGGACGCTTTTTTCAGCAGTACCGGCGCTTCTTTCGTACCTCTGCCGAAGAAGTCGCGCAGAGCAAAGATGGCATTCATCTCGATCATGTGCCAGCTGTGCTGAAACCATTTACCAAATATCTCTTTACAGATCGTGGCACGGCGTTCATGAATCGCTTCCAGGTGCCGCGCGTGCTCGGCAACGACGCCCGCAACCTCGTCGCGAACTCGCCCATGCTGCTCGGCATCGCGCTTTCACGCGAGATGTACGTGCCGGGCGAATTGACCGGGCTGTACACGGTAATCTCGCTTGGCGCGGTGGTGCAAACGCTCTGGCTGACGGCGACATCGCTCGGCATGGGCATGCAGTTCGTCTCGACACCGCAGGAGATTCCAGAGCAATGGGCGCGGGTCAGCGCGCTGCTGGGCGTGCCGGATGATTTCGAACTCATGCTGCTCTTGCGGCTGGGTTACGAGGATGAGACGTTGAAGCGCCCGACAATCGACTGGAAATCGCCGCAGCGCAAAGGCATTGACGAATTGGCCTTCCAGGAAGCGTGGGGTACGCCAGTTGCAACTGACAAAGCCGAGAACGAGCAGGTTGGAGGATAGACTATGGCTGTCGAAATAAGAACGCCCACCTCGCTTGTCGAGCATAACACCAACATACTGCCACCATTGGAAAACGGCGACCGGCTGACGCGCGCTGAGTTCGAGCGGCGCTACGAGGCCATGCCCGACACCAAGAAGGCTGAATTGATAGATGGAGTGGTGTATATGCCCTCACCAGTACGCGTAAGTCATGGTCGCCCGCATGCCTGGATCATGTTGTGGCTGGGAACGTACACCATCGCTACGCCCAGGGTTGATTTGATTGATAACGCAACTGTTCGTCTTGACATAGATAATGAACCGCAGCCAGACGCGCTCTTGCGCCTCGATTCAGAACATGGCGGAAGATCAATTGTTGGCCCAGATGATTATGTTGAAGGGCCGCCGGAGCTTGTGGTCGAAATCGCGTTGAGCAGCGCAGCATACGATTTGCATGACAAAATGCGAATCTATCGGCGCAACGGCGTGCAGGAATATCTGGTCTGGCAGGTCTACGATAAAAGGGTTGACTGGTGGGAACTGCGCGACGAGGTGTACGCGGCGCTGCCCGCCGACGAGCATGGCGTGGTGCGCAGCCGTGTGTTTCCTGGCTTGTGGCTGGCAATCGGAGCGCTGCTCAAGGGCGATATGGCGCAGGTACTGGCGACATTGCAGCAGGGCTTGCAGAGCGACGAGCATGCTGTGTTTCAAAAGAAGGTAGCAGGAGAATCATGAAAAAGATTGTTGTCACTGGCGGCAGCGGCAAGGCTGGCCGCGCCACTGTGCGTGAGTTGCAGGAACACGGTTACGACGTACTGAATATTGACGTGCAGCCGCCGCGCGAGCAGATCTCGCGCTTCCTGACGGTTGACCTCATGGAGTTCGGCGAGGTGGTCGAGGCGCTGCATGGCGCGGACGCAGTGGTGCATCTCGCGGCCAACCCAAATCCAAGCGGCTGGACCGAGGAGCGCATGTTCCGCCACAATACCACCACGACTTACAATATTTTTCGCGCCGCCACCATGCTTGGCCTCCAGCGCGTCGTGTGGGCCTCAAGCGAGACGACGCTCGGCCTGCCACTCGACGAGTCGAAGATGCCCTACGCGCCGATTGATGAAGAGTCGCCGCTGAATCCTGAAAGCAGCTACGCGCTGTCGAAAGTCGTCAGCGAGGAGATGGCGCGCCAGTTCAGTCGCTGGAGCGGCGTGCCGTTCGTTGGGCTGCGCTTCTCAAATATCATGGAGCCAGAAAGCTACGCGCGCTTTCCGTCGTTCTGGAAAGATCCGAACATTCGCAAGGGCAATTTGTGGGGCTATGTCGACGCGCGCGACGTGGCGCAAAGCTGCCGATTGGGGCTGGAGGCCAACATCAGCGGCGCGGAAGCGTTCATTATCGCGGCGGGCGACACGGTGATGAACCGGCCAAGCGCCGAACTCATGGCCGAAATATTTCCAACGGTGCCGGTGCGCGATCTGTCAAATGCGTACGCGACGTTGGAGAGCGTGGACAAGGCGCGCCGCATGCTCGGCTACAATCCGCAGCATTCATGGCGCGACCATGTGCAGGAATAAACCACGAAGATGCTTCTGATGCTCTGCGCCCTCTGCGGCTCTGTGGTAAAAGGAATACTAGATGATTGATACTCGCATTGGGCGCGCCGAACTCGTCACACAGCTTCAGCAGGCGCTTGGCCGCGCGGCTGTGCTCCATCGCCCCGAAGAGTTGATGGTCTACGAATACGACGGCAGCGCGCTCGACATGGCCGAGCCGGACATCGTGATTGTGCCATCGAACACGAGTGAGGTGGCGCTGGCCGTGCGCCTTGCGTCAGCAGCGGGCTGGCCAGTCGTGGCGCGTGGTGCAGGCACCGGCCTGTCGGGCGGCGCGGTGCCTTCCGAAGGCGGCGTAGTCGTCTCCATGGCGCGGCTCGACCGCATTCTGGAAATTGATCCAATCAACCGCGTGGCGCGCGTGCAGGCCGGTGTGGTCAACGTCGAACTGAGCGCCGCCACCGCGCCGTATGGCTTCCATTTCGCGCCCGACCCATCGAGCCAGAAGTCCTCGACGATCGGCGGCAACGTGGCTGAAAACGCTGGCGGGCCGCACTGCCTGAAGTACGGCGTGACGACTAATCACATCATCATGGCGACCGTGGCGCTGTCGGACGGCACGGTGGTGGAACTCGGCGGCGATGCGCCCGATGCGCCCGGCTACGATCTGCTGGGCGCGTTCGTCGGCAGCGAAGGCACGTTCGGCATTGCGACCGAGTTCACGGTGCGGCTGACACCCAACGCCGAGGACGTGCGGACGTTCCTGGCGATCTATGACTCGCTCGAAGCGGCATCGGAGAGTGTTTCGGCCATCATCGCGGCGGGCGTAATTCCGGCGGCCATGGAGATGCTGGAAGGCGACGGCATACGCGTGGTCGAGGAGTCGGTGCATGCCGGCTACCCGCTCGACGCGCAGGCGGTGCTGCTGATCGAGATCGACGGGCTGCGTGAGGAGCTTGACGAACAAACGCGCCGTATCGAGGCAATCTGCCGCAAGCATGGCGCGCGCGAATTACGCGCCGCCCGCGACGAGGCGCAGCGCCAGAAGCTGTGGGAGGGTCGCAAGGGCGCGCTGGCGGCATGCGGACGGCTGCGCCCGCATTACCACATTCAGGATGGCGTGGTGCCGCGCTCGCGCCTGACCGAGGTGCTCAACCTGACGCGCGAGGTTGCAGGGCGCTACAATCTGCTGATTGTCAATATTTTTCATGCGGGCGACGGCAACCTGCACCCACTGCTGCTGTTCGATGTGCGCGAGCCGGGCGTGCGCGAGCGGGCCATCGCTGCTGGCGAGGAGATTCTGCGGGCATGCGT
>DASTWM010000107.1:0-2343 GCA_035765855.1 Roseiflexaceae bacterium
GGACCCGGCGCACCCGTACATCGTGTTTCAATATACACTTGACGGCTGGGGCTGTTACGCCGCCGGGAGCGTGACGCAGCGACTCCTGCCCGGCATGGCCTTCACCGCCGTGATTCCGTCCGAGCATGCCTATTTTTTGCCAACCACATCGTCAGGCTGGACATTCTTCTGGCTGATTGTGCGCCACCCCTACATCGTCGAGCGGATCAGGCGGCGGCAGCAGGAGAGCGGGGCGATTCTTGCGGTGGAGCCTGGCAGCACGTTAATCATGCGCGCGGTCGAACTATTCGAGTACGCGTGCCGCCCCACGCCGCGCGACGCCCTCGCGCATGAGCGGGCGCTGTTCGACTTCTTCTGGGAGCATGAACGGGCGACGTGGCGCAGCAGCGCGGCGCAGAGCGAGGGCGAGCGGCTGCGCGACGCGGTGCGGAGCTATGTGCTTGGCGCGCTCGGGCGGCCCGTCGATGTCGCCGAACTCGCCGCGCGTCACGGCATGAGCCGCAGCCATTTCAGCCACATGTTCAAGGCCACAACCGGGGCGGCTCCAGCACAGTTTGTGCAGCAGGTGCGTTTGGAAGAGGCTACCCGGCGGCTGTTGCACACCGACCAAACCGTCGCCACCGTCGCGCAGGCGACCGGATTCGCCAACCCGAATCATTTTTGCAAGGTGTTCCGCCAGCACTTCCATCTCAGCCCGGGCGCGTTCCGCCAGCAAATGCGGTGAGGTGTTATGCTGCCTTTATCACAGCATGCTATTCAGCAAAGAGTTCAGCAAGGACATCGAGCACATGCCGTTGCGCGCGGCTGTCGATGCGGCAAAGAGGCTTGATGAGGCGTCGTTTGTCAACCGTACGAATTTGATCGAGCACGATCTGAGCGTCTTTGTCCTCGAACCGGCAATCCACACGCGTGGGATAGGTGCGTGCTTTCGTCGTCATTGGCGCGATAATCACCGTTTGAATATAGTTGTTCATCTCATCAGGTGAAATCACTATGCAAGGGCGTGTCTTTTGGATTTCTGTGCCAACGGTTGGGTCGAGGTTCACGAGAAAGACATCGAAGCGCTTGACTACCATTCCCACTCCGTCGCTTCCCATGTCGTCAAACCGCTGTCCGCGTCCAGCAGTTGATCATCTCCTTCTGCGGCCATGCGTTGGAAAGCCATTGCCCAATCAGCGCGCGGGGTTGTGCCTGAACGCACAATTAACTGATCGTCCTGCACTTCGAGCTCGATTGTATCGGCCATGTGCAATTGGTCAAGCACAACCTTCGGAATGCGGATTCCCTGCGAGTTACCAATTTTGACCAGCCGCGTGCGTATCACATTTGCCATAGCTTTTCTCCTTGATGTGGTTACACTGTATGTACAAACGGTGGCATTGTCAAGCAGGAATGCAGCGGCAGTCTGGCGTTCCGCCTTAGGGCCGATAACTCATGATTTGTCTTGTAGTATGCTTCACGCGCGTCATGCACGACATAGCAGCAGAACGGATTATTCATGAGCAACAATTCGACCGACCGGCTCTTTCGCGGGATCGCGATTGGCTTTGTAATCATTGGCCTGTGTTTACTGTTTGCGAGTTGGCTCACCTATTACCAAACGCGCGCGTTCCTCGCCAGCGCCGTCTCAACTACCGCGCAGGTGATCGACCGCACGAGTACGTCAACCGTCAAAGAAACGACGTATTACCACGTCATTCAGTTCACCACCGACGACGACAAACGAATCACGGTTACCATGCGGAGCGGGTCACGCGGCTGGGATTATCAGATAGGAAGCAGCGTACCTATGCTGTACCTCCCCGCCGATCCGCAGCACGCCATGCTCGACACCTTTGGCGCGCGCTGGTTCGCGTCGATTGCGTTCGGCGTCATGGGGATTGGATTCAGTGGCATGGGCATGCTGGCATTTATGCAATTTCGGCCACTGCCGCGCCAAGCAATTGGGCAGCCGAAGCAGCGGCGGGCGAGGGTGTAGTTGTGTTTCTCCTGCTTAGTCCAGACATTTTCCAGCAGACATAAGGATTCACTTTAGACTATTGAAGAATTCCTCAAAAAGAATAATATAGTCAATGTACATGCCAGCAATATATTGGGAGGCGTTTACCAACGCTCGTCTCTCTGCTAATGAAGGCCGCGAACCATGAGCACGATTATTTCTCTCCTGTCTCAACAGGTTTGCAACCCCTAGATCAGTAATCAATCCGTTGTCTTTAGCACAATCCACCATATTGGCTAGTTTCCATTTAGTTGGATCTTTACCCAAAGCTGTGTTGAGTGTTATTTTTCCCTTACCACTAGCTCGAACTAAAGATTTCTTGATAATGACTTCGAACTCCCTCC
>DASTWM010000108.1:0-2587 GCA_035765855.1 Roseiflexaceae bacterium
CGCGGCAGCGTCTTTCAGGCGGCGCTTCAACTCCTCGCGCGAGCCGACCAGCGAGTCATGCTTGATGGCAATCTGGCTCTTGAGTTCGGACTGCTGCACGCGCAACTCGCCCACAGTCCGGTTGCGCTCCTGAAGGTCGGCACGTTGCGCCCGCACGTTCGCAAGATCGTTGGCGAGTGAAGCAAACGCCTTCAGGCGCGTGCCAAGCTCGGCGATCCCGGCTTCAATCTGAGGACGGCGCGCGGCACGTTCGCGCAAGCCTTTCAGTTCGCCCTCGGCCAGACGCAGGTCGGTGCGGATACGGCGCTCGGCTTCGCGCAGGGCATCGGCATGGCCGCGCTGCTGCTCGATCAAGCGGTCGTAATCGCCGCGCAAGCCTTCCAGCCGCTCAATTTCCGCCTGCGCCGCGTGGAACGCCGCCATGCCTGCCTCGATCTCGGCACGGCGCGCGAGAATCTGCTGCTCCTCGGCAATGTTCTGCCGCAGTTCGGCCACGGCGCGCGCCAGTTCGTCACGCTCGGCGCGCAGTTGCGTCATGCGCAGGCGATGCGCGTCACGCTCGCGGCGCAACTGCTCTAAAAATTGCACGCGCTCGGTCGCTTCGGCCAGATCCTGCTCCGCGCCCGTCGCCTGCTCGGTCAGGTGCTCGACGCGTGCTTCCATGGCCGCCACGGCCTGCTGATGGTAGGTCTGCTGCTCGGCCTGCTGCTCAAGCTCGACCATCTGGCCTTCCAGCACCTTGATCTGGCCGTCCAGCTTTTTGGCGCGCTCCCTGGCCGAGCCTTCCAGATTTTCATACACATCGAGGCCAAGAATGTCGGCCAGCACCTGCTTGCGGCGGCCTGGCTCCTTGCGGGTGAATTCGTCGGCATGGCCCTGGCGCAGAAAGGCCGAGTTGGTGAACGTCTCGTAGCCCATGTGGAGCGTGCTGGTGATGATCTGCTGTGTTTCGCGCAGCGTCGCGCCGCTGAGCGGACGCCAGCCGCCGTTGTGCTGCACCTGGAAGTCGAGCCAGCTTTGGCCGCGCTTGCCCTTGTTGCGCTTGCGGATGACGCGGTAATCCTGCCCGTCGAGCATGAAGATCATCTCGACTTCCATCTCCTGCGCGCCGAGGGCAATCAGGTCGTCGTCGCTCTTGAGGCGCGCTTCGCCCCACAGCGCCCATGTAATCGCGTCGAGCAGCGCCGACTTGCCCGCGCCGTTCTCGCCGGACAGGCAGGCGATATTGATGCCGTCCAGCACCAGCGGCGGCACATCTTCGCGGTAGCACATAAAATTGCGCAGCATCAGCTTGCGTGGAATCATTGCGGCCTCGTATAAAAACGTGATGCGTGATACGTAGTGCCTGATATGGGAGCAGTCAGTTCTATTTCACGTATCAGAACATGTTTGCGTATCTGGACTTTGTTATTATACGTGGCGCTGGCATGCGGCGCAAGGCAGGAGCGGGGGCAAGGTGACACGGTGACGGGATGATTTACGTTTTACGGTTGATTGGTTCCTGGTTCTCAGGTTCTCAGGTTCCCGTTCAGTGATCCAGCGGACTGCGCACGCCGCGCCCGCCCCGATTGAACACATGGGTGCAGATCATGGTCGTCTTCACATCTTTATGGCCCAACAACTCCTGGATTGTCCGAATGTCGTAGCCATCTTCCAACAGATGCGTGGCGAAGGAATGGCGGAAGGTATGGCATGATGCATGTTTGGTGATAGCTGCATCACGGATGGCGACCTTCACCGCACGCTGCACACGATCTTCCATGATATGATGCCGGCCAATATCGCCTGTTTGCGGATGGCGTGAGCGCTCTGCTGCGGGAAACACATATTGCCAGATCCATTCGCGCGGCGCGTTGGGATATTTGCGTGCCAGCGCATAGGGCAGTTCAACCGCGCCATACCCATCCGCGAGATCGGTTTCATGTATGCGCTTTGCGCGTACCAACTGCTGGCGCAATGCGGGAATGAGCGACTCCGGCAGCATGGTCACGCGGTCCTTTTCGCCTTTGCCAGCGCGCACTGTGATCTGCCGATAAGAAAAGTCAACATGCTTCACGCGCAACCGGAGACATTCCATCAGCCGCAAGCCGCTGCCATAGAGCAAGCTCACGATCAAGTGATTGACGCCGTCAAGGCGGGCGATGATCACGTGCGCCTCATCGTGCGTCAGGACAACCGGCAGCCGCTCCGGGCGTTGAGCCCGTTCAAATCCATCGCAGCGCGGCGGATCAGCGTTCAAGACATCACGGTAGAGGAAGAGCAGCGCGCTGAGTGCGACATTTTGCGTAGACGCTGCAACATGGCGCTCAACCGCAAGGTAGGTCAGGTACGCGCGTATCTCTGGCACCCCCATATCAGACGGATGGCGTTTGTTGTGAAACAGGATGCAGGTACCGTTGCATGAGCGGCAGAGCGCTTTCCATCCATGGGTGACTGCGTGGCTATGCGCCTGGTAGATCAGTACGGTAGAATAGCCCCAGTAGCCGAGTTCGACCGCACATGTGTGGTCGAATATCCGTTATGCCGGAGATAGGTCGCACATCTGCGGTCGAACTCCATGATGTGCGAAGTTCGACCGCACGTGCCG
>DASTWM010000109.1:0-29184 GCA_035765855.1 Roseiflexaceae bacterium
GGAGATGGTCATGCCGGGCGACAATGTCGAGATGGGCGTGGAGTTGATTGTGCCAGTCGCGATTGAGGAAGGCTTGCGCTTCGCCATTCGCGAAGGCGGGCGCACGGTCGGGGCGGGCGTCGTCACCTCCATCCAGCAGTAGGAATCTTGGGAAAGTGTGGCAGGGAACAGGTGCGGGTTACATGTTGCACCTGTTCCCTGTGATATGTTTACAGTTGTAGTATGAGGAGTTGCTATGGCGAAGCAAAAAGTCCGCATTCGCCTCAAAGCGTATGACCACAAAATTCTTGATCAGTCGGCGCGCCAAATTGTAGAGGCTGCCGAGCGGACTGGCGCTCTCGTCGCAGGACCAGTGCCACTCCCGACAAGGATTGAGAAGTTTAGCGTCATTCGCTCACCGTTTATCGACAAGGACTCGCAAGAACAATTTGAAGTCCGAACCCATAAGCGGCTTATTGATGTCCTGGATCCACAACCAGCGACGATTAACGCTTTGATGAAGCTTAATCTTCCAGCTGGTGTGGATATTGAAATCAAGTTGTAGAAAAGAACGAAGAACAAATAGCAAAGAACAACGTGGGCGTAAGCCTGTATTGGCAGAAATTGTTTGTTCTGTGTTCTTTGTTCTTATCTGAAAGCACAGCCGCTGCGTTAATTGCATGCTGTGGAGGTGTCATTGTGATTGAAGGATTGTTGGGTCGAAAAGTTGGTATGACCCAGGTCTTTAGCCCAAACGGCGAGGCTATTCCTGTCACTGTCATTGAGGTTGGTCCCTGTGTGGTGACACAGATTCGTATCAAAGACCGTGATGGCTATGAGGCAGTACAGATCGGATTTGGCGACGCCAAGGCCAAAAGCCTGAATAAACCGCGTCAGGGGCATCTCGCTAAAGCGGGCCGTTTAGTGCGCCACTTACGAGAGTTTCGTGCAAGCGGTACTGATGCATACAGCGTTGGGCAAGAGCTGAAAGTTGATCTTTTTGCTTCGGATCGATTCGTTGATGTAACGGGAACATCCAAAGGTCGTGGGTTCGCCGGCGTCATGAAGCGGCATAACTTCCGTGGCGGCCCACGTACGCATGGTCAGAGCGACCGCGCGCGTGCGCCAGGTTCGATCGGCGCTGGTACAACGCCAGGTCGTGTCTTTAAAGGTACACGCATGGCTGGCCGCATGGGTAATCAGCGCGTGACTGTGCAGAACTTGCAAGTTGTTGAAATTATCCCTGATCGGAACCTTCTGCTGGTGCGTGGCTCTGTGCCAGGGCCGAAAAATGGCCTGCTGTATGTGCGCCGAGCAGTGAAAGCTCAGGGAGGGTCTAAGTGATGGAAGCACCACTGTATAATCAGGCGGGTGATCAGATTGGCACGCTTGAACTGGACTCGTATATTTTTGGCATTGAGCCAAACATTCCAGTGATGCACCAGGCCATGATTCGCCAGTTAGCCAATGCCCGCCAGGGTACACATAATACGCGTGGGCGCGGTGAAGTGGCCGGAAGCACGCGCAAATTGTACCGTCAGAAGGGCACAGGGCGTGCTCGGCAAGGTTCTGTACGCGCTCCGCATCGCAAGGGTGGCGGTGTTGCCCATGGACCACACCCGCGCTCGTATGCCAAGGACATGCCGCGCAAGATGCGCCGGTTAGCGGTGCGGTCAGCATTGTCAGCGAAGCATGCCGATAGCGCTATTCGCTTTATTGATGCGTTGTCGTTTGATCAGCCACGCACCAAAGACATGCTGATGTGCTTGCAAGCATTACAACTTGAAGGCAGTACACTGCTCGTTCTGGATGAGAAAAACGAGTTTGTGTACAAGTCAGCACACAACTTGCCGAATGTCAAAACCTTGCTGGCAGGTTATCTCAATGTCGTTGATTTACTCAAGTATAACAACGTGCTGATTGCGCGGTCTGCGGTTGACACCATTACAAGTTACCTCGGCAACCCAGATGCTGAGGCTGCAACCGCTGATGGGCAGGAGGAGACAGCATGACTCCGCATCAAATCATTATTCGTCCGCTGATCACTGAGAAGAACACCAACTTGATGTCGCTTAACAAGTATTGCTTCGAAGTGGATCGCAACGCAAACAAAACCCAGATCAAGCATGCGATTGAGTCAATCTTTAATGTGTCTGTGACGAAAGTTCACACCATGAACGTACGCGGCAAAATGCGCCGTCGTGGTCGTCAGATTGGCTATACCTCCGACTGGAAAAAGGCAATTATTACGCTGGCTGCCGGAGATCGAATTGATCTGTTTGAGAGCTAAACCTGATGCTTGATGCTTGATACTTGAGCACTAGTGCGAGTCACGTATCAAGTATTACGGAGTTAGAAATGCCTATTCGACGATATAAACCAACCTCGGCAGGCCGCAGAAATATGTCTGTGTCGACCTTCGAGGAGATTACAAAGAAAAAGCCTGAAGCGTCATTGCTTGCGCCGATTCGCAAGAAGGGCGGGCGCAACAACAATGGTCGTATCACGGTGCGCCATCGTGGCGGCGGTCACAAGCGTGCCTATCGCCTCGTTGATTTCAAGCGTGATAAAGTTGGGATTGAGGCCCGCGTCGCAGCGATTGAGTACGATCCAAATCGCAGCGCGCGCATTGCTCTGCTGCACTACGTCGATGGTGAAAAGCGCTATATTCTTGCGCCAGTCGGCCTGAATGTCGGCGACCGCGTGATGAGTGGTGCCAGTTCCGATATTCGCGTCGGCAATGCACTGCCATTGCGCAGCATTCCACTTGGTACGCAAGTGCATAATGTGGAGTTGGAAATCGGGCGCGGCGGTGTCATGGTTCGCAGTGCAGGCAATTCAGCGCAGCTCATGGCGAAGGAAGGCGATTATGCCACACTTCGCATGCCGTCCGGCGAAATGCGCATGGTGCATCTCAATTGCATGGCAACAGTGGGCCAGGTCGGCAATGTCGATCACCAGAATATTCGGATTGGTAAAGCTGGTCGCAAGCGCTGGATGGGTCGGCGACCAGAGGTTCGCGGCTCTGCAATGAATCCGCGTGACCATCCGCATGGTGGTGGTGAAGGCCGGGCACCAATTGGCTTGAAAGGCCCGAAGACCAAGTGGGGTAAGCCAGCGCGTGGCGTCAAAACGCGGCATAACCCACGAACTGATCGCTTTATTGTTCGTCGGCGCAAAATCTAATATGTGACGGGCTGCGGCTTTAACCGCCGGAGGAGAGGGGCTTATTGCTCTCCCTCATCCTTCGCCCACATGCAAAGGAAGGAAAGAATGTCACGTTCTTCAAAAAAAGGACCGTATGTTGATGTGCGACTGCTCAACCGGGTTGAGGATCTGAATCGCACGAATGACAAGCGTGTCCTGCGGACGTGGTCGCGCGACTCAACGATCTTTCCCCAGATGGTTGGTCACACGATTGCTGTTCACAACGGACGCCAGCATGTGCCAGTGTATGTTACTGAGAACATGGTGGGACACAAGCTTGGTGAGTTTGCGCCGACGCGCCTGTTCCGAGGTCACGGTGGCAAAAAAGCTGACAAGCGCGGAAAGATGAAATAGCCATGCAAGCAAAAGCAGTTACCAGAAACGTGCGCATTTCGGCGACAAAGGTGCGGCAAGTGCTTGATGTGGTCCGCGGCAAGCCAGTAGATCGCGCGCTCTCGATGTTGCAGTATATGCCGCAGAAAGCGGCGCGTGAAGTCGCCCGCACGCTGAAATCAGCAGCCGCTAATGCTGAAAATAACTTTGATATGTCGCCAGAAGACTTGGTCATTAAGACGATTTATGCCGATGAAGGGCCAACGTTGAAGCGATTTATGCCGCGGGCGCGTGGCCGGGCTGACCGCATCAATAAGCGGACGACCCATATCACGGTAGTTGTAGATGATGGCGAAGAATATTAAGCATTGCGGCTTGCCGCAGTTATTGTGAGGTCGTATGGGTCGAAAAGTACATCCAATTGGTTTCCGGCTTGGATATATCAAAGACTGGCAATCAAAGTGGTTCGCGGATCGCAACTACACCGACCAGTTGCATGAGGATCTGAGTCTGCGGCGCAAGATTATCAAGGAACTGGAGAATGCGGGCGTTGCACGTGTCGAAATCGAGCGGTCGGCGAACCGGATCGAAGTGACTGTGTACACTGCCAAGCCCGGTATTGTGATCGGCAAGCGTGGCGCAAAGGTCGATGATCTGAAGAACGAGCTTGAGAAGAGCACGGGCAAGAAAATCAAGCTGAACATTCAGGAAATCCACCAGCCAGAGCTTGAGGCGCAGTTGGTCGCGGAGAGCATCGCCGAGCAGATTAACAAGCGTGTATCGTACAAGCGTGCTATGAAGCAGGCTGTGCAACGAGCTATGCGCCTGGGCGCGCAGGGCGTCATGGTCAAGTGCAGCGGTCGACTCGGTGGCGCAGAGATGAGCCGCACCGTGGCTGAACTCGACGGACGGGTTCCGCGCCATACGCTGCGTGCTGATATTGATTACGCGCAAGTTCATGCGCATACCACATATGGACGCATTGGCGTCAAGGTTTGGATTTACAAGGGCGATATCTTCCCTGGCCAAGAAGTTGCACCGCAGCCGGTCGTGACATCAGCAGCGCAACAGGAAGAAGAGCGCCCGCGCCGTCGTGGTGGCCGTGGTGGCCGTGGTAACGATCGCGGTGGAGAGCGCGGCACGGGCCGTGGCGGTTCCGATCGCGGTGGTAACCGTGGTGGCGCACGAGCACGCGGGTAAGAAGGAGCAACACATATGTTGATGCCTAAACGCGTTAAGTATCGCAAACAGCAAAAAGGGCGCATCCGAGGCATGGCCCAGCGCGGCAACACTGTCGCGTTTGGTGAGTTCGGCATCATGGCGCTTGAGCCAGCATGGGTTACCAGCCGCCAGATTGAGGCAGCGCGCCGTTCCATAACCAATTACATCCGCCGTGGTGGTAAGGTATGGATCCGGATTTTCCCTGATAAGCCGATGACGAAGAAGCCTGCGGAAACGCGCATGGGTTCTGGTAAAGGCGCAGTGGATCACTACGTCGCAGTGGTTAAGCCGGGACGGATCATGTTTGAACTTGGTGGCGTACGTCAGGATGTTGCCGAGGAGGCGCTGAATCGCGCGATCCAGAAGATGCCGATTAAGTGCAAGATTGTCGCCCGTGAGGAAGCGGAGGCCGCAGAATGAAAACGAGCGAAATGCGCAGCACAGACGACGAGCGATTGCAGCAGATGTTGAATGAGCGCTACGAAGAGTTGTTTAACTTGCGTTTTCAGCAAGTGATGGGTAAATTAACCGCAACTGGTCGCCCGCGCGTCGTCAAGCGTGAGATTGCGCAGATCAAGACGGTTATGCGCGAGCGCGAATTAGGCATGTAGCGCAAGGAGAACGATGATGGCCGAGGGACGACGGCAGATAAAAGTTGGCCGTGTGGTTAGCGATAAAATGGATAAAACCGTTGTTGTGGCGGTCGATTATTTGAAGCCACACCCGCTGTATCGCAAAACCATTCGTAAAACGAACAAGTTTTATGCCCATGATGAAGCGAATGCGTGTGGGGTTGGCGATCTCGTGCGTATTGGTGAAATGCGCCCCATGAGCAAGACCAAGCGCTGGGAAGTTCTTGAGATTGTTCAGCGGAATGAGGAGGTGTAGCTATGATTCAGCCACAGACACGCCTCAAGGTTGCCGACAACACAGGCGCAAAAGAAATCATGTGTATTCGGGTATTGGGTGGCTCACGGGTTCGCTATGGCTTCGTCGGTGATGTCATTATTGCATCGGTGAAAGACGCGACGCCGGGCGGTGCCGTGAAAAAGGGCGAAGTCGTTCGCGCGGTGATTGTGCGGACAGCCAAGGAATATGGTCGAACGGACGGTTCTCATATTCGTTTTGACGATAATGCTGCGGTGATTATCAGTAAAGAAAATAATCCACGTGGTACACGTATCTTTGGCCCAGTAGCCCGTGAACTACGCGAACGAGCGTTCATGCGCATTATCTCGCTCGCACCAGAAGTTTTGTAAATTGATTACGATCATTATGATCGTGATTAAGGGGTTGGATATGAACGTTAAAACTGGCGATGAAGTCTTGGTCATCTCCGGTAAAGATAAAGGCAAGCGCGGCAAGATCAAGCAGGCAATGCCGAAAAATCACCGGGTCGTGGTCGAAGGCTTGAACATGATCAAACGTCACATGAAGCAGCGTGGTCCTAATAAGCCAGGTGGCATCATTGAGCGCGAGGCTCCGATTGACTCATCGAACGTGATGCTTATTTGTCCAAGCTGCGGGCGCGCGTCGCGTACCGGGCATCGTTTCCTGGAAGAGACTGATCACAAAGGTCGAGCGCGCAAGGTGCGTTTTTGCAAAGCTTGTGAAGCGACGATCGACGAGTAGAAGTATGTAGTTGTGGGTTATTGCTGCTGGATGTGTTCCAGGCATGGTGACATAACTCACGGCATGAAATTCAAGGCCGGAGAGCTTGCTGAAGTTTTCCAAGCCCTTGAGGAGATAGTATGGCACCGCGGTTAAAAGAACAATACTTGAATGAGGTTGTTCCTGCGTTGATGCAGGAGTTCTCATACAAATCAGTGATGCAGGTTCCTCGTCTGGAAAAGATGGTTCTCAATATTGGTCTCGGCGAAGCAATTCAGCATGCAAACGTGCTGGATGCTGCTGTAGGCGATCTTGCTGCTATCACTGGGCAGAAACCAGTGGTCACGCGCGCCAAGAAATCGGTTGCAGCGTTTAAGGTGCGCCAGGGTATGCCGATTGGTGCGATGGTGACGTTGCGCGGCAACATGATGTATGAATTCGCCGATCGCCTGATGAATCTGGCGCTTCCGCGTATTCGTGACTTCCGTGGTATCAGCCGGCGTTCATTTGATGGACGTGGCAACTATAGCCTGGGCCTGCGGGAACAAATTATTTTTCCTGAAATTGACTACGATAAAGTTGACCGGATCCGTGGTCTTGAGGTGGCGATTGTTACGACGGCACCTGACGACGCGCAGGGCTATGCATTGTTAAAGCGTTTAGGCATGCCGTTCCGCGATTAAGCAGGTTGGTGTTGTCCAGCGAAAAGGTTGTCTGTGATACGCACTGGCCTGATACTCTGAGGAGGATTAAACATTGGCTAAGAAGGCGCTTATTGTCAAGGCTCAGCGGACACCGAAGTATAAGGTACGTGGCTATAATCGTTGTAAAGTTTGTGGCCGGTCACGGGCGTATATACGCCGATTTGGCATGTGCCGTATTTGCTTCCGCGAGCACGCATTAAAAGGACTTATTCCTGGCGTTACCAAGTCCAGCTGGTAACGTCCATTGAGGTGACCACGGCTGTCATTGCGAGAGCCGGTTCGAGACCAGAAGCTGGGCATCAAGGAGGATCTGAGTGAGTGTTGTAAACGATCCAATTGGCGATATGCTGACCCGCATCCGAAACGCATGCATGGCACGACATACTTCTGTCTCGATGCCATCATCCAGGATGAAGCGGGCCATTGCAGATATATTGAAGCGTGAAGGCTTTATTCGTGACTTTGAGGTGGAGAGCGGAACGCCTTTTGATATGCTGACGCTCCGGTTGAAGTACATGCCTGATCGCCGTCCGGTTATTACGGGATTAAAGCGGGTAAGCCGCCCTGGATTACGCGTCTATAGTGGTCATGCCGACATCCCGCGTGTGCGCGGTGGCCTTGGTATTAGCATTCTTTCGACGCCAAAAGGCGTGCTCGCGGACCATGAAGCATGGCATGAGCATGTTGGTGGCGAAGTGCTGTGCTACATCTGGTAGCCAAAAAGGAGAATGAGATGTCGCGTATTGGAAGAAAACCGATTAACGTCCCCAAGGGCGTTGACATTGCCATTGGCGATAATAACTACGTCCGGGTTAAAGGACCGAAGGGTTCGTTGGAGCAGCAGCTCCCAGCTGAAATGATTATTCGTTTAGAGGATGGTGTTCTCAACGTCAGTCGTCCTTCGGATGACCGGACGCATCGCGCGCTGCACGGTTTGACACGCTCGCTTCTGGCGAACATGGTCACCGGCGTGACTGATGGCTACCAGCGCGTGCTGGAAATCAGTGGTGTTGGTTATCGTGCGTTGAATGAAGGCAAGAACCTTATTCTTCAGCTTGGCTTTTCGCATCCTATTCGCGTAACACCACCAGAAGGTATTACGTTTGAGATTGCCGAGCGCCGCAGTGCTAATGAGCCACAGCGCGTTGTTGTGCGTGGTATCAACAAGCAAATGGTTGGCGAAGAGGCCGCCAAGGTCCGCGGGCTTCGTCCGCCGGAGCCATACAAGGGGTATGGCATTCGACTTCAGGGCGAACAGGTTCGTCGCAAGGCTGGTAAGGCTGGCAAGACGAAGTAGCAGGTATGAACTGCTACATTGTCATGCATCATTTTTTAATAACTAGAGGCAGGGGATATAATCTCTGCCGCAAGGAGATATAAGAAATGCCAAAACGATCACCGCGTGAATTGCGCTTGCGACGACACCTCCGTGTGCGGAAACGGGTTCAGGGAACTGAAAATCGTCCGCGGTTGAGCGTGTTTCGCAGTAATGTTCATATTTATGCGCAGATTATAGATGATGCTGTTGGCCGAACAATTGCCGCTGCTTCAACAGTTGATCGTAGTCTGGCCTCATCCCTGGAGGGGCAGACGAAAACAGAGCAGGCTAAGGCAGTTGGTAAGCTTGTTGCTGAACGTGCGCGGGATGCTGGTGTGGAAAAGGTTGTGTTTGATCGTGGTGGTTATAAATATCATGGTCGGGTACAAGCTTTGGCTGACGCAGCGCGCGAAGCGGGCTTAATATTCTAAATGGGGGAAATTGTGAATCGTAGACGCATCAGTAATGCTGACGAACTGGAGCTTGAAGAGCGCGTCGTTCAAATAAATCGTGTTGCCAAGGTAGTCAAAGGCGGTCGACGCTTTAGCTTTAGCACGGTTGTCGTTGTTGGCGATGGCAAAGGCCATGTCGGCGTCGGTATGGGAAAAGCCGGCGAGGTGCCTGAGGCCATCCGAAAAGGTGTGGAAGCAGCGAAGAAGAATGTTATTCGCGTGCCAATTACCCGCACAACTATTCCTCATGAAATAGAAACTCGCTATTCAGCATCGCGCGTGCGACTGCTGCCAGCAGCACCTGGAACGGGCGTTATTGCTGGTCGCGGCGTCCGTCCGGTGGTTGAGGCTGCTGGGATCAGAGATTTGCTCTCGAAGCGATATGGCAGCAACAATCCGGTGAATGTTGTGAAGGCTACGTTCAAGGCGCTCAGCGAGCTTACATCGGTAGAGGAGCAGGCTCGATCGCGGGATATGACAACTCGTGAGTTGCTTCAGCGTCGTTCGCGCCGAGAGACGCAGGAGGCATAGCATGGCAAAGCTTCGTATTACGTATCGTAAAAGCTCAATTGGCTTTAGTAAGGACCAGAAGGCAACTGTGCGCTCGCTGGGTCTTCGTAAGTTGAATAGTGTTGTTATTCAAGAAGATACCCCGGCTGTTCGTGGCATGATCTTCAAGGTTAAGCACTTGTTACATGTTGAGGAAGTGGACGGGGATGTGCAGCCTGAACAGCGTTCTGCTGCACCCACAACGGTGGTCCGTGCTAAAGAGCCAGGTGCTTCTGCTGGGCAATCGTCCCAATTATCGAGCGCGACTTCAACAACATCAACAACGCGCCAGGCCTCGTCAGCATCAGAGCCAGCAGCACAGGTTGGCACTGCCAGTTCTGAACCTGTTCGTGAGTAGAATCGTGGCAGCACGAAAGGTTACGTGTGAATTTTCCACATAGCTGAAGTTCATTCATTTAGTGGTACAATAGTACGATGTGTGTGAATGTACTGCGCATGTGGCAAATTCGTCATAGAGGATAGTTATGAAATTACATGATCTGAAACCTGCTCCAGGTTCGCGTCGTGAGGCCAAGCGCGTCGGACGTGGCCCAGGTTCAGGTAAAGGTAAGACAAGCGGCAAAGGCATGATGGGCCAAAAGGCACGGTCGGGACCAAATCCGTACCGTACCTTTGAAGGCGGCCAGAACCGCCTGGTCCGGCGTTTGCCGTATCTGCGCGGCTTCAATAATCGTTGGCGGACAGAATACCAGGTTATTAATGTTGGTGATCTGAGCGATTGGGACGAGAGCCAGGATGTCACTATCGAGGCGCTGACGAATGGTCGCGTGATCAGCAAAAATAAACCATTAAAGATTCTTGGCAATGGTGATCTGACAGCAAAGCTGACGATTCATGCTCATAAGTTTAGCGAAAGTGCTCGTCAGAAAATTGAAGCGGCTGGCGGTACAATCGTAGAGGTGCCGTGGAACAAGGAACGTCGCCCACGGAGCCGCAGACCTGCTTTGCGCAAAGAGGCAGTTGCGGAAGAGCGCTAACATTCTGTCCGTGTCGCGCTATCTTTCGCGTTTCTTTTATCACTAACTTCTGCATGCGGCGCGAGAGCTTTGGCTCTGTGCCGCATCTTGTGCCACACACCTATATGAGGAGAACGCGCCGATGTTACAATCGGTTTTACGAGCTCTACAATTGCCGGATCTTCGGCGTCGTATTATTTTTACATTAGCCATGTTGCTGGTATTTCGCTTTATTGCGCATATACCAGTACCTAATATTGACCCAACAGCGCTTGGCTCGCTTCAGCAAGCGTTGCAGAATAATCAACTTGCACAGTTGCTTAACCTGTTTGCTGGTGGAGCGTTGCAGCAACTCTCAGTTGCGTCGATGGGTGTGTATCCGTATATTACGGCCTCCATTATTGTGCAACTGCTGACCCCACTTATTCCTGCGCTCCAGGAATTGAGCAAAGAGGGCGAACAGGGGCGCATGCAGCTTAATCGGGTTACATTCTGGCTGACTGTGCCACTCGCTTTCCTCCAGGCGTATGGCCAGACCCGAACGCTCGAAATAGCTGGAGGTGTGGCGCTGTTCCGCTCGCAGTTTGATATCTTTGCGAATTTTTTTCCTACCTTTACCATACTTGTGACCATGACAGCAGGAACAATGCTGCTGGTATGGCTTGGTGAGCAAATCCAGGAGCGTGGTATTGGGAATGGTATTTCAGTTATCATTTTTGCAGGTATTATTTCGCGCCTTCCCGTGCTGGTGTACCAGGCTATTACCACGGCATCTGTTGGTGTTGAGCAGTTAATAGGCATTATTGCATTTATCGTCATTGCTTTGCTGACGATTGTAGGCATTGTGCTGATCCAGGAGGGCCAGCGCCGCGTGCCGGTGCAGTATGCAAAACAAATGCGTGGCACACGCGTGTATGGTGGTCAAGCAAGTCACATTCCGCTTAAAGTGAATATGGCAGGCATGATTCCGCTCATTTTTGCCCAAAGCATTATTATTTTTCCGGGGACCATTGCTTCGTATGCTTGCCCTGAACAAACTGCCCCTGCCGGTGCCGGAGTGCTTAAACAGATAGCATGCTACACTTATCAGACATTTAATCCACAGTACAGTGGCGGCTCTCTGGTATATTCACTTCTGCTGTTCTTGCTGGTCGTAGCATTCACCTACTTTTATACGATGGTGATTTTCTCACAGCAGAATATTCCTGAATCACTTCAGCGTAATGGTGGTTTTATTCCCGGTATTCGGCCTGGCCGGCGGACTGAAGAATACCTGACGCGCGTTGTGTATCGTATTACATTGGTCGGCGCGCTGTTTCTTGGCCTGGTTTCTGTGCTGCCATTTATTACTCAGCAAATTACTGGGGTGCAGATTGGTCTGAGTGCCACTGCATTGCTTATTGTTGTCGGTGTGGCAATTGATACTATGCGTCAGCTCGAAGCTCAACTTGTAATGAGAAATTATGAAGGATTTATCAAACGGTAAAACCTGAAAACGGTTGAGTAGTCGCTCGACGATGAGCAAAAGAGAGTGTCGCATGGATATTATTTTGCTAGGTGCACCGGGCGCAGGTAAAGGAACGCAGGCCAATATCTTAGAAGAACGGAGCAAGCTGGTTCACGTAGCAAGTGGAGATTTGTTTCGGGCTGCGCTTCGCCAGGGAACTGAGTTAGGAATGCTTGCAAAGTCATACATGGACCGTGGCGAACTCGTTCCAGATGAAGTGGTAATCCGCATGATCATGGAACGGATTAGCCAAAGTGATTGCGAAGGCGGCGTTATCTTCGATGGGTTTCCCAGAACACGTGAACAAACACACGCGCTCGAAGACGAGTTGCGGCGGCACAAGCGCAAAATAGATCATGTAATCTATTTGCGGGTTCCGGAAGATGTTTTATTGCGCCGTATAGCAGGTCGACAAACTTGCAAAACTTGCGGGTCTACATATAATATATACTATTTCCCGTCGAAGCGCCCCGATGTTTGTGATCATTGTGGCGGACGGTTGTATCAACGTAATGATGATAATCTGGAAACAGCGCGCCATCGTTTAGAAGTGTATTTTGCTCAAACCATGCCGCTGATTGAATATTATAGTGAGCAAGGCAGTTTGTCAGAAGTTGATGGGCAGCGTGAAATGTCATTAGTTACTGAGGCAATGCTGTTTTCAATTGGAATGAGTATCAATGGCGCTAACCCTGAAGAATAACGCCGAACTCGAAAAAATGCGGCGTGCCGGGCGTATTGTAGGCGAATGTCATGTGCTGCTGCGTGAAGCGGTGCGGCCTGGCGTGACAACAGGGCAGCTCAACGAGCTTGTGCATGATTACATTGTTAAGCAAGGTGCTATACCATCGTTTCTGGGCTATCCGGGGCCAACACCCTTTCCTGCGTCGATCTGTGCGTCCGTCAATGACGAGATAGTCCATGGGATTCCAGGGCGGCGGGTGTTGGACGAGGGTGACATTATCAGTGTGGATATTGGAGCCATCTGGCAAGGGTATCATGGTGACTCGGCCTGGACGTACCCTGTTGGGTGCATTTCACCCGAGGCACAGCGCTTGCTGGATGTAACAGAACAGACGCTTTACTACGCGCTGGACTTTGCGAAAGCTGGTGGCCGCCTGAGCGATATATCCCATGCAATCCAGACGTTTGCAGAACAGCGGGGATGTGGCGTTATTCGTAAATATATCAGTCATGGTATTGGTCGTGCCATGCACGAAGATCCTGACATTCGTAATTATGGGCCTCAAGGGCGCGGGCCACGTTTGCGGGCCGGGATGACGTTTGCCATTGAGCCTATGCTCACACTTGGTGATTATGCTACGCGTGAGCTTGATGATGGCTGGACGGTTGTTACCGCTGATGGTAGTTTAGCTGCTCACTATGAGCATACTATTGCGGTAACGGAAGAAAACGGGCCAGAAATACTGACACGGCAGGATTGATATCTGGGAGGAATATGGCGAAGAAAACAGATGCCATTGTGATGGAGGGAACTATTCTGGAACCATTGCCAAATGCGATGTTCAAGGTACAATTAGAGAATGGCCTTGAAGTGTTGGCGCATATTTCTGGTAAAATGCGCATGAATTATATTCGCATTCTTAAGGGCGATCGAGTCCAGGTAGAATTGTCACCCTATGATCTGACGCGCGGACGTATTACTTACCGACATCGGTAATTTTAAGGGCAAAAGCAAAAGTGCTGCCCGCCGCTAGGTCGGGGCGGCTTGTTGTGTGTTTGATACTAAAGACCTGGATCGGCCAAGCCCATGCGCGTAAGGCGGTTGCCTGACATAGCCATGATTATGTTTTGCGTATCGGCAAGAGTAGTGTAAGGGGAATTCACATGAAGGTACAAGCGTCGGTTAAGCCACGCTGCGAATACTGCCGTGTTATTCGGCGGAAGGGCGTGTTGCGGGTTATTTGTAGCCGCACGCCAAAGCACAAGCAGCGTCAAGGATAACCCATTTTCTAGTAATCGGAGGAAAGTATGGCTCGTATTGCTGGAGTTGATATTCCGCGCAATAAGAAAATCGGGATTGCGATCAGCTATGTTTACGGAATCGGGCGCTCGAATGGCGCTGATATTCTCGACAAAGCGAACGTGAGCGCCGACACGCGGGTGCGCGATCTGACTGAAGAAGAAGTGAATCGCATTCGTGAAGTGGTGGATCGTGAGTATCGCGTCGAGGGTGATCTTCGCCGTGAGATTCAGTTGAATGTAAAACGGCTGATGGATATTGGCTGCTATCGGGGATTGCGTCATCGTCGTGGCATGCCCGTCCACGGGCAGCGCACGCGTACCAATGCCCGAACGCGGCGTGGCCGGAAAGGCCAGGCGATTGGTATCAAGAAGAAGGCGGCCAAGAAGTAGTAGCATGCGTGTGGTCTCTTAGGACCATGCCCATGGCTGACATATACTGGGAGGTATAATGGCGAGGCAAACACCGGCGACCGCGCGTCGCCAACGCGGCAAGCGTCGCGAGCGGAAGAATGTGCCACGCGGCCAGGCACATATCCAGAGCACATTTAATAATACAATCATCACCATTACTGATCCAGCTGGTAACGTTGTATGCTGGGCAAGCGCTGGCCAGAATGGGTTCAAAGGTTCTCGCAAGAGCACGCCTTATGCCGCACAGCTCACGGCAGAAGCAGCGGCGCGACGTGCTATGGAGAATGGCATGCGTTCAGTAGAGGTCTTTGTCAAAGGCCCTGGTGCTGGGCGTGAAGCGGCTATCCGCTCGTTGCAGGCGAACGGCTTACAAGTTGTTGCGATCACTGATGTGACGCCTATTCCGCATAATGGATGCCGTCCACCAAAGCGGCGGCGCGTGTAGTGCATTAGGGAGAAAGTAGTTTCATGGCTCGTTATACTGGACCTGTAGGAAAAGTTAGCCGACGGCTTGGCATTGGTATTACCGAAAAGGGACAGCGCATTCTTAACAAGCGCCCATTTCCTCCTGGGCAGCATGGCCCAGGTGCTCGCCGCCGTCAGGTTTCAGATTATGGCGTGCAGTTGCTTGAAAAGCAAAAGGCGCGTTATGTTTACGGCATTTTGGAACGGCAGTTCCGGCGCATCTTTGAGAAGGCGCAGCGTTTTCCGGGCGAGACGGGTACGGCCCTGTTTATTCTTCTCGAACGACGGCTTGATAATGTCGTTTATCGTTTAGGGATGGCAACCACGCGCTCGCAGGCTCGTCAGTTGGTTTCGCATGGCCATATTACCGTAAATGGCCGCAAAACCAATATTCCTTCCTACACTGTGAAGGTTGGCGATGTGATTGCTGTACGTCCGGAGAGCCGGCGCCGTAATTACTTTAAGAATGTTGTTGATGGTGGCCAACTGAATCGCGTAAAGGCTCCAGATTGGTTGCGGCTCAATGCGAATGAACTCTCAGGCGAAGTCATTGCCATGCCACGCCGAGAGGATGCTGAGCCAGGTATCAACGAGCAGCTTATTGTTGAGTTTTATAGCCGTTAATGCGCCGATTGTACATTGTAAATTGATGCGCTCCTGTCAATCAATTTACAATGTACAAGAGATACTGTGAAATACTATAGAGGAGGCGATTTGTGTTAGACATCGCCATGCCGAAAATTGAGGTTGTCCAAGCGGCCGAAAATTATGGTCGGTTTAAAATAGAGCCGCTGGATCCTGGCTATGGGCATACTCTTGGAAACGCGCTGCGGCGTGTGCTGCTTTCGTCCATTCCTGGTTCGGCGATTACCAAAATAAAAATTGATGGTGTGTATCACGAGTTCTCGACGGTGCCTGGTGTTCGCGAGGACGTCACTGAAATTGTATTGAACACCAAAGGTATTCGGTTACGCTCGTATGCTGAGCGTCCAGTGAAAGTGCTGCTGATCAAGCAGGGGGCTGGTCCTGTACGCGCTGCCGATATTGATGCGCCGAGCAACGTTGAGTTGGTCAATCCAAATCATTACATTTGTACACTCGACTCTGACGATGCGCACCTTGAGATTGAAATGACGGTCGAGCGTGGCCAGGGTTACCTCCCCGCCGACCAGCGTGATGCATTGCCAATCGGTGAGATTCCGGTGGATGCCATTTTCACGCCGGTTCCCAAAGTCAACTACGTGGTCGAAAATACACGTATTGGCCAGACGACTGACTTCGACCGGCTACTCATTGAGATTTGGACGGATGGGACCATTAAGCCCGGGGATGCGTTGAGCCATGCGGCTCAAGTGCTGGTGCAATACAGCCAAACCATTGCTGAGTTCAACCGCCTGGCAACCGAAGAGGAAGCACCAGCCGTTGATCGGGGCTTGACGATTCCAGCCGACATTTATGATACGCCGATTGAAGAGCTTGATCTTACAACCCGTACGTATAACTGTCTCAAGCGGGCGGATATCACAAAAGTCGGTCAAGTCATGGAGATGGACGAGAAGGCGCTTTTGTCGGTGCGCAATCTCGGTCAGAAATCCATGGAAGAAATTCGGGACAAACTTGTTGAGCGGGGCTATCTGCCCCAGCCAACAGGTCAGATTAGCAGCAACGGTACCGAGCCGCTTGCAAACGAGAGTTAACTAAAGGATAGAACGATGCGACACCGAAAAGCACGGCGCATGCCAGGAACATCGGCGGAGCACCGCAAGTCGTTGATTCGCAATCAGATGATCGCTATCATCGATCATCGGCGTATTCAGACAACATTGGCAAAGGCCAAAGTGGTGCAGCCAGAAATTGAAAGATTGATTGCACTGGCGCGTGAGGATACACCGCACGCGCGCCGCATGGCACTTTCACGGCTGGCAAATAAGGATGCCATGCGCAAGCTCTTTACGTTTGCGCCGCAGGAATATTCGAGCCGCAATGGTGGCTACACGCGTATCACCAAGCTTGGCCCGCGCCAGGGCGATGGCGCGGTGATGGCTGTGCTGGAACTCGTATAAGTTTACGATTTAGGCCGTTCCATGGCATGGTCGGGATGTTATAAATCGTAAATCACTATGCGGAATATAGCCTTTCGAATTGAGTACGACGGCACTGACTTTGTTGGCTCGCAATGGCAGAACAATGGGCGCTCCGTTCAAGGCGCGCTTGAGGAAGCCTGGGAGCAGTTCACGCAGGAACGGCGGCGATTTGTCCTTTCTGGTCGTACCGATGCTGGTGTGCATGCGCGCGGCCAGGTTGCGAACGTGCGAACAGAGACCCAGCACGACATCGCGACGATCCTGCGTGGTATGAATGCCATTCTGCCAGAAGATGTCGCTGTGCAAGAAGTGTGGAAGGCGTCGTTTGATTTCCATGCACGCTATGATGCAATACGTCGTAGCTACCGATACTTAATAGACGTCGCGCGTGTGCCGTCGCCGCTCTTGCGCCGCCATGTAGTCCATGTAGGACATAACCTTACTATAGCGGCAATGCACGCAGCAGTACAGGCACTTTGCGGTACGCACGACTTTGCGGCCTTTGCTGCAGGAACACCTGAAGGGTCAACGGTTCGTACATGTTATGCAGCGAGTTGTGGCGTTGTTGAAACATTGGGCCGCGAACTCATAGCTATTGATATTGCGGCAAATGGATTTTTGCATCATATGGTGCGCAACATCGTCGGAACGCTGGTACTCGTTGGCGAGAACAAACTTGATCCTGACGGTTGGCAGGCTATTCTGGCGAGCCGTGACCGGCGCAAAGCGGGACGGACAGCACCGGCCCATGGATTGTATCTGATGTCGGTGGCTTATCCGCCTGACAATGGAAAAGATGACTCGAATAACACACGCGAGTCTATTCGTATTGAGGAATGAAGAATGAAGACCTATTCGCAAAAAGCTTCTGAAGTGCAGCGCGAATGGTATCTGGTTGATGCTTCCAATCAGACGTTAGGGCGTCTGGCAACCCAGATTGCAACGCTGCTGCGCGGCAAGCATAAGCCGACGTTCAGCCCTAATTTGGACGGTGGCGATTTTGTTGTTGTGGTAAACGCCGAGAAGGTGCGCCTGACCGGACGCAAGCCAGATCAAAAGATCTATTATCGCCACTCCAATTACCCAGGTGGCTTGAAGCAGACGCCGTACAAGCGGATGTTGGCCCAACATCCTGAGCGTATTCTGCGCTTTGCCGTGAAGGGCATGCTGCCGAAGACGCGGCTTGGTCGCCAGCAGATCACAAAACTGAAGATCTATGCTGGTCCGGCACACCCGCATGCAGCGCAGCAGCCAAAGTCGTACACGCCGCGCCCGCAAGGCTAGTTTTGAGAGCATAGCAACGAACACACTATTAAGTGGGAGAAATTCATGACTGACAAGCGATACTACCAGGGTACTGGCCGTCGCAAGACTGCGGTTGCGCGGGTGCGGTTGTTCCCTGGCAGCGGTGATTTCGTCATCAATGGTAAGTCGCCAAGTGATTACTTCGGCGCGCGCGAGTTGTTTCAAAGTGAGATTGTGCAACCGCTCGATCTCACTGGCAATGCAGCAAGTTTCAATGTGCTGGTGAAGGTGCGCGGTGGCGGTTTGTCCGGCCAGGCCATTGCGGTGCGGCATGGCATTGCTCGCGCTCTTTTAGACCTGGACGAAGAACTTCGCCCAACGCTCCGACATGCCGGTTTTCTGACGCGCGATCCACGCATGAAAGAGCGCAAGAAGCCCGGTTTGAAGCGTGCGCGCAAGCGGCCACAGTACACAAAGCGCTAATGCTTGGGCTGGCCTTGTGCGATCAGTAATTACAGCGCAATAACTACAATCATATTCTTATCACGACTACAGAGATGAAGGAGTTCTTTACCTTCGCTCTGTAGTCGTGGTATTTTATTTCCATACCTTGCTTGAGCATGGTCATGCTATGAGCAGGGACAAAAGGGGCATAGCAGGCATGACACAAACTGTGTATGATTTGGTATGGATTATTGCTGATGTAGAATACATGCGTGCGAAGGACTCGAATGAATTCTGCTTTGCTCTATGACAACTCACAACGACAGCGTCTCCTTATAGCTGTGCTTGTCGGCCTGTGCAGCGGATTGCTTTGTTCGCTTGTCCGCACTTCATTTCAGGATGTTTTTGTTGACATGGGATGGGCGTTCAACGCTGCTCGCGATCTCATTGCAGGACGCGATCCGTATCGCCATGCCGCGTCGGCGGTGCTTATCCCGTATCCCCTCACTGCCGCACTGGTAGTCATGCCCTTTGCGTTGATGCCCGATCAACTCGCAATCATTGGCTGCTATGCATGTATTTGCGGGTGCTTAGCATATGGATTAACGCGGCAAGGTCAATACTGGCGGTTGCTCGTGTTTGTCTCGCCAGCATTTTGGATGGCCGCCCGCGCAATGCAATGGTCGCCATTGTTTATGGCGGTGTTGCTGTATCCGTCGCTGTTCTTCACGCTCGCTGCAAAGCCGACGCTGGCGCTGCCGGTAGCGCTGTCAGTTCGTTGGACATGGAAGCGCATGCTTGGCGCGGCGCTCATTGTTGTTGCCTCGCTGCTCATTATGCCCTCGTGGCCGTGGCGCTGGTTGTCACAGATTGACCGCTATGCTGGCTTCACGCCCTTGCTGGCATTCTTTGGGCCAGTGCTGATTCTTACACTGTTCTTCTGGCGCGACTGGCATGCACGCTTCCTCTTTTTCCTTTCTATCACTCCGCAGCATTACATGTTTTATGACCAGTTGCTTGTCTGGATGATTCCACAAACTGCGCGACAGATGGGATTCCTGACCGTTACTGCGTGGATTGCCTATTTCTGTATCAATGAGGATTACACGACCAACTGGCCGACCGTGCCGCTGATCATGCTTGGCGTGTATCTGCCTGCTCTTAGTGTGGTGCTGTGGCAGCAGCGCGCAACGCTTCGTTCCAGATTGCGCGTTTCAGCCCTTATCAAGGGGTTTGCTCATCCTGTCAATAAAGCTCGGCATGAATAATGCGCGACTGTAAGAAGATTGGGAAGTTCAAAAGCTGACATGGCTGCTTTCCTGAGATTCACAATTCCACGCGCCCCAGCTCATCCTCCAGCCGCTGCACAACAGTCTGAAGAACTTTGATGCGCCCGAAGCGTTTGTTTTCAGCTTCGACAATTGTCCATGGCGCGGCGGGTGTGGAGGTTCGCACCAGCATTTCGTCGGCGGCTTGCTCGTAGTCGGCCCACTTCTCGCGGTTGCGCCAATCTTCATCGGTCAGCTTCCATTTCTTGTATTCCACCGTCTGGCGTTCTTCAAAGCGCCGCAACTGCTCATCGGGGCTGATGTGCATCCAGAATTTACACACGACCATGCCAAAGTCGATCAGGTCGCGCTCGAACTCGTTGATTTCAGCATAGGCGCGCTGCCACTCGTTGGTTCTCGCAAATCCCTCAACCCGCTCGACCAGTACACGACCGTACCATGATCGGTCAAAAATTCCTATTTGGCCGCGCGCCGGCAACCGCCGCCAGAAGCGATACAGGTAATGGTGCAACCTGTCTTCGCCAGTAGGCGCGGCAATCGTATGCACGACGTATGCGCGCGGGTCCAGCCGGGTGGTGATGCGCTGAATTGCGCCGCCCTTTCCGGCAGCATCCCATCCTTCAAAGAGCAACACCACTGGTCGTTGCTGGCGATAGACCTCCAGCCCGAGCAGGTACAGCTTGGCCTGAAGTTTCTTGAGTTTCTTTGAGTATTCCTCTTTCTCAAGCGTGTAACTGAGGTTGACCTGGTTGAGTATGCTCGGCACAGGGAGTTGTGCCATACCGCTGCTCAATGGTGGAACGGAGTTGTCGGCATGGCCGTTCTGCTGGGCGTCATGTATCTGCTCTTGTGCGTTTGCGATATTATCGAGGCGGGCGTCAAGCGCGCGCTCGATCGTTTCGGCGATTGTGAGGTGCAGTGCGCGCCGGTCAGTTGCGGGCAGGACGATCCAGCGCGCATGGGGTGTATCGGTGCGCGTCAGCATGTCCTCGACGGCAACGCGCACGCGTTTGTAGTGCCGGTTCTGCCAGCGGTCTTCGTCCGTCACCTGCCATGCCGTGAGTGGGTCGCTTTGTAACTCCTCGAAGCGGCGCTCCTGCTCCTCCCGGGAAATGTGGAGCCAGAATTTCTGGATAAGCGTGCCATCATCAGCCAGTTGTCGTTCAAAGGTGACGATATCTTCGCAGCGTTGGCGCCACATTTCGGGCGTGCTGTCTTCATGCGTCCGTTCGGCCAGCACTTCGCGATACCATGAGCGATCGAACAGCGCAATTTGACCATAGCTCGGGATTTTGAGCCAGAAGCGGTAGAGCCATGGATACTGCTGCTCGAACGTGCGCGGTGGGGTAATCGGATGCACCCGCAGACCCCGTGGATCGAGGCGGCGTGTCAGCGCGCTAATCGCGCCAATCTTCGATGTGCCAGCCCAGCCTTCAAAAAGAATGAGCACTGGTACGCCTGCCTGTTGCACAGCACGCTCGATAGCATACAGGCGCATTTGTAAATCAGGCAGCCGCGCTTTGTACTCCTGCTTGCTGATTGTGTGCGCCAGATCAATATGGTCAAGCATCGCTTTCTTCCGTTCCTGTGTTACGGCTGAACCCATGTGCGAAATAACGCAGCAAGATCGCGTCCACTGGCGGCTTCAAAGGCGTGCTGCACGTCCGCTGTTGCGGCAACGCCGTAGCGATGCTGCTGAAAATATGCCTGGAGCGTCCTGAAAAAGGCTTTATCGCCGACCTCATGCCGAAGCTACCGAAGGAACACTGCGCCTTTGGGGCGTGCAGCCTGAACACTGAGCGGCACAAGACTGCACGCCAGCAATACCGTAAAGAACGTGCGATGGAATATTTGATGAAATCGCATGAAGTGTGCTTGTCGAGCAGCGCTGATCATGAAGCTGGGCCGCTGTCCAGAACAATTCTTGCTCCCAGTCATGTGGCGTTACCACACATGGACCAGCGGAATATCGGCCATGCTGGCGAGACCTGCGCCCGCGCGCAGCACGCTGGGAATGGCATTCACCATCATCGCCGCAGTTGCGTAGTCGCCGTGCAGGCCGCCTGCAATCGTCATGCGGACTGGCGGCTCGCCATCAATTTCAACCGTGTCCTGCGGGTCGGGCGCGCCGAGATACATGCGCAGTTCCAGCCGCAACACCTCGCGCTCGCCAATGAAACCGCTGGCAACCTGCCGCACGCCCGCCACCTGGCCGGGCTGCACATGCACAAAATCAGTCGTTATCGCGTCATCCGCCAGCACCGATTCGATCGTGTTTTCGGATCGGTCGAGCCGCCAGCCGAGTGTCGTAGTCAGCATGTGCAGCGACTCAGGCAGGCCGACATGGCGCACCGTGCCTGCTTGCACCTTTTGGGCAAAAGCGTCGGGCGTCAAGCCCGCGCCAATCTTCTGCTGCAGCGGGCCGCGCCGTTGAGCAGCGTCGACCACGCGCAGCACGCGCACCGCCTGTACGCTGGTGCATGGCGCTGTGAGCATGAGTGGCAGCGCGTCCATCGCGTAACCAGGATTGATGCCGGTGCCGAGCAGCGTGACACCGGCGCGGCGCGCGGCGGAGTCAAGGTCGGCGGCCATCTGCGGCTGGGCGGTCCACGGGAACGACAATTCCTCGCATGTCGAAATAACATTCGCGCCGCGGGTTATTATTTCATAGAGTTGCGGCGCAACCTGCGCAAGAGACGAACCTGTGGCGTGCAGCACGACATCCGGCCTGGTTTGTTCAAGCACGGCATGATCGTCGCTGACCTGCACGTTCATTGGTTCGCCACCCATCAACTCACCAAAGTCACGACCTTTTTTATTGGGATCGATGTCGATTGCGCCGACGATTTGGACGTTGGGGCGGCGGGCCGCTAATTGCGCAATCCTGAGTCCAATGGGTCCAAGTCCGTAGCATACTACACGCGTTGTCATGATTGTTCCTTTGTCCACTTGAGATGGGTATGCTATAATAGCGCGCCGATTGATTGATGTCAATACCATGCTGCGGCCATGGGGTGCGGCAGCGACTCAGGAGTTTCTTTTGCCGAAGATTTTAGTCATTGATAGTGATGTGAAGTTGCTTGCGCGCCTGGGCGAACAGCTTGAGGAGGCTTCATACGAAGTTGTGCGCGCGACTGACACACGTACTGCGGAGGCGTTAGCAACGACGGAGCATCCTGATCTTATTCTGCTCAATGCAGGCATGAATTCGGAGGATGGCTGGTCGCTGCTTCCCGTATTAACGCCGCGTTTCCCGGTCATTATTTTAAGCGATCATGGCCTGGAAGAAGATATTGTGCAGGGGCTTGATGCCGGTGCCGTCGATTATGTCGCCAAGCCGTTCCGCACGGGTGAATTGCTGGCGCGCATTCGGGCGCATTTACGCCTGGCGGAACGCGCTGCTGCACTCACGTCGTCACGAACACAGCCTGAAGTCCCTGCTATGCCTCCGGCAAGCGACGATGCTGAGCATGCACCGCGCCCGCAGCGCCGCGTCTACCGCCGAGGGCAGGAGCAAGAAGAGCCTGTTTTCATTACATCGAGCGAAGAGCATGCGTTGTTAAGCGAACCGGAAGTTGAGGCTGCTGCCGATCTCAGTCAGGATGATCTGGCGCAACTGCCGCTTGGCATGCGGCTGCGTACGGCCCGGCAACGGCGGCGTATTACGCTGGTGCAGGCCGAGCTTGAGAGCAAAATTCGCATGCATTACATCCAGGCCATGGAGGAGGAAAAGTTCGCGCTGCTACCGCGCGGGCCTTTTGCCGAGGAGATGGTGCGCAATTACGCGAGCTATGTGGGTGTCGACCCGGCGAAGGCGCTTGAGGAGTATCACAGCCAGCATTTCAGCGAATCAGCCGCGCCCATGCCTTCGCTTGGCGGCACGCCGATGCCGCGCCAGTTGCCGAACTGGCTCATTCCAGTGACGGCGATTGTGCTGGCGCTGCTCGTGAGTTTTGGTGGTATTTACGCGTTCGATCCCGGCTTTGTGCCGAGCGTTGCCGGTCGCGCGCGGTCGATCATCGTGCCGCCGACGCCAACGGCCACGCCAACAGCCACGCCGGTGCCGACCTTCACGGCCACGCCGACGCTGACGCCATCGCCGACAGCGACCGCAACGCCGACGCTGACACCATCGCCGACGCTCACGGCGACGCCGGCGCTTACCGGCACGGCCACGCTTACTGGCACTGTAACCGCACCGTAGCATTAGTTGCGCATGGCGAATCTCGCTTCTGCCATGTGCAACCCGCGCTTACTTCTTAACCGTTCCTTGTTGCGATGTTGTCGTTGGCAGCGCTTTCGGCGTGCCTGACGGCGGCGCGGCAGTGGCCGATGGCACGGGCGTTGCAGTCGGCTTATTTTGCTTCAACAGCGCACTGAATCGCTGCACATCGTTCCAATTCGTCTGGCTCATGTCCCCGGCAAGCGGCGTGTAGAGCGTGTCGAGCGCAAACGTCTGCACGGCGTACTTCTTGCCATCGACCGTGATCACGCGGCTTTCATCCAATGGCGAGCCAAGCGAGCGTCCCGCGCGGGCCTCGTCCAGCGCGTAATGGTGAAAGGCCCAGTTTGAATGGAACTCCAGCCCGGTCGCGCGAAATGTTTCCGAGGTGAGCGCATTTTCCAGACCGCCGGTGTACACGCGCGGCACATCGGGCGCGGGCGGCCCGGCGACGATCGGGCGGCCCTGCCAGTTCGCAACCAGTCGCCGCACAGTGGCAATGTATGAGGTCGGCACGTTGCCATCACTTGTAGGCGCATAGACCGGTATGGCCTTTTCAACCGTGTCAAGCCCGCGCCCGACGTAGCCATACAAAATCAGTTCGCACCAGTCGCGCAGCCCGTCCTGCCATGTGCGGTAGCGCACAAACGGCCCCGGCGCATAGCCGATTGCACGGCTGCTGCGGTAGGCGGCGCGCTGCGCTCCCCAGCCCTTCGTATCGTTCGTAATACACACGCCAGTTTTGCATAACTGTGACTCATGCGCGAAGAACGCCAGCGCGACCGCTGGATCGAGCCCGTAGCTCACGACAATGTTGTACAGGTCGTAGGCGTACGGGGCGGCGGGCGATGGGCCTGCGCCAATTCCACGCTGTAAGACATACGCGAACATGTCAGCCGAGATGCGCGGGCGCGACACAAAGGTGAGTTGCCCAGCCTGGAGATGAGGGGATGCCAGCTCGCCGCTGGCAGCATTGCCCTGTGCTTCTTCCTGAAGCGCCGACAGCACCGCTGCCAGCGCGGCGTCGCCGTCCTGCGGTTGACTCAGCGGGCGCGGGAACATGGTGACAATCAGCGCGGCAACCACGGCAAAGACGCTAATAGCGCCCAGCACTGCGATGCGGTAGCGCTCATGCCGCAGGATGCGCGGCAGCCGCAGCAGCAGCAGCCCGCCAGCCAGCCAACCGAGCACCACGGCGGCGCGCATCACTTGAGCAAACGACAAAACGTCGAGCAACACCAGAACAGGGAGCGTGAAGGCGGAAATGCCGAACATGGTCAGCACGGCTGGCTCGCCGGTGCGCCGCCACCATGCGAACACGGCGCGGCGAGATGAAGAAGCAGGGCGCGGGTGCTGTTGGCTCATAGATACCCTCGAGCTTGTTTCAGATCAGGAATGTTGTGGTTGGGAACGAGCACAGCCCTATCATATACGTGATAAGAGAATGATGCAATGGGAGTTTTTTACTATGAAGTGCTTACTGGGGCTACAAGGATAGCTTGCGGGAGTGAGAAATGCCACTACATGAGCAGTGATGAGGTAGCGATGTGGAAAGATGCTCACCCAGGAACTTGAAATAATGATTGACAAAGCGCAAGAAACGCCAGTGTGATTAAAGTAGCACATGCAACGCGGCTGAGTAGCTCTGTTCTCATTGTCACCCTGAGCGCAGCGAAGGAAAGGGTCTCGATGTATATCCAGTGAGATGTTTCGCTTCGCTCAACATGACACGGTTTCCATTGTCACCCTGTCATCTTGTCACCTTGTTATCCGCTCACAACACCCCGCGCCCTTTCAGTTCCAGATATTTGTTGATCAGGCTGACGCTCAGCTTGTCGGCCGGCACGTCGAGCGTCAGCACGCCGCTGCGATTCAGCGTGTCGAGCACGACCTGCCGCTCCTGGAGCAGCATCTCGGCCACAGCGCGCTGGTATACCGCCGTGGAGCTTGCGGGCGGCTGGGCGGCCAGCCCGGTGATGTTCGGGTCGGAGATGACGACGCACAGCGGCAGGTGGCGTTGCGCCAGCCGGGCCATGTAGGCGATCAGCGGCCTGGCGGCGTCCAGCGTCACCACGTCGGTGAACAGGATGACCAGCGAGCGGCGCTTATGCTTGATGTCGAGGTACGAAAGCGCGCGGGCGTAGTCGGCCTCGACCGGCTGGTACTGCACGTTGTAGAGCGCCTCCAGCATGCGGTAAAACTGGTGCGTGCCGCGTTTCGGCGCGAGGTAGGTGCCTACGTCATCGGCGAACGACAGCATACCGACATGGTCGCCCTTCAGCGTGGCGACGTAGGAGAGCAGCAGCGCGGCATTGATCACATAGTCGAGCTTGGAAATATCGCCGATTGGCGGGCGCATGAGCCGCCCGGTGTCAATCACGCTGACGATGTACTGGCTGCGCTCGGTCTCGAACTCGACTGCGATTGGCTTGCCGCGCCGCGCGGTCGCCTTCCAGTCGATCCGCCGGAACTCGTCGTCGGTGCTGTAGTCGCGCAGCCGTTCGAATTCGGTGCCGCTGCCGAACACGCGCTGCGGGCGCAAACCAAGCTCGAATAGCAAGCCCTTGCGCGCCAGCAGGTCGTACTTGCGCACGTCCAGCACGTTCGGGTACACCTTGACCGACGCCGTGGCCGGGTAGCGCGCCTGCCGCACAAACGTCTTGAGCGCACTGTCATAGCGCACGTTGATGTCGCCAAACGCATAGTCGCCGCGCTGCAACGGGCGCACATGGTAGCGCGCTTCATACAGATCGAGCGGCCCAACCTCGCCGTTGATAATCGTCGCGTCGGAGTTGAACTGGTACGGGTACTCATCGCGGATGCGGAACTGGAGTGGGCGGCGGCTCTGGTTGGTCAGCAAAATCGTGACGAGATTGTCCGCGCCGAGCGAGAGCTTGCTGTCGTTGATGCGCTCAAGCTCAAGCTGGCCCGGCTTTGGCGTCACCCGGTAGTCGGCGGCGACCAGCCCGGCGACGGCGGCCAGGTAGGCGACAGCCAGCCACAGCAGCGCCGGAACCAGCGCGACGCCCGCGACGAGCACGGAGCCGAGCAGCAGAAACAGCAGCAGGCGGAAGGTTGGGATCATGGCAAGTACATTTCTTTATTCAATACTCCTTGCCGTAATCCAATTCAAGATCAACCCGGCAATCACGCCAACCGTAACCACGCCCATGACACCGAGCGTCGCCGCAAGAATACGGCCCGTCGTGGTTTTGGGCGTCACATCGCCGTAGCCGATCGAGGCCGCCGTGATCAGCGACCAGTACACCCCATCCGAGTACGAGAGCATTTGGTGCTGCTCGCCTGGCTTGGCTGGCAATTCAACCCCGGCCTGATGCGCATCCGCCTGTAATTTCCCATTCTCGGCATTGACGAACAAAAGCGGAAATACAAGCACAATTAAAAGGATTTGTACCACAAGATAGCTGTAGAGGATGCGGCGGCTCTGCTTGACCCGCCGCATTTCGTACAAATGCGCTCGGTTGCGCAGCCGCAGCAACTCCACGCTGTTGCTCGTTGGTAATTCCGGCGCGAGCCGCAGCAGTTGAAACATGTTCTCGTATTCACCGTGCTGTTCATAGTGCTGGAGCATATACAGCAGGACATTTTGCACAAGGGTGCGCACATGCTCGGCCATGGTGTCAGTTTCATAGCTGAAACTGTACAGCAGTTCGCAATATTCAATCACATGCCGGGGCGTGCGCCAGCCGAGATCGGCAAAATCTTCGGGCTGCACGCGCTCCGCCACGAAGCTCGAATAACGCTCATTGCTGAGAATATCGGGCTTGTCTTCCAGACTGAGCAGAAACGTCCGGCGCACCTCCTGCGCCTGCGCTTCGTCCGTGATGCCGTCGTACAACGCGATGAGTTCATCCAGAACAGCTTCGCGCTCCTGGGGTGTTCGTTGGTTCTGGCGACGCGAGATCAGCGAAGCCACACGTTTGCGAATGTAGGTTTCTGTTGTCATGGCTTGCTGCTGGTCAGCGCGGCACTTCCACCCGCGACAGGATGCGGGTCATGGCCGTGTCGGCGTTCAGCCCCTCGATCTCAGCTTCCGGCTTCAGAATAATGCGGTGGCGATACACCGGGCGCACCAGAAACTTTACATCGTCCGGCACGACAAACGGGCGACCCTGCATGGCAGCCCAGGTCTTGGCGGCCAGCAACAATCCAATCGAGGCGCGCGGCGAGCCGCCCAGCACAAGGTCGAGGCTCTTGCGGCTGGCCTGCGCGATGTCGCTGATATATTTGAGAATGCCGTCGTCCACCTCGATTTCGCGGATCTCATGGCGGCACTGCGCCAGCACGTCAGGCGTGGCGACAGGCTTGAGATTGACTTGCTCCAGGTGGTGCGCGTCGAAGCCGCGATGATAGCGCCGCAGCACCTCGATCTCGACCTCCTGCGGCGCGTAATCGACCAGCACCTTGAACAAAAAGCGGTCGAGTTGCGCTTCCGGCAGCGGGTACGTCCCTTCGTACTCGACTGGATTCTGGGTCGCCAGCACGAAGAATGGGTTCGGCAGCGGCAGCCGCTGTCCCTCGATCGTGACTTGCTGTTCCTCCATGGCTTCCAGCAGCGCCGATTGCGTTTTGGCTGGCGCGCGGTTGATCTCGTCGCCCAGCAGCACGTTGGTGAAGATCGGCCCCTTGCGCAGCCGGAATTCGCCGCTGCCCATCTCGTATACCTGCGTGCCGACCACGTCGGACGGCATGAGGTCGGGCGTAAACTGCACGCGCTTGAATTCGGCCTGGATGAGCATGGCCAGCGTTTTCGCCATGAGCGTTTTGGCGGTGCCGGGCACGCCCTCCAGCAGCACATGCCCGCTGCTGAACAGCGCAATCAGCATGTGCGTGAATGGCTCTTCCTGGCCGACCAGCACCTTGGCGGCCTCAGTGCGAATCTGATTTGTTATATCTTGAACGAGCATACATCCTCTTCAAACGTTCAGCATGCAGGCACGCACGCAATCGTCAACACTTAACCCTGAGCCAGCCATGCCTGTATTTTCGCCTCCAGATCAGCGCCCGAGCGCGCAGCGAGATTGCGCCGGTACAGTAGCGCCATCCAGATCGGCAGTGGCGGCAACACAACGCACAGGCCCAGGAGCCACGCGGCGGCAGAAAGTGCGGCAGTAATCGGTGATTCGCCGCCCAGCACGAATGACAACGGCAGCGGTAGC
>DASTWM010000110.1:0-10855 GCA_035765855.1 Roseiflexaceae bacterium
CCAGGAAATGGCGACCGTGATGCAGGAAGGCATCAAGAACATGAAGATCGCTGTGATTAACAACGGCTATCTGGGCATGGTGCGGCAGTGGCAGGAACTGTTCGAGAACAAGCGCTACAGCGGCACGCCATTGTCCGGCCCTGACTTCGCCAAGCTGGCCGAAGCCTACGGCTGGAACGCGATTACGGTCGAGAACTCAGACGATGTCGATGCGGCGATTGAGCAGGCCTACGCAATTGACGGCCCGGTGCTGATCGACTTCCGCGTGGAGCGCGAAGTGAACGTGTGGCCGATGGTTCCACAGGGCAACAGCATTGGCGAGATGATTACGGAAGCGCCAACCGCATAGAACCAGGAACCGAAGAACCAAGAACCAGAACATTGTGGGATCAGCGGGTTCTTAGTTCTTGGTTCTCGGTTCTTACTTAAAAGGAGTTATCGTGAAAAAGCATACAATCATCGCTTTAATGCAGGATCGGCCCGGCGTGTTGAATCGCGCGGTCAGCATGTTTCGTCGGCGCGGCTACAACATCGAGAGTCTGGCCGTCGGCCACACCGAGACGCCCGGCGTGAGCCGCATGACGCTGGTGGTCGAGTCGGCGGATGTCGAGCAGATCACCAAGCAGCTCTATCGACTCATTGAGGTGCTGAAGGTCAGCGACGTAACGAACGACCCGACGGTTGATCGCGAGATGGTCCTGGTGAAGCTGCATGCGCCGCCCGCTACGCGCCCCGAGATTGTCTCGCTGGCGAATGTGTTCGGTGGAAAAGTCGTTGATGTCGGCGTGCGAACGATGATCGTTGAGATGACCGGCACGCCGTCGAAGGTTGAAAATTTCATCGAGGTGGTGCGACCGTACGGCATCAAGGAGATGATGCGAACTGGCCGTATTGCGATGGTGCGCGGCGCGCATACGCATCAGGCGCCAGCCGAGGCGGCGGAAAACAGCAACGGGCATCATGTGGAGCCGGTTAATGCGTTGAACTAGAACTTGGGAACCGGTTTCTGTGTCATGCTGAACGGCGTGAAGCATCTCGTCGTACTTCAATGAGATGGTTCGCTGCGCTCACCATGACAAAGATGTTCGCAATATTGTGGCACATATGATTCTCGGTTCGTGGTTCTCGGTTCGCAATCAATACGTGTAGTCTTGTATAGAAGATAAGGAACAACATCACCATGGCAGAGCTTTTCTACGATAAGCAGGCGGATCTTGATCGGCTGAAAGGTCGAACAATCGCGATCATCGGTTTCGGCAGCCAAGGCCACGCCCACGCGCTGAACCTCAAAGAAAGCGGTTTGGATGTTGTGGTCGGTCTGTACGAGGGCTCGAAGAGCCGCGCCAAGGCCGAGGCCGCCGGTCTCAAGGTACTATCGGTCGCGGACGCCGCCAAAGCGGCGCAGATCATCATGATGGTCACGCCGGACACTGGCCAGGCCGAGTTGTACCGCGACGAGATCGCGCCGCACCTGACGGCCGGCAAGACGCTCATGTTCGCGCACGGCTTCAACATTCGTTTCAGCCAGATCGTACCGCCCGAGAACGTAGACGTCAGCATGGTCGCGCCGAAAGCGCCGGGCCACCGCGTGCGCGAAGTGTACACGCAGGGCGGCGGCGTACCCGCCCTGGTCGCGGTGCATCAGGACGCCTCCGGCCATGCGCTGGAGGACGCGTTGGCCTACGCCAAGGGCATCGGCTCGACTCGGGCAGGTGTGCTCAAGACGACCTTCACCGAGGAGACCGAGACCGACCTGTTCGGCGAGCAGGCGGTGCTGTGCGGCGGCGTGTCAGCGCTGGTGAAGGCTGGCTTCGAGACGCTGGTCGAGGCCGGTTACCAGCCGGAAGTCGCCTACTTCGAGTGCATGCACGAATTGAAGCTGATTGTCGACCTGTTCTACCAGGGCGGCCTGAATTACATGCGCTACTCGGTGTCCGACACAGCGGAATGGGGCGACTACATCGCTGGTGACAAGATCATCAACGAGCAGACCCGCGCGGCCATGAAGCAGTTGCTCGCCAATATTCAGAGCGGCGCGTTTGCCGAGGAGTGGATCGACGAGAATCACAACGGTCGTGCAAATTTCAACCGCATGCGCCAGCAGGACGGCCAGCACAAGATCGAGCAGGTTGGGCGCGAACTGCGCCGCATGATGCCGTTCGTCAACCCGCGCGAAGTCGTGCCGGGCGAGGGCGGAGCCTAGTCATTGTAGATTGTAGATTGCAGATTGCAGATTGAGCGAGAGTAATCTGCAATCTGCAATTTGCAATCAGGAGTGAATTCCATGGAGCCTCACGTATCTTCTGACGATCACGTACGTATTTTTGACACGACATTGCGCGATGGTGAGCAGGCGCCCGGCTGCACCATGACGCTGGAGGAAAAGCTGGAAGTCGCGCGGCAGTTGGCGCGGCTGCGCGTCGACATTATTGAAGCGGGCTTCCCGGCCGCGTCGCCGGGCGACTGGGCGGCAGTACACCAGATCGCCCGTGAGGTCGGCACGCCCGATGGCCCGGTCGTCGCCGGGCTGGCGCGCGCCAACAAAGACGACATTGACAAATGCTGGAGCGCGATTCAGCCAGCCGCGAAAAAGCGCATCCACACCTTCATGTCCACCTCGGATATTCATTTGCAGCACCAGTTCCGCAAGAGCCGTGGCGAAGCGATGGAGTTGATCGGCGAAATGGTGACCTACGCCCGCAGCCTGTGCGAAGACGTAGAGTTTTCGCCCATGGACGCCAGCCGCTCCGATCCCGAGTACCTGTACCAGGTGCTTAAGATTGCGATCGAGTGCGGCGCGACCACGCTGAACATTCCCGATACCGTTGGCTATGCCACGCCGGATGAATATTACGCCATGATTGATGGCATTCGCCGCAACGTGCCGGGCGCGGAGAACGTGATTATCTCCACGCACTGCCACGATGACCTGGGGCTGGCGGTGGCGAACAGCCTGGCCGGTGTGCGCGGCGGCGCGCGCCAGATCGAATGCACGATCAACGGCATTGGTGAACGGGCTGGCAACGCTTCCCTGGAAGAAGTTGTCATGGCGCTGCACACGCGCGGCCAGTTCTATGGAATCGAGACGCAGATCAGCACCGAGGAGATCGCGCGCAGCAGCCGCTTGCTCAGTTCAATCATCGGCGTGCCGGTGCCGCCCAATAAAGCAATTGTCGGCGCGAATGCCTTTGCGCATGAGTCGGGCATCCACCAGGATGGCGTGCTGAAGAATCGCATGACCTACGAGATCATGAGCGCCGAGACGATTGGGCTGGAAGGCAACGAGTTGGTGCTGGGCAAGCACAGCGGTCGCCATGCCTTCCGCAAGCACATCGAGGCGATGGGCTACACGCTTGATGATGAAGATTTTCAGCAGGTGTTCACGCGTTTCAAGGATCTGTGCGACAAGAAAAAAGTTGTTGATGACCGCGACATCGAGGCGCTGATCGCGGGTGAGACGCAGCGCACTCCGGAAATATTCAAGCTCGACCATGTGCAGGTCACATGCGGCACGAACGTCACATCAGTGGCGACCGTGCGGCTGATCGGCCAGGACGAACAGATTCACACCGACAGCGCGCATGGCACCGGCCCGGTAGACGCGATTTACAAGGCGATCAACCGGATTGTGCAGCGCCCGAACGAGTTGATGGAGTTCTCGATCAACGCGATCACCGAGGGATTGGATGCGGTGGCCGAGGTGACGGTGCGTATTCAGGAGCAGGGCGCGCCCTCGAACGGCGCGGCGCAGCAGAGCGGGCGGCGCGGGCCGCAGGTGTTCAGCGGCTACGGCGTCAACACCGACACAATCGTTGCGGCAGCTGAGGCCTACATGGGCGCGCTGAACAAGATGCTGGCCGCGCGCCAGGAGCGCATCAAGGCCGAAGAAGTGGCCTACGCAGCCGGGTATGATCAGAACAGCGCCAGCTACGCGGTTGATACGTTTGGGAAAGAATAAATTGATACGTGATACTTGATGCTTGAATTCGCAGGACGTTTCAAGCATCAAGCATCAAGCATCAAGCATCAAGCATGAAATCAATTGCCTATCTCGGCCCGCCCGGAAGCTTCAGTGAGGAGGCGGCGCGGGCGTATGGCGGCCCGGACGCCGAATACCTGCCGCTCACCAGCATGCCCGCGGTTGTCACGGCCATCGAGACCGGCGCGGCCAGCGAGGGCGTGCTGCCGATCGAGAATGTGCTGGAGGGCAGCGTCACCACCACGCTTGACCTGCTGATTCACGAGACGGACCTGCGAATCGCGGGCGAGACGGTGATTCCCATCCGGCAGTGCCTGGTCGCAAAAGAGGGCGCCAAGCTGTCCGAGGTGAAGGTGTTGTACGCGCACCCGCAGTCGCTGGGGCAGTGTCGCCGCTTCGTCGAGCGCTGCCTGCCCGGCGTGGCAACCGTGGCCTCGTTGAGCAACAGCGCCGCGCCGTCCGAAGCGCTCTATGACGAACGGCCCGCCGCCGCAATTAGCACACTGCGCGCCGCTGAACTGACCGGCGCGATGATCCTGGCGCGCGATATTCAGGACCGCTCCGACAATGTCACCCGCTTCATCGCGCTAGGCTGCAACGATAGCCCGCCAACCGGCGACGACAAGACCAGCATGTGCTTTGGCTACGCCGCCGACCGCGCGGGCATTCTCGTTGAGACGTTGCAGGAGTTCGCCAATGAGCGCATCAACATGACGAAACTCGAATCGCGCCCCAGCAAAGCGACGCTTGGCGAGTATATTTTTCTCGTTGACATAAATGGCCATCGTGAAGATCCGCAGATCGCCGCCGTACTGGATCGCATCCGCGCAAAGACAGGGCTGTTCAAGGTGTTCGGCAGCTACCCGCGCTGGAAGGACGGCTCAGGAACCGCTGCACCCAAAGGGTACCCGCGCCGATGAACGCCGATTTATTCATGATAACAAAGGCAAGTGGGCAATGAGGGCAGACACGCAGGTCTGCCCCAACTAATAACATCATGGAAAATCAATGGTAGGGGCGAACCAACGTGCTCGCCCGCAACGAACATATTGAAATACAGCGCGTAGGGGCGAACCAACGTGTTCGCCCGCAACAAGTATCAATGAACACAACGAAACATATAGCCCAGGAGGTTCATCCGGCAGTCGCTCCCCGCGAGCGGCTGCCCGCCATTAACCAGAACAAAGAACAAACAGTATAAAACGCATGACGATTGCGCTCTTTGCTCTTACTTTGTCCCACAACCCTTTATTCTTTATTTTCTGTTCTTTGTTCTCAAAATGGAGTTGAACATGCAAATCCTGCTGTACGATACCACGCTGCGCGATGGAACGCAGCGCGAAGGTCTCTCGCTCTCGTGCGAGGATAAATTGAAGATCGCCCGCGAGCTTGATGAGCTTGGCATTCACTACATCGAAGGCGGCTGGCCCGGCTCGAATCCTAAGGACGCCGAGTTCTTCCAGCGCGTCAGCAAGCTCAACCTGCGCCATGCCAAAATTGCCGCATTCGGCAGCACGCGCCACGCCCGCCACACCTGCGACACCGATCCAAACATTCAATCACTGGTCGCGTCGCAAACACCGGTCGTGACGATATTTGGCAAAAGCTCGGTGCTGCATGTCGAGAAGGTGCTGGAAACCACCCGCGAAGAAAATCTGCGCATGATTGGCGACAGCGTGGCGTATTTCAAGCAACTCGGCAAAGAAGTGATCTACGACGCCGAGCACTTTTTCGACGGCTACAAGCTCGACGCCGACTACGCGCTGGAGACGATCGCTGCGGCGGCGCTCGCCGGGGCCGACTGCATCACATTCTGCGATACTAACGGCGGCAGCCTGCCGAATGAGGTTGCCGAGATCGTGCGGCATGCGATGGAACACGTTCGCGACCATGTTGACGAAGGTGTCGCGCCGCAGTTCGGCATTCACACCCACAACGACGGCGCGCTGGCGGTGGCGAATGCGATTGCGGCGGTGCAGGCCGGCTGCGTGCAGGTGCAAGGCACGATCAACGGCTACGGCGAGCGCTGCGGCAACATGGACCTCGTGCCGCTGATCGCAAACCTGCAACTCAAGCTCGGCTACGAGTGTGTGGACGAGGAGCAGATGCGCGGCCTTTCTGCCGTGTCGCACTACGTCGCGGCGGTGGCGAATCTGAACCCTGACACGCATGCGCCCTACGTTGGCCGCAGCGCCTTCTCACACAAAGGTGGCGTGCATGTGGCGGCAGTCGCCAAGGTGCCGGACAGCTACCAGCACATCGAGCCGACGCTGGTCGGCAACGAGTTGCGCGTTGTGGTCAGCGAGTTGTCGGGGCGCGGCAATGTGCGCATGCGGGCCGAGTCGCTGGGCCTCAAGCTCAACGGCAACGAGCGCGCCGTGCTGGAGCAGATCAAGCAGCTTGAGAATCGCGGCTTTCAGTTCGAAGCCGCCGAAGGTTCGTTCGAGATGCTGGTGCGCCGCACCGCGCCGGAGTATCAGCCGCCGTTTGAGCTACTCGATTTCACCATTGTTGTGAGCAAGCACGGGCTAACCGACAGCGTCGCGCAGGCCATGGTCAAGCTGAAGGTTGGTGAGCGGGTCATGCACACCGCCGCCGAGGGCGATGGTCCGGTCAACGCGCTCGATCAGGCCATCCGCAAGGCGCTGACGCCACACTACCCGCGCCTGGCCGAGGTCAAGCTGGTCGACTACAAGGTGCGCATTGTGGATGAGCACCTCGGCACCGCCGCCAAGCCGCGCGTGGTGATCGAGTCGGCGTGTGGCGATGAGCGCTGGAGCACGGTTGGCTGCTCGGACGACATTATCGAGGCGAGTTGGCTGGCGCTGTGGGACAGCCTGGAACTGCCGTTATTGCGCTGGCAGGAGGGACGAAGGACGAACGACGAAGGACGAATCGCTGCATCTGTATAGCTTCTGACTTTCGCCTTTGGTCATTCGTCTTTCGTCGTATAATGCCATTACCAATTATCCAAGGAGAACTGCAATGCCTATGAATGCCACTAAATTCATCTGGTTCAACGGCGAGCTTGTGCCATGGGAGAACGCAACCGTTCACGTCATGACGCACGCCCTGCATTATGGTTCGTCAGTGTTTGAGGGCATCCGCTGCTACAACACGCCCAAAGGCCCGGCGATTTTCCGGCTCGCGCCGCACACGCGCCGCCTGTTCGATTCGTCGAAAATCTATCGCATGGAACTGCCCTACTCACGGGAACAGATCAACGAGGCCTGCAAGACCGTGGTGCGCGAGAACAACTTGAAGAGCGCTTATCTGCGCCCGCTGGTCTGGCGCGGCTACGGCGAGGTTGGCGTGTTCCCGCTGAAAAATCCCGTTGAATTCATGATCGCCGCCGTCGAGTGGGGCGCGTACCTCGGCGCGGAGGCGCTGGAGAACGGCGTGGATGTGCAGGTGTCGTCGTGGAACCGCGTCGCGCCGAACACGCTGCCAGCCATGGCGAAGGCTGGTGGTAATTACCTGTCCTCGCAGTTGATTGTCATGGAGGCGGTGCGGCATGGCTACGCCGAGGGCATCGCGCTCGACACGAATGGCATGCTCAGCGAAGGCTCGGGCGAGAACGTGTTCGTGATTCGCGATGGCGTGATCTTCACGCCACCGGCCACCGCCGCGATCCTGCCGGGCATCACCCGCGACAGCGTGATGACGCTGGCGAAGAGCCTGGGTTACGAGGTGCGTGAGCAGAACCTGCCACGCGAGGCGCTGTACGTTGCCGACGAGATTTTCTTCACCGGCACGGCGGCTGAGGTTTCGCCCATCCGCTCGGTGGACGGCATCACGATTGGCGCGGGCAAGCGCGGCCCGATCACCGAGGCGCTGCAAAAAGCCTTCTTCGGCCTGTTCAGTGGTGAGACCGAAGATAAATGGGGCTGGCTGGAGTATGTATAGCTGCAATGGAACTAGTGACTAAAGGAATTAAGGAATTACCTCTCGGTGCAGGCTTCTTAGTTCCCTGTTTCCTTAGTTCCTTAATTCCTTTCTGGAGAAGAAAATGACACATCCAAGTACATTATTTGAAAAAGTTTGGAACGCTCACGTCGTCCGGCCTGAAACGCCGGAAACGCCCGCCGTGCTGTACATCGACCTGCACCTCATCCATGAAGTCACGTCGCCGCAGGCCTTCACCGAACTGCGCCAGCGCGGCTTGCAGGTCCGCCGCCCGCAGCAGACGATTGCAACCATGGACCACTCGACGCCGACCACGCCGCGCGGGCGTGATGGCATTATTCCTGTCACCGACGCACAGGCCGCCGCGCAACTCAATCAGCTTGAAAAGAACTGCCGTGATTTCGGCATTCCGCTGTTCAAGCTGGGCGACGACCGGCAAGGCATCGTGCATATCATCGGGCCGGAGCAGGGTTTGACCCAGCCGGGCATGACGATTGTGTGCGGCGACAGCCATACCTCGACGCATGGCGCGTTCGGCGCGCTGGCGTTTGGCATCGGCACGTCCGAGGTCGCGCATGTGCTGGCGACGCAGTGCCTGATCCAGAGCAAGCCCAAAACCATGGAAGTGCGCGTCGATGGGCGCTTGCATCCCGGCGTCACCGCCAAAGACATCATTCTGGCAATTATTGCTCAGAACGGCGTGGGCGGCGGCACCGGCTATGTGTTCGAGTACACCGGCGAGGCGATCCGCGCTTTGTCCATGGAAGAGCGCATGACGATCTGCAACATGTCGATCGAGGGCGGCGCGCGGGCTGGCATGATCGCGCCCGACGACACGACGTTCGAGTATGTTGCCGGGCGGCCCTATGCGCCGAAGGGCGCGGCATGGGACGCGGCGGTCGCGAAGTGGCGCGCGCTGCCGACCGATGAGGGCGCGACCTACGACAAGGTTGTGACGCTCGACGCCAGCAGCCTGACACCCATGATCACCTACGGCACCAATCCCGGCATGGGCATCCCGATCACCGGGCGCGTGCCGACGCCGGAGCAAATGGCCGACGCCAGCCAGCGCGTCGCGCTCGACAAGGCGCTGCGCTACATGAACCTTCAGCCGGGCCAGCCGCTGCTGGGTCAGAAGATCGACATGGTCTTCATCGGCTCCTGCACCAACTCGCGCATCAGCGACCTGCGACAGGCGGCGAATATTCTGCGCGGCCACACCGTTGCGCCGGGCGTGCGCGTCATGGTTGTGCCGGGCTCGCAGCAGGTCAAGCAGCAGGCCGAGGCCGAGGGGCTGCACGAGGTATTCAAGGCCGCTGGCGCGGAATGGCGCGAGGCGGGTTGCAGCGCCTGCCTGGCCATGAACGACGACAAGGTTCCGGCGGGCAAGTACGCGGTCAGCACCAGCAACCGTAACTTTGAAGGCCGCCAGGGGCCAGGCGCGCGCACGTTCCTGGCGTCGCCGATCACCGCAGCCGCCTCTGCGATCAACGGCGCGATCACCGATGTGCGGGAAATGATGTAGCGAGAACAAAGAACAAAGAAACAGATGCAAGGAACAAAGAACAAAGAAAATAGAACAGACAATTGTCCTTTGTTTAGCAACAATGGTTCTTGTGCTGAGTTCTCTGTTCTTTGTTCTCTGGATAGATATTTTGTTCTTTGTTCTTTACTCTTTGTTCTCTTACAAGGAAGAAATACATGGAACCACTTAAAACGTTTACCGCCAGGATCGTGGCGCTGCCGATCGAAAACGTCGACACCGACCAGATTATTCCGGCGCGCTATCTGAAAACGACTAACAAGGCTGGTCTGGGCGACGGGCTGTTTTCCGACTGGCGCTACAACGCCGACGGCAGCCCCAAGCCCGATTTCGTGCTGAACCGGCCCGAGATCGCGGGCGCGCAGGTGCTGGTCGCTGGCAATAATTTCGGCTGCGGCTCGTCGCGCGAGCATGCGCCGTGGGCGCTCATGGGCTATGGCTTCAAGGCGGTTATCTCGACGTATTTCGCCGATATTTTCCGCAACAACTCGCTCAAGAATGGCCTGCTGCCGATCCAGGTGGACGAGGAAACGTATTATCAGCTCGTCAGCATGTTCGAGGAAGATCCCGACACGCAGGTAACGATTGATCTGGCAAATCAGGCGCTGATCTTGCCCGATGGCCGGCAGGCCAGGTTCCCGATTGAACCATTCGCCAAGCACTGCATTCTGAACGGCCTCGACCAGATGGGCTTCCTGGTGGCGGAGGACGCCACGATCACACAGTATGAGCGCGAGCATGAAGCGCGGGTGCAGACAGTTTGAGCCAGAGAGCACACAGAGATCACAGAGGCATGATTCAGCATGATCAGTTATCTCTGTGTGCTCTGTGACCTCTGTGGCTAGAAAGAAAAATATGAAAGCGACAATTGTGACGCTGCCTGGCGACGGCATCGGCCCGGAAGTCGTTGCCGAGGGCGTCAAGGCGCTTCAGGCGATTGCGCAACGCTGGGGGCATACGTTCGAGATTCGTGAGGCGCTGCTGGGCGGCTGCGCCATCGACGCCACTGGCACGGCGCTGCCGGACAAGACGCTCGATGCCTGCCGCGATGCAGATGCCGTGCTGCTCGGCGCGGTCGGCGGGCCGAAGTGGGACGATCCAAACGCCAAAGTGCGCCCGGAGCAAGGGCTGCTCGGCATCCGCAAGGCGCTGGGCCTGTTCGCCAACCTGCGCCCGGTCACGATCTACCCGCAGTTGATCGATTCGTCGCCGCTGCGCCCCGAGCGCCTGCAGGGCGTGGACATGGTGGTGGTGCGCGAGCTAACCGGCGGCATTTACTTTGGCGAGAAGGGCCGCGACCAGTCGCCCGACGGCGGCGAGACGGCCTACGATGAATGTACCTACTCGACGGCGGAGATCGAGCGGATCGTGCGCACGGCGGCGGAACTGGCGCGCGCGCGTGGTGGCAAGCTCATGTCGGTTGACAA
>DASTWM010000111.1:0-4274 GCA_035765855.1 Roseiflexaceae bacterium
GAGCAAATTGGCAAGGACTATGAGCGGACTGGGCTGAGAGGGGTAAGATGGGTGCTTCAGAAGCGTGAATTGGGCGACAAAGAGGCGATCGTCCAACTCATGACAGATGCCCTGAAAGACAAAGAACTCATCCGCAGGTACGGTATCAGCCAGGCTAAAGCCAGGCTCATCATTGATGAACTTGATCGGATCGTCATCGTGTACTAAAAAGCAGTGCAAAAGAACAAGCATGAGGAGGAGTCATGGCAGAATATACGCACTTCCAGTTTCATCCTGAACGCCGCCGCATGGAGGCCGATTCCTTAACACCTCCGCTGAGGCTGTTAGAAAATAGGTCCATGCCAGGCGTGGGCTACCTGCCCAAAATCGGCGCGGGCAACGTGTTCGTTTCGTTCCTGGAGGGCCGCCTGGCGGCTTTTGAAGAAAGCGGCGGCAAACCTGTCTGGGATTTCCGCCTGCCACATGGCTACCGCGCGGGCATTCCAGATGACGGCGACCTGCTGATCTCGGAGCATACGCTGCTGACACGGCTGAACGGCGAACTATTCATTCTGGATGCCTCGACGGGCAAGCTGCACAGCCGCCAGCCTGCACCCGCGTTCGATCTGCGCTCGGCGATCTTGCAGGAAAATCGTTTGTTCGGTGTGTATCTCGATGAAGCGGATGAGAACGAGCCGGTGTACTGTTTCGCCTACGATCTGGCGCGTCAGACGTTTTCATGGCAATACGCCATCGAGCGCATCCCTTACTCGCTTGCCATGTCCACGCAGTCAGTCTTTCTTTCGGACAGAAAAGGGTACTTTACCTGCCTGTCGGCTGAAACAGGCGCGCAGGTATGGACGACACCAATCCAGGAGATCGGCCAATACACAGACGTTGACCAGACAATTCGCAGCGGCGACGTGACCGGCGTGCCGCTGCTCTGGGGCGATCTGTTGATTGTTCCCGTGGAAGGCTATCATGTCGTGGCGCTCGAACAGGCAACCGGCGCGGTTCGCTGGTCGCAGCTGATAGATATTGACGATCCGCGCAATCTGGTTTGCAGCCCAAACGGCATGCTCGCCACGGTCGACAGCGAAATCTACGTAAATCTGGATGTCGCTACGGGCCGCATGCTTTCCCACCTGAACATAGCCGCTGCCCTGCGTCCATACGGAGGTCCATTAGTAACGCGCATGGATGTGACCGATCATATGCTCTATTTTTCTATTATCCACAAGGGCATCCTGGTCGCTCTGGACCGGCAAAGCGGCGAAATTCCGTGGACATTTCAATGTGCAGCGGCGGTTCCGTTCAATAACGCGCCGGTGGTGGTGAATGGCCGTCTCTATCTGCTGGACGAGGATCATAACCTGTACGTCTTTGCCGGAGCGTAACGTCTGGCTCAGTTCTGGAAGCCTCAACATGTGCCTACTGGTGCCTCTCAGGAAGGAAGCGCTGAAAGCAGCTCGCGATCGTCCATCAATACCGGCCATGGCAGCCCTTCCGCCCGGTGAACGCTTTTCAACAGATTGGTCAGGCGTTGCGCGACATGCGGCCCTTATGCCTGCGCAGCCGCCATGCGCCGGGCGTAGGCGCGCTCGTACACCGCCTTGCGAATCGCCAGCACCGGGTCATCGGACGCGTCGATGCCATCGGTAAAGTTCGTCGGGTCGAACACCATGCTTTCCGCCAGATCAGGGCGACTCTCGATCAAACTGGTAATCTCCAGCCGCCCGAGCGCAACCGCCCGCCGCGTGTCCGGCCAGTCTTTGGTCGAATCGTTGATATCATCGCCCGGTTCGGCCAGCTGAAGCTGCAACTGAAACACGACTGGCCCTCGTTCGAGCCGCGCGCGCAACTCATCCGACAGGTAATTGTCGTCGCGCGCCTGAAGCTCTGCTTGCGTCAGCGTTGCCACGCCGGCCTCCGGCAGCCAGCGGTAGCGCCCGAGCGTCGTCACGCCCTCGGCGTTGATGAAGCGGAACGTGTGCGAAGCCGAGTAGATCGCCTGCGCGTAGCTGGCGATCGGCTTGAGCGCGGCGTTCAGTTCAAGGAAGCGTTGCACATCGGGGTGTTCTTTGATCAGGGCTTCGACGGCGGCGGGATTCGGCTGGCCGGTCGCAGGATCGGGGGCCACCGCGTGGAAAAAGGCGAGAAAGCCTTCGGGCGTGCTGGCCTGCGCCGCGGCTACCATGCGCGCAACGATGTCGGTTGTCGCGCCGTCGGGCAGGTGAAACTTCACCGCCATGCCGTGGTCGTCCACGCTTTTGTCGGACACGAACGGGTTGCCGCTGCCGACCGAAAAGCGAATCGTCGCCGGGATCGGAATGCCCGCGAAGTGCGCCGCGCGCGAGATGCGGGCCGCTTCGGGCGTGGCGGTGAACATGCCTATGCAGCCGCCGCCTTCTTTGGCCTGCACGGCGCGATGCCCAGGGTACGAGCCAAAAACCCCATGCAGCCCATCAATTAACGCATCAAGATACTGCTGGTCGTACTGAATCATGGTCGTCTCCTGTGTATAGATAGAGTGGCTTGTGGTTGCCATCTATGAAGGTGCCACTGGCGCATCATGGATGGCTTCGCTGACAATCCGCACCTGTATCAGGCAAGCTGTTCGAGCCAGTTCGCCATGTAATCGGCCACGTCCTCCCAGCCTTCCTGCGCGATCAACAGGTGCGCGCGGCCCGTAAATTCGTGAAAATCTGTGCGCGCCGTGGATTGCTTGTAGTGCTCGAAGTTCGATTTTGCGACGTGAGCAGGCACAACGTGATCATGCTCGCCCGCAATCATCAGCATGGGCGCGCGCTGGTTGTTTTTGAAGTCGACGGACAGCGCGTTCTGCGGGTCGAGCGCGGCGAAGGCAGCCTGAAAGAAGATGCGCCCGGTTTCCGGCACGGCGTAGCGATCGTAGCAGCGCCGCTGTTGATCTTCTGGAAAGCCATTCACAAACGCGAACTGAAACTCAGGAAACGACATGGTCACAACTCGTTCCCAGCCCATCCACTTCAGCAGCGAAGCGGAATTCGAACGCAACACGTCCCAGTCAACCGCCAGCACGCCCTTGGGTGCCGCCGAGTCAAGGGTAATCGCGGCACGGCCAAGCCCGCGATCCAATAACTGCTGGACAATCAGCCCGCCAAAGGAATGACCGATCAGAATCGGCGGTTCGGGCAGCGCTTCGACGATGGCCGCGTAATGGTCGGTCAATTCTCTGACGCCAATTTGAGCGAGCTCGGGCGGCGTGTGCTCGCGCAACTGCGCCGCAGATTGGTCGCGATACGGCCACTCCGGCGCGCTGCATGTGTAGCCTTTCTTTTCGAAATACCCCGTGAGGTTTTCCCATGACAGCGACGTGAGCCAGGCCCCGTGAATGAAGACGATTGTGTTGCTCATGATGATCCTCCTGTTACACTACTAAAAACTACGCCAGCGCCTCAGCCGCCTGCTTGATAAATTCCGCAATGCTGTGCGGGCGCGCCACCGGCGAAAGATGGCTGGATTTCAGTTCGATGGTAGTTGCGTTCATGCGCCTGGCGAAGAAGCGTTCGCCGTCAGGGCTGATCGAGCGATCCTCGGTTGACACCTGATACCACGAGCGCACCTGTTTCCATGCTGGTTCGACGGCAAGCGGCTCGCCGAAGCAGGCCACGGCGATCGGGCGCTGGGCAGCCGCCAGCATGGCCGCGCGCTGCTTGTCGATGTCCTGCACGAACACCGAACCGAAGTTCGCGCGGTCGAGATAAATCAGGGTTTGCGGGTGGTCGGCGTCGAAAGGGCCGTCGGGCCGGTAATATTGCGCGGCGGGAACCGGCCCATACTGCTGATCAAACTGTGTCGCCAGTGACAGCAGACTTTCGCCGGTGTCCGGCGCGAACGCCGCGACATAAACCAACCCTTTCACATTTGCCAAACCGCTGGCCGCGCCGGTGATCACCGCGCCGCCATACGAATGGCCCACAACCAGCGTCGGAGCGGCGATGTCGCTGATAAATTTGCGGACGGCCGCGATGTCGACGCTGAGCGACAACAGGCCGACGGCTGGCGCGACAACGGTATAGTTGTCATCCTGAAGTTTGCTGATAACTTCGCCCCATCCGCTCCCATCGGCCCACGCGCCATGCACCAGCACGATCACTGGTCTGGTTTTGGTGCTGTTCGCCGTCATGGCAAAGGTGCGTTCGTTCGCGAGCGCCGCTGCTGGCTTGCCAAAACCGGTCGTTGCTCCAAGACCGGCTGCCGCGAGTGCTGCACCTGCGCCGCGCAGGAAGCGACGACGCGCGCCGTTGCGTGCT
>DASTWM010000112.1:0-5266 GCA_035765855.1 Roseiflexaceae bacterium
CGGCCCTTCAGGACCGGCAACATGATCTCGTCATCAATATTCCGCCGGGACTGTCGCTGGTGCGGGCCGACGCACATCGCTTCGATCAGGTGCTTTCAAATCTGCTGTCGAACGCAGTGAAGTATACCCCGCGTGGTGGCCGGGTGACGGTTGATGTACGTGAAGTAACCGAGGAAGCTGTGCCGGAGCACCTGCGGGAAGACCTGCGGCGCGGGCGCTACGTGCTGGTGAATGTAATCGACTCGGGCATCGGCATTCCACCGCACGAGCATGATCTTATCTTCGAACGCTTCTACCGCACGGAAAACCCGCTCAAGATCGAGGCCGGTGGCACAGGGCTAGGATTAGCTTTGGTGCGCCCGCTCGTGCGGCTGTTTGGCGGGCGGCTGTGGCTGCAAAGCGCGCCGGGCGAAGGCAGCACGTTTAGCTTCGTTGTTCCGGTAGCATAAAACGGATAAAGGCTCGCATTAGATGCGAGCCTTTATCCGTTTTGCTCTCGTTACGATCCCCGATTTTTGTCTGCTCTGCTGCTGCGGCATTTCCACTATTGTGTTATAAAGTGCAGTGCGTGTTGCTAGAGCATGCGTGCTTGAAGCCGCTGTACCTGTCCCATGGCAAATGCGATGCCGCTCTGCAATGAAGCCTGCGTCACGATACCGTTCAGATCGACGCCCAACCCGACGAGCGTTTGCGCGACTTCTGGACGAATGCCCGTCAAGATGACTTGCGCACCGAGCAGCTTCACCGCCTGCGCTGCGCGCATCAAGGCGTTTGCAACTTGGGTATCCACCACAGCGACGCCCGTGATGTCAAGGATTGCGACGCGCGCATGGCTCATGGCAATGCCTTCCAGCACCGTTTCCAGCACCTGCTGCGCCCGCCGTGAGTCCAGCGTGCCAATCAGCGGCATAACCACAACATCGTCACTGATTGGAATTAATGGTGTGGAGAGCTCGGCCAACGCCGCCTGCTGCGCGTGAATAATCTGCTCCTGCAAGCGTGCGCGCTCCGCCTCGATCTGTTTCTGTGCCGTAATATCTTCATACATGCCGAGCATGCCAATGATCTCGCCATCAGTATCGAGCAGCGGAATTTTGCTGGTTCGCAGCCAACCCGTCGTGCCGTCGGGTCGGCTTTGCGGCTCTTCGAAGTTCAACTTCGGAGTGTTGGTATCGATGACGTGGCGGTCGTCTGCACGGTAAAGATCTGCCTGCGTATTCCACACCAACTCATAATCAGTTTTGCCAATGATGTCAGCGGGTGTATTGAGCGAGGCGTCCTGTGCGAAGCGCTGATTGCAGCCGAGATACACCAGATCGCGATCTTTCCAGAAGATGGCTTGCGGCAGATGATCCATTGCAAGCTGAAGCATGTGGGGGCCAAGCGCGTGCCGGTCAATTGCAGGCAGGTCAAGCGTGCTCATGAAAATTCTCTCTTTACGTGTCTTTACGTGATTGATTTGGGCAACATCCATTGAATAGCGGACGCCTAAAGAGAGTATATGTGCATCAGGCACGAATTGACCATGCAAAACTGAGTCGGAACAGATGCAAAACGTACCATAACGTTTGTTATTGCTAGCGCGCGGTCGGTTCCGCGCCTTCGATTTGTGCCACTGTTTCCGGCGGCGTCCCGAGCGGGTAGCGCAGCGACACCAGAAAGCCGATGATAATATGCTCGATATTGAGCAGCAGGAACAGCGCGGATAGAATAATCGCCAGTTCCTTTTCGTAGCCATACTGAGCCAGCACCGCGATCAGCACCGCGTCGCGCACGCCAATGCCGGCAAAGCTAATCGGCAGCGCCTGGAGCAGCGCAATCAGGGCAGTGGAGGAAATAATTGCCAGCAGCGGCACATTGTCGAGCGGCAGCGCAAGGTACAGCAGATAAATGCGCAGCATGGTGGCGACCGCCGAGCCAACTGACGCCAGCACCAGCAGCATAAGTAATCCGGGGCGCAGACTGAGCGTCGCAAACTGATCGCGCCAGCGCTCCACGACTATGCGAATGCGTTGCGGCGCGAACGGCAATGTGCGGGTCATCAGCCACTCGCGCGAGCGCCGCGCCATGAGCAGCGGCGTCACTATGATAATCAGTCCGGCGAACACGATTGTGGCGGTGATGGCCGACTCCGGCAAGAGGTTGATGAACGCTACCAGCGTCAACAATGCCAGCAGCGCCATGACCAGAAAATCAAAGAGCCGGTCGAGCACGATGCTGAACAATACCGGCGGCAGCGCCAGCCCGCGATCGCGCAAATACCACGCTTTAATAAAATCACCGGATTGGCCGGGCGTGGTGCCGCCCAGAAACAGGCCGATCGTGTACAGCACGATGGCGTAGCCGAGCGGCGGCGCATCGAGGCCCAGTTCGCGCATCAGCAGGTTCCAGCGCCATGCTTTAATCGCTACAAACGGCGGCATGAGCAGCATGGAAACGACCACCGGCCACCATGCGATGCTGCCAAACTGCGACAGGAGCGCATTCCAGTCGGTGCGCCACAGAAAAAGCACGAGCAGCGCCGGTCCAATCAGGCGGACCAGCCAGCGAGCCCACTTACCCATCACGGTTTTGCCCCTTGAACCACAAGCTCGCAACCTGCTCCGCCAGTAGTCCGAACATGAAAATAATAATGCCGCCGACGAACAGCGCCACGGTGGCATTTGGAATCTTGTTCCAGACACCGCTCACGACGACACTCGCCACATACGCCAGCATGCTCAACACGAGCATGACAACGGATACGGGAAAGAAAATGCGCAGCGGCGCGAACAGCGATACAATTCGTAAAATAATCAGCGAGAATTTGACGCCATTGCGCAGCAGCTTCTGGGTGCTCTGCCCGGCCTCGCGCCGCCGCACATGAATCGGCTCGAAGCGCACATGGAAGCCCGCCTTCGCGAACGCCAGCGCGCTCGTGGTCGGCCAGGAGAACTGGTTCGGCAGCAAATGCACGAACTCGCGAATGACCGGCGTGCGCATGGCCCGAAAGCCGGAGGTCAGGTCGCGCATGGGCATGCCGACCACATAACTGCCGAGTCGGTTCAGCAGGCTGTTGCCCGCCCAGCGCACCCAATTTTGCTGGCCCGCCCGGTCGCGCTCGCCAATCACCATGTCATACGGCCCGATATATTGCAGCAACCGTGGAATATCAGCCGGGTCGTGCTGGCCGTCGGCGTCAATCACGACAACGACATCGCCCTGCGCGAGCCGGATGCCGGTCTTCACGCCCGCGCCGTTGCCGATGTTGTAGGGCCGGGTGACGACTTTTGCGCCAGCGGCCTGCGCTTCGGCGGCAGTCTGGTCGGTCGAAGCGTCGTCGATCACCAGCACCTCGGCATGCGGGCAGTGGCACAGCACGCCGCGCACGACATTGCCGATGCTGGCCGCTTCGTTGCGCGCCGGAATGACGATGCTTACGCTGAACGGCCATGTCGCCGCGTCATGTGCTTCGACATCGAATTGCGGCGCGGGCGGTGCGCTTCTGGTTGATTGTGGCGCAAGTGCTCCAGAACTCATAAACGAACCCTTTGATAGTTTTGCGTCATGTTCAGCGAGCCAGACGGTAGAGCGTAAAGCGTCCCGCCCGACCTATGATCGTCCCGCCAGCGGGCGGATTGTCACCCGCTTGCAGCAGATAGCTTGCCTGTGTGTCGCCGCTCGCCGCATGGCTGGAGATGGATGAATATTTGTCGAGCGAGATGTCAGGCGGCAGCGCGAACTGAACTCGTTCGCCGGGCCGCAACGTTGTTTCCACAAGCTGGACGGCGGCCACTTCGTCGGCGGGCTGGTTGTCCAGCACATAGCGCGCGCCTGCGCCAATGCCATTCCACAACAGCAGCGCCAGCAGCAGCCCGAGCGCCAGCGGCGACAGCCATGTGTAGCGCATTTCCAGCCGTTTACCAAGCTGCCAGACCGCCCATGCCGCCGCTATGGCGTAAACCGGCGCGATTGGCATGAAAAAGCGCGGCAGCGACAACCCCACGCTCACCGCCACGACGTAGAGCGCCAGCCATACAAGCAGCAGTCCGTATTGTACACGATGGCTGCTGGTTTGTGGTTCATGGGCGGCTGAAGGCTGCCTGATGCGCGTTATGAGCGCCGTGTACAGCCAGCCGAACAGACCCGCCAGCGCCAGCCAGTTCGCGGGAAAACCGAGCAGCCGCAACTGGAACGCCCGCCCGAACTCGGATGTGTCCTCGCCGCCGGTGCCAATAAAACCACGAATATTGTTCCACCAATTGGTGAAGAAGCGGGCTGGATCCTGCGCCACAACCTGAACGAGCGTGACGCTATCGGATGTTTCGCCCCAGCGGCCCCAATCGCCATTGCCGAACACCGCCAGCCAGACATTTTTGGCCTGCTGGTTGTAGAGCGGCTGGCTGGTTTCGCTGACGTTGACGACTAACTGCGGCAGGGTAGTGACGAGGAAAACGAGCGTGAACAGCAGTACATGCCGGGTTTTGGCCTGGCGAGTTTGGGGTGAAGGCCGTAGCCAGATGACCAGCCAGCCAAATGGCAAGAGCAGCAGACCGGGATGGCGGATGAGAAAGGCCATGCCAGCCGCGAAACCTGACAAGATGACGAGGTGACGAGGTGACAAGGTAACAAGGTGATAAAGACGCTGCACTTGTTCTTTGTTCTCCGCTCTTTGTTCTAATCCAACCGTCCAGCGTCTATTGTCTATCGTCACCAGCAGCGCCAGCGCCAGCATACACAGCACTGCAAACGGCATGTCGGTGCCGACGTACAGCGCGTACTCCACGACCAGCGGGCTGAACGCCAGCGCCAGCAGCGCCAGCAGCGCAGGGCCACGCCCGAGCAGCCGCCGCGCCAGCCACCACGTCGTGCCGAGCAGCAGCGCGCCGCTCAGCAGCGCAATAATGCGCGCCGCGAGGAACGGATTGTCGCCGGTGAGCGGGCGCACGAGCCACAGCAAAAATGGATAGCCGAGATTGTAAAAACCATCGGCGCGCAGCACTGTATTTTGATTGTCGGGCATGAGCAGCGCGCCGAGCGCCGACGAGCGCGTGGCGAACACCCGGAAGTCCTTTTCCACGCCCGGCACTGAGAGCGTGACATGCTGGCGCGCGTACCATGCCATTGCGCCGGTCCATACGCCAATGCCGCCCAGCGCCAGCGCGTCGAGCAGCGCCGGGGCGCGCGCGGCCAGCCGTGGACTGACACGCCATGCCAGCAATCCCGCCAACACAATGTCGATAGCGGGCAGCAAACCATGTAATGGATACGGGTAGGGCGGCTGGAG
>DASTWM010000113.1:0-12514 GCA_035765855.1 Roseiflexaceae bacterium
GACTTGCGCGTCATCTCCAGGCTGATGTAGGTCGTATTGTTGTAGCCTGGCACGCGGCGGCTGATCTCATCCGCCACGTCGCTCGACACAACATAATCCCACTGCGCCGCAGGTTCAGCGACGGCAACTGCGGCATCACGCCCGCCGCGCCGCTTGTCATTCTGCTTGCCGTTGGCAGGCCGAGGCATGGCGGGTGCAGCAACGGCTGCTGCTGGCGCGTTGACGCCAATCGCCTGTGCGACACGCTGGAAGATTTCCCAATCGGCGGGTACATCGTTCGGCGCGGGCTTGGCCTGCCGGAAGTGCTGCACGCGCCGTTCGGCATTTGTAAACGTGCCTTCACTCTCAGCGAATGCCGCTGCTGGCAAGACCACATCGGCGCGCTGGGCTGTCTCGGTCAGGAACAAATCCTGCACAATCAGGAACTCCAGCGCATCGAGCGCCTGCGCCACTGGTGCATGCTCAACGACAGGATTCAATCCCGCAATATACATACCGCGCACACGCCCATTTTGCGCGCCGCTCCACATCTGCGCTGCGCTCATGCCAGCCATGGCCGCTGCTCCGCCGGAAGCGGCATCCGGGCGCACGCCCATGTCGAGCGCGCCACGGCTGTTGCCACCCGCCAGCAGCTCAATAACGCCACTGTTGGCACGGCCAGCCTTGCCGGTCAGCAACACGAGATTTGCGAACGACTGAATAAGTGGCACGCCAGCCTGCAACGCCAACTGGCCATACATGATAATGCCGTTGTCCGCCTGTGCGAACGCGCGCGCCGCCGCCTGAATGGCATCTTCGGCCACGCCGGTCGCTTCGGCGAGTTGGGCCACGTTAACAGTCGCAAGGCTGCGAAGCAACTCGTCGCCGCCGCGCACCCGCGCGCCGACAAACTCGGCATTCTGCAATTGCTCTTCGGCAATCACTTTCAGCAGCGCGAGCATGAACTGCGCCTCCATGCCTGCGCGTGGATGCACACTGCGCGTTGCCGAGCGGTCGAGCTTGGTTGGGAACGGATTAACAACCGTGAGGTCGCCACCACGCTGCGCGATTTTTCGCAAGCGCAGCATATACAGTGGCGCTTCTTCCTCTGGGTCCGCGCCGACGACCAGCACGGCAGTGCCTTTGCCGAGATCCGTCAGGTTCGTGCCTGCGCCGACACCGAGCGAGCGCGCCATGTCATAAATTGGCGATTCGCCCGGCACGCCGTTGCGGTGGTCGAGGTTGTTGGAACCAAGCACTTCGCGAAACAGCTTCTGGAACAAATACAGGGACTCATTAGAAAGCTTCGGCCCGGCCAGCCCGCCCAAAGCATCTCCGCCGGCCTTGTGGCGAATACTCCCAAACCGATCGACGATCGTCTGAATCGCCTCGTCCCATGTCGCTGGCGTCAACTCGCCATTGCGGCGCACCAGTGGCGTCGTCAGACGCTCGTCGCTGCCGAAATAGCGCATGCCGTAGCGGCCTTTGTCGCACAGCCAGATTTCATTCACGTAATCGTTTTCACGCGGCATGACCCGCATCAGTTCGTTGTAGCGCATGTCGAGCGACAGGTCGCAGCCGACCGGGCAATGCGGGCAAATGCTCGGCACGGAGCGCAGTTCCCACACGCGCGCCTTGAAGCGGAAGTCGGAACTGGTGAGCGCGCCGACCGGGCAGATGTCGGTCGTGTTGCCAGAGAACTTCGAGTTGAAGGGCGGGTCGCTCTTCGAAATAATTTCCCATGCGCGGCCACGATTATCAAAGCCGAGCACCGGATCGTCGGCGATTTCATCCTGGAAGCGCACGCAGCGCGAGCACAGAATGCAGCGTTCGCGGTCGAGGTAAATCAGGTCGCCAAGCGGGATCGGCTTTTCGAAGTGAACCTTATCGGTATAATCGAAGCGCGAATTGCCCGGCCCCCACTCCATGGTCAGGTTTTGGAGCGGACACTCGCCGCCTTTGTCGCACACCGGACAGTCAAGCGGGTGCGAAGTCAGCAGGAATTCCAGCACGCCCTTTTGAGTGAACTTCACCTTGTCGCTGGTCGTATTGACGACCATGCCGTTGCTTACCGGCGTGGTGCAGCCCGGCTGGAGCTTGTTCATCATCAAGGCCAGTTTCGGCTGCCCATTTTCGTCCAGCACCGGCTGATTCGTGGCGCGGTCGATCATGGGTGTGTACACCTCGACCAGGCACATGCGGCACATGCCGACCGCCTTCATCTTGGGATGGTAACAGAACACCGGAATTGCCACCCCTGCTGCGCGGGCGGCATCCACAATATTCGTGCCTGCTGGCACTGTTACGCTATTCCCATCAACTGTAAGTGTTATATCAGGCATGGAAATCTCTTTATCTAGCGCTGGTAATCACAATTCAAAAAAGCGATTGATCGAGCATGCAAAGCCTGGCAACAAAGGCGAACTGAGCGTTTCATTACCCGCAAGCGATTGTACGAGGCACAATTCACCTTGCTCCTGCCGATATGCATCAACCGTCCGGCGCTGCCAATCCACGATCCAATATTCTGGCACGCCCTGCCGCGAATACAACGCAAGCTTCTTCTCGCGATCGCACTCCTCGTTTGTCTTACCTGGAGAAACGATTTCGACAACTAACTCAGGTGAGCCGTGCAACTTGCCGTCGGTACCGAGGATTTCAGCAAGACGTGCTTTGCTGACCCAGATGAGATCGGGAGCGACAGCCTGATCATTGGCGTAAATCAGGCCGGGTGCTTGCAGTGTTCTGCCCAGACCAGTTTGTCTGCCCCAAACACCAAGCTCAATGATGATGTTGTCACACACTGCTTGATGATAACTGTGCGGCTGCGTCGTCACGTACAATTCTCCATCAATGATCTCGTAACGTTCGCCTTCAACGCGCGGCATTGCCTCCACAGCATCCGTTGTCCAACGATCAATGATAGTCATAGCAATTGCTCCATGGCGGTTTAGCGCGTCTGCATCAGCGGAATAGCTTTCGCATGGCGGCCATTGCCATTCACCGGCATGCTCACGCGCGCCTGCGCCACCGCTTCCTCGAACTCCTGCGGGAACAACCGGAGCGCGCTTTTAATTGGCGTGACCGCGCTCTCGCCCAGCAGGCAGAAGCAGTTTCCCGCCATTTGATTGTAAATATCGTGCAGCGTCGGAATGTCCTCGGCGCGCGCGTGGCCGTGCGTCATGCGATGCAGCACGCTCACCAGCCAGTGCGTTCCCTCGCGGCATGGCGTGCATTTGCCGCACGACTCGTGCTTGAAGAACTCGTCCATCTTGTACGCCAACTGAACGGCGCTGACCGTCTCGTCCAGCACAATCACCGCGCCCGAGCCGAGCATGGTGCCTGCTGCGGCCAGCGCTTCATAATCAAGCGTCACGTCCAAGTGGCCAGCGGTGAGCCATGGTGCCGACGCGCCACCGGGAATAATCATTTTGATGTTGCGGTCGCCGCGCATGCCACCACCGTAGTCGGGTGAGTAGATCAATTCGCGCAGCGGCGTGCCGAACGGTAATTCGTAATTGCCGGGCCTGTTCACATGGCCCGAGAGCGAAAATGCTTTGGTACCCGGGCTTTTCTCAGTGCCAAACTGACGGTACCATTCCACGCCTTTGGAAATAATAACGGGAACGTTGGTCAGCGTTTCGACGTTGTTGATAATCGTCGGCTTGCCGTACACGCCCGCAACCGCCGGAAATGGCGGCTTCAAACGCGGCTGGCCGATTTTGCCCTCAATCGATTCCATCAGCGCTGTTTCTTCGCCGCAGATGTAGGCACCCGCGCCGCGATGCACGATGATGTCGAGATCGTAGCCGGAGCCGAGAATATTCTTGCCAAGAAAGCCGCGCTTGTACGCCTCGTCCACAGCGCGCTGCACGCGGCGCGCACCGGCGGCAAATTCGCCGCGCAAATAAATAAAGGCTGTGTGGCTCTCGATCGCATACGCTGAAAGCGCCATGCCTTCCACAAGCTGGTGCGGATTGCGGTCGATAATCTGGTGATTGTTGAACGTACCCGGCTCGCTCTCGTCGGCGTTGCAGAGCAGATACCGAGGGAATAAATCCTTCGGCAAAAAGCTCCACTTCACACCCGTCGGAAAGCCCGCGCCACCGCGACCACGCAGCCCGGCGTCTTTCACCATTTGCATGATGTCGGCCGGCGTCTTTTCCTTCACAGCCGTGCGGAACGCCTCGTACCCGCCATGCTTCAGATAAACTTCAATATCGGCAATGTTGGGAATGTCGAGGTCGCGTAAAACAACATGTTCAGTAAGTGGGGGCATACGATCACTCGTACCCTTTCCAGATGACAAACAGCGTCAAATAACCATGCTGGAGATGCAAATCTGCCGATACTGTACCATTCATGGGGCTTCGTGTCAAATAGCACAATCTCAGAAAATCTGCATATCAATCTGGTTTGTGAGAACTGCTGGAACGTAGTTCTCCTTGGCTGCTTGTTTCTAGTTCCTGGTTCTTCGGTTCTGCGGTTCTTCCGCCCCATGGTATAATCGCCGGCTATGAGCTACATTCCACTTCGCCGCATTTTCTGGATCAGCCTTGCCATCGCGCTGCTGATCGTCGGGGTTCTCGCCGGTTGCGCGCTCAACCCGGTTCCCGATCCGACACCGACACCGCTTCCGCCGACGCCCACGCCGCTTCCGCGCGGCGGCAATCTGACGATTCGCCTCGCCGCCGACGTGCCTGATCTGCGACCATGGCAGCCGCGCTCGCGTGGCGAGGAGCAGGTTATTTCGGTGTTGTACAACGGGCTAATGCGCCTTGATGCGTCATTGCAACCGCAACCTGACCTCGCTCAGTCATGGGCTGCTTCTGCCGATGGGCGCGTGCTGACGTTTACGCTACGCCCCGATGTGTCATGGCATGACGGCAAGCCGCTGACGACCGACGACGTGGTGTACACGCTCAACGCACTGCGCGAGATTTCGCCAACCACCGCGCTGCTGTCCGACCTGCGGCGCATCACCAACGTCACGGCACCGACCAGCAATACAGTCGTGCTGGCGCTGAACGAACGCTATGCGCCGATCCTGAGCGATCTGGCGGTGCCAATTTTGCCGGGCCACCTGTTTGCAGGCAAGAACATCGCGGAGTTCAACTTCTGGGACAAGCCGGTTGGCACCGGGCCGTTCAAGTTCATCGAGCGGCAGCCCGGCGTGTCGATCACGTTCGGGGCGAGCGATACATTTTACCGGGGGCCGCCGCTGCTCGACCGCATTGCGTTTCTGGTCGCGCCCGACGCTAAAGTGGCTGCGCAGGCGCTTGGCGATGGGCGGTTACTGCTGGCCGAGTTGCCATGGAATGTCGGGAGTACGATTACGCGCACGGTGAAGAGCGCGCAAACCGGCTTTTACCCCGAAAACGGCTACTATTATCTGGCATTCAACACGCGTGAAGGGCATACCTTCGCCGACCCAGCCGTGCGGCAGGCGCTTTCCGCAGCGGTAAACGTTCCAGAACTGGTGCAAAAGGTGACTGGCGGGCAGGGCATCCCGCTTTCCAACAGCGCGGCACCCGGCTCGTGGGCCTCGTTCACCGCCGCGCCGACCGCCACCGCCGATCTTGACCGCGCGCGGGCGCTGCTCGATCAGGCGGGCTGGCGCGTGCCGGAAGGTGGCGGCGTGCGCCAACGCGATGGCACGCCGCTGGCCGCGCAGATCTTTGTGCGTGGCGATGACGAACGGCGCGTCGCGGCGGCCCAGCAGATCGCCAGCGTCGGCGCGACGATTGGCATGAGCCTGACGGTGGAGCCTGCCGACTTTAACAGCGTGATTCTGCCGAAGTACGCGCCACCGTATGATTTTGATCTGCTGCTTGGCTCATGGAGCAACGGCGCGGGCGATCCAGCCTTTGGGGATTACCTGTTCTACGATCCGAGCGATTTCGCCCTGTTTCACTCGTCGCAGATCAACCAGGGGACCGCTGACACGCGCGCAACGCTGAACTTCGTGGGCTTCAGCGACTCAGCTTACGACAATCAGGCCGCCGCCGCGCAGCAGATCTACGACATGCAACAACGCAGCCAGGCACTAAAGCTGGCACAGGAGCGCATCGCAACCTTGAAGCCATATTTATTCTTGTGGACGGATCGCATTCCGGTGGCGCTCAGCGGACGCATCACGACGCTCGACGGGCCGGTAAACCTCAACACGCCGCTGTATCTGTGGAATGTGGAGCGCTGGTATTTGAAGAAGTGAGGAAGCGGCGAGGTAAGCGTTGAGGATTTAACAACTCCAGGCGCTTACCTCGTCATGATTACTGAGCCGAGCCACGCGCGACCTGCTGCATCTGGGTGCTTTCGTACCCCATCTTGATCCAGCCCTTCTGGATCGCAAAAATGACGGCCATGGTGCGGTCGTTGACTTGCAGCTTCGCCAGGATCGAGGTGATGTGATTCTTCACCGTTTGCCCGCTGATCGAAAGCTCATTGGCGATCTCTTTGTTTGACAGGCCACGGGCGATGCAGTCCAGAATCTCGATTTCACGCGAGGTCAGCGGCGCGAACAGCGCGCTGGTTTGCTCGTCGTCGGTCGAGGCTAACTCGCGGAACTGGTGCAGCACGCGCGTTGCGACATGCGGCTTTGCGAGCACGCTTTCATTGATAAGGTATTTGCCGCGCGCCACCTGGCGAATCATAAACAGCAAATCGTCGGGATGCACGTCTTTTGACGAATAGGCCGCCGCGCCCACCTTGATCGCCTGAAAGAGCTGATCGTCGTCCTCGTACACGCTCAACACGATCATGCCAATGCGCGGCTCGCGGCGCTTGATCACGCGCGCGACTTCCAGGCCGTTCAATCCAGGCAAGTTGATATCGACCAGCACCACATCGGGCATCAGGCGCTCGGCCAGTTTAATGGCCTCCTGACCATTTTCTGCCTCGCCGACGACCACCATGTCCTCGGCGTCCTCAAGGCTCCAGCGAATGCCCTGGCGGAACAGCGGGTGATCGTCAATAACAAGTATCCGAATTTTATCGGCCATGATTCTCCCCTTGCGACAAGGTATGTGTTAATCAGTGTACAACATCACACAATGTGTATTAATGTGTTTCGAGCGGCAATGCCACCGTCACTTCGGTGCCGTGCCCCGGACGCGACGCAACAGAAAACTGAGCGCCAATAAGTTCAGCGCGCTCGCGCATGCTCATCAGCCCCCAACTGCTCCGTCCAGTTCGGCGCGCGACTTCATGAACATCAAAGCCCGGCCCTTCATCGCGAATGAACAGGCGCAGTGTGTCGCCCTGGCGCGTGAGTTGCACCGTGGCTGCCGCGCCGCGCGCATATTTATGCACGTTCTGCAATGACTCCTGCACGATACGGTACAGCACGATCTCAGTCTCAATTGGCAGGCGCGGCAACGGCTCGGCCTCGAACGTGATGTGCGTATTGTACGCGCTGGCATAACCGCGCACGTATTCACCCACAGCACTTGCCAGACCCTGCTCTTCAAGCCTGCCGGGACGCAAATCCGCAATAAAGCGGCGCACGTCCTGCAATCCTTCTTTAGCCGCCCCGCGCAGCCGTTCAAGCATGGTGGTAAGCCGCGCGTCTCCGCCCTGTTGCGCCAGGCTAAAGCAGCTTTCCAACAGCATGAGCGAATTCGCCAGCACCTGCGCCGGGCCGTCATGCACCTCGCGCGCGAGCCGCAACCGCTCCTGTTCGCGGCCATGGATGACCTGCGCCCGTAAGGCCAGCATCCATGGATCAGCGTTGCTCGTTTCTTCGCTGCCCGTCAACACGCCGCTGCTCATTTCGATCTGGCGAATGAGCTGCTCAAGCTGCTTCAGGGCATGCTGCTGGCTGCGGAGCTTTTCTGCAAGAACGTCGTAGCGCCCTTTCGCAGTGGCATGCTGGCTGGCGAGCGTCGCGGTATTAAACGCGCGCCGCGTGCGTGCAATCTGCAATTGCAGCGACGCTTCATCCAACTGCCGTTCAGCCTGCCGCAACGCATTGCTCTGCGCTTCAACTGTGCGACGGGTGTTTGCAGCCAGGTCGTGAAGGCGGCTCAGCTGGTCTGCGACAATGCTGTGCGCTTGCTGCAGAACCATGGAACGCTCAGCGCTCACGTATTGCTCCATCCACCTATAGTTTTGCCGGATGCTCAGAGTATAACATAGCGCATATGAGGTCACAAGGGGATGGAATGCTTCTGTCGTGTTACAATTTTGTCAATGTTTTGATTATAAAGCTATGGTTGCCAGCTTTCGCAACCTTTCGAAGCTAGCGCCGGGGCTGCCAGAGTTGTTCGCAGAAGAAGAGCGTGCCAGCCGCAACACAAACTGGAATTGACAACAGGTTGACAAACGGAATGCTTACCAGCGCGAAGCAGACCAGGCCGAAACCGGCGCTTGCAGGTAGGCTGCGCCGCACCGCCGCCAACTTGGCTCGGAAGGGCAGCCGTCGCCGCTCCAGGGGTCCATCGAAAAAGTCAAGGCATGCCAGCAGCGCGCCCAGCATGAAGCCGCCAATCGTGCTTACAACCTGCCCAAAGCCGGGTAAAAGATTCACGAGCAGCAGCAACACGCCAATCACAATGACGAGCAGCAGCTTCTTCCCCTCGAACGCCAGGGCGCGCCCAAGATCGCGCGTGATGCCTCGCGCCGTCAGTGGTTCGGCGGGCGGTGCCTGCCCTGTCAACTGCTGCTCCAGATGCTCGGATAGCTGACTGTACCATGGCGAACCCAGCACCACGCCGAAGCGCACCAATAAAAATCCGATCACAATCAGCAGCCCAACGATCAACAGCACGCGCAGCAGCGCCGCAACAAATGCGGCCAGGCCCGTCGCGCTGCCGATCTGCGAATCAATTTGCTGCAAGCCAAGGAATAACAGACCGCCATACAGCACAGCCGCAGCGACGATATTGACGATCAGTGGCACCACGATGAAGCGCCACAGCCGCGGCGTGCGCGCGATCAGACCGAACGCGCGAAACGGGTACACCAAACCAGTGAAAAACGAGAACATGCTTTCTCCACTTATCATGTGTCGTGATACGACGCTGTGGCATGGTACAATGTTGCCGTAACGCTACGTGCGAACAGCGTTCGAGCAGCATCCAGGAAACCGTTATTGTATGACGCATCCACTTCCGTTCGGTCTACCCGATCCTGGCGCACCACCGCCGCGCGACCCGGCGCGCCTGTGGCGCTATCTCGTGACACAATGGCGGCGCGCATTCGGCCTTAACGTCACGAAACTCGACGATTTGCTCTATGTCGGCGGCGAGTTCACCGCCGCGCAATGGCGGCAGTTGTACACTCTGGGCGTGCGGGCCGTGCTCAGCTTGCAGGCCGAGCGTGAAGATGTGTTCGACGGCACGCCGCCGACCCATGCATTGCGGATCTCCGTCGCGGACTTTCACCCGCCGACGATTGAGCAACTCCGCGAAGCAATAACATTCATCCGCACCGCCCACGACGCGCATCTGCCTGTGCTGATTCACTGCCATGCTGGCGTTGGGCGCGCCTCGCTCACCACAGCCGCCTTCCTCATGACGCACGGACTCGACGCCGAGGCCGCCTTCGCGCACATCAAACGCAGCCGCCCAATCGTCGCCATGAACGCGCGCCAGCAAGCGCTCTTGCGCGAATGGGAAAATGTTCTGAAGGAAGAGAGAAAGCAGCGTGAAGAAGGATAAGGCCCAACGCCTTCTTCATGCCGCTTTCCTGCTTTACAAGAGCGTGATCTTGTCTCGGGCATGCTGCACATTTTTCGTTGCGTTCCGGGTATCGACCACTGCTGGCGAAAGCGCCACGATCTTCGGGTAATCGAACGCGCTATGATCGGTGACGATAATGACGCAATCGGCGCTGGCGAGCAGATCATCGCTCAAGGGCGTGGTGCGATGCACCTGCCCGGCGTGGTCGAAAAACTCGCTGACATGCGGGTCCACGGTGGTAATCTTCGCGCCATCCGCCTCGAGCAACTCCATGATTTTGAACACCGGCGACTCGCGGTAATCGGCCACATCTTTCTTGTAGGCCACGCCCAGCAGCAGCACATGCGAGCCGCGCAGCGCCTTGCTGTGCTGGTTAAGCGCCCGCATGGTCAACTCGCGGACATGGCGCGGCATCTGCACGTTGATTTCGCCCGCGAGTTCAGTGAAGCGCGTGTTGAAGCCGTACTCGCGCGCCTTCCATGTCAGATAGAACGGGTCGATCGGGATGCAGTGGCCGCCCCAGCCCGGACCCGGCGCGAATTTCATGAAGCCGAACGGCTTGGTTGCCGCCGCGTCGATCACTTCCCACACACTCAGATTCATGCGGTCGCACAGCAGCGCCAATTCGTTGACCAGCGCGATATTGACATTTCTGAACACATTTTCGAACAATTTCGTCAACTCGGCCACGCGCGGCGAGGAAACCGGAACCACATCGCTGGTGATCTTGTTATAAAAAGCGACGGTCAGTTGGGTGCAATCGGGCGTGACGCCGCCGACCACTTTGGGCGTGTTTTCGACCGTAAAGCCCTTGCTGCTGGTCTGGCCGGGATCGATCCGTTCAGGCGAGAAGGCCAGAAAAAAGTCCCGACCGAGCCGCATGCCGGTTGCCTCAAGACGCGGCTGAATAATTTCCTGCGTCGTGCCGGGCCATGTTGTGCTTTCGAGAATCACAAGCTGACCGGGGCGCAAAGTCCGCGCAACATCGTCGGCGGCGCGCTCGATGTAGCTCATGTCGGGGTCGCGCGTTTTATTGAGCGGCGTCGGAACGCAAATCACGACCAGGTCGCATGCGGCCAGTCGCCCGAAATCGCTCGTGGCTTGCAGCCGCCCGCTCGCGCGCAGGTCGCGGATCAGTTCGGACGGCACATCTTCCACGTTGCTCGCGCCGCCGTTGATGATGTGGACGCGCTGCTCGTCCACATCAAAGCCGGTCACATGGAAGCCCACGCGCGCCGCCCGTGCCGAAAGCGGCAGCCCAACGTAGCCAAGCCCGATCACGCCGATATGGGCGGCGCGCGATTCTATTTTGTGAAGCAGTTCATGATTCATTTGGACAATCCAGTATGTAAAAAGGACGAAAGACGCATGACGAAGGACGAATGAACAACCGCAAATCGGCGCTCGCCAGTTACCGTGTCATCGTGTCCCCAACCGCGCGCCGATATACCGCCTCGAAACGCGCCGCCGTCTGGTCCCACGTCAACTCGGTCGTGATGCGCTGCCGTGCCGCCGCGCCCAGTCGCGCCGCAAGCGCGCGGTCGCCCAACAAACGCGAAACCGCCGCCGCCAGCGCAGCTGGATCGCGCTCTGGCACCAGCAGGCCATGCTCGCCATCGGTAATTACTTCAGGAATGCCCGCGACGCGCGAGGCGACAATTGGCCGCGCCGCGCCCATGCCTTCCAGCAGCGCGTTCGGCAGGCCGTCCACGTTGCCGCGCTGGTCGCGCACCGACGGCACGACGTACACATCAGCGGCGCTGATGAAGCGCGCGGCGCGCTCGCGCTCAAGCTGGCCGGGAAAGCGCACATGCGCCGCAACACCAAGATCATGGGCGCGGCGCTCAAGTTCGTCGCGCAAATCGCCATAGCCCGCCATCACCAGCGTGGCGCATGGATGCTCGGCCAGAATTGCCGGAAGCGCTTCCAACAGATAAGTCAGCCCCTTTTTGTAGACCAATCGGCTGACTGTGACAATCAGCGGCGCGTCGGCGGGCAAACCAAGTTCAGCCCGCACCTCGGCAGCGGCAGCCGGATCGGGGCGAAACGCCTGCGGGTCCACGCCGTAGGGAATAACTTCGACGCGCTTGGGAATCGCGCCGAGCAGCACCGCGCGTTCGCGCAAGTCGCCGCTGCATGCCGTCACCATGGCGGCTGATCGCATGGCCGCACCAGCCGTCAGCGAAAGCGGCAGCGCCTGCTCGGCCAGAAAAATGTCGGAGCCGTGCAGGCTGATGACCAACGGCAAGCCGCGCAATCGCGCCGCAAGCGCCGCAGGAACCGCGTTCGGCAGCACCCAGTGGGCGTGGATGATGTCAAAGGACGAACGACGGACGACGGAGGGCGAAGAGTTACTATCATTCGTCGTTCGCCGTTCGTCGTTCGTCACCTGTAGCAACGCGCGCAGCGACGCGCCCACCGCCAGCGGCGCGGCCATGAGCGTGCGGCCCTTCACGCTGATGTCGGCATGCAGCGATTCGGCGTAGCCCCACACGTTCAGGCGCTCAATCGGGCTGTAGCGGAAGAAATGCAGATGCACGCCCCGCTCGACCGGCGCGCGGCGCACATCGCGGTGAAACGGCGCGACAACATGCACGGTGTGGCCGCGCCGCGCCAGCCCGGCGGCTATCTCCTCGATGAACGGCGCAGTGGTCTCGCCCGGATATTTCGGGTACGATGAGGTCAACATGCAAATCTTCACGGGTGGAGCTCCGCAACATTTGCATAATTGGCGGGGAAGCGATAAATCACCGTTCGGTATGTTGCCACACGGCCCTTATCGTCAAGCGCCTGATAGGGCGGCGTTGTGTACACTTTCTGCAAAAATGGCTGCGGCCCTTTGGTAAGATCGTTGA
>DASTWM010000114.1:0-6556 GCA_035765855.1 Roseiflexaceae bacterium
CGACTTACCGTTTGCGATTTCGCCAGTGGTGGCGGGCTACATGCTGCTGCTGCTGTTCGGGCGGCAGGGGCTGTTGACGCCCGCGTTGAATGCGGTGGGTATCAGCGTTGCCTTTGCCCTGCCCGGCATGATCATCGCAACACTGTTCGTCACGCTGCCGTTCATGGTGCGCGAACTCATGCCGGTGCTGCGGGCCTTCGGCGTCGAGCAGGAGCAGGCGGCCGCAACACTTGGCGCGAACGGCTGGCAAATCTTCTGGCATGTGACCTTTCCGGCACTGCGCTGGGGCTTTATCTACGGCCTCACGCTGACCTTTGCGCGCGCGTTGGGCGAATTTGGCGCAGTGCTGGTGATTGGCGGCAACATTCAAGGCCAGACTGAGACAGCGACTGGCTACATTTTCCGCGCACTCGATGATCGACAATATATAGGTTCATATAGTGCCGCTCTGGTGTTGGGCGCGCTGTCGCTGCTGGTGATTTTCGGCAGTGAATGGCTGCGAGGAAAGGAGCGGTAGGGTATACTGTCGATGATAGAAAAACTACTGACTGCCGATTGCTAACTGTTACCTATGCGTCGTTTACGGCTCCAAACGTTTCTTATTCTGGTGAATGTCGGCCTGCTGCTGCTGGCGATCAGCGGCGTGGCGTATGTTGCGGTCGGGCTGCTCACCCGCCTGTCCGACGAGCAGGCACTGGCGCTCGTCACACAGGCTGATACAAGCGCCACCCAGGCGCTTCGCCGCGACCATGACGAGCTTGCAACCACGGCGCAACTGCTGACTGAGCGGCCCACTTTGCAGCGCCTGGTACAGACCAGCGACATAGAAGGCGCGCAACGTTTCCTCAACCAGTTCATTCAAACCAGCCAGATTGATAGCTGCGCTGTGCTGCGAAACGGCCAACTGGTTGTGCAGTGTGGCGCGGCGCTGCCATGGGCAGCGATCTACGCAGACAACGCCAGGGCGGGAACGCAGTTCTGGTACGCGCCGCCGGGTAACGCGCCGCTGGTCATGGGCGCGCAGGACGACATTGCGGCGTTGCCCGGCACGACGGTGCTGGTGGCGCTGCTGATGCAGCCGTCGTTTGCTAAACAGATCAGTACCCAGATTGGCATGCACGTCACTATCAGCCGCCCGGCCAATGCGCCCGCCAATGACGCCCGCGCCGCCCTGCGGCAGCAGGCGCTCGCCACAAATGCGCTTGCCGCCGCGCGCCTCAATGAATCGTCGGCATATGTTGCCGCGCTGCCAGTGCGCGCCGCGTCTGGCGCGCAGGTTGGGCTGGTGGAAGTTGAGTTGCCGACAACGACCATCGACCAATCGCTGCGGCGGCTGATCATGACGCTGGTGCTGCTGACGCTGGCGGTGGCGGTGCTTGCGACGCTGATCAGTCTGGCCGCCAGTCGCCAGTTCAGCACACCGCTCCGTCGCTTGACCAAGGCTGCGGCGCAGATCGGGCGCGGCGATCTTGCCACGCCAGTTCCGTCAGCGCCCGGCGCAGAGATCGGCACGCTGGCGGCCACGCTGGAGGATATGCGCCGCCGCCTGTTTACGCTGACGGTTGACCTGCGCCGCCAGCAGGCTGAAGCGCAGGCGATTCTGACTGGCATTGTGGAGGGCGTGTTCACAGTCGATCGCGAGCGGCGCATCACCTATCTCAATCCGCAGGCAGCCGCCATGCTGGACATCACGCCAGCGGACGCGCTGGGGCGCTTCTGCGGCGATGTGCTGAATCCGCAAGGAGCAGGCGGTGTGCGGCCCTGCGCCGAGCACTGCCCGATTGTGCATGCCCGCTTTCGGGGCGGGGCACGCGCGACCGAGCATCTGCTGCTGCGTGATGGGCAGCGGCGCAGCGTCGTGATCACCAGCGCGCCGCCCGCCGAGGCTCAGCAGGTCCAAGTGCTGCGCGACGAGACCGAAATCGAGGCAACCCGCCGCGTGCGCGACACGGTGCTGGCGAATATCTCGCACGAGTTTCGCACGCCGCTTTCGGCGCAACTGGCCTCGATTGAATTGTTGCTCGATCAGCTGCCTGTGCTGAGCACCGATCAGATTGGCGATTTGATCATGGCGCTCCAGCGTGGCACACTGCGCCTCACACAACTCATTGATAATCTGCTGGAAAGCGTACGAATCGAGGCAGGCCAGGACAACATTCGCCGCCAGTCGGTGCCGCTGGACGATGTCATCGAGGCAGCGGTGGAACTCACGCAGCCGCTGCTCGACCAACGCGGGCAGCGCGTGGTCGTCGATCTGCCGTATCCGCTGGCGTCCGTCACCGGCGATGCGCAACGGCTGACGCAGGTGTTCGTCAATCTGCTGGCAAACGCGAACAAGTTCTCGCCGCGTGACAGCACAATTTCGATTGGCGGCGACGTGCAGCCGCAGAGCGTCGCGCTCTGGGTTGAGGATCAAGGGCCGGGATTGGCCGTCAACGCCAGCGAAACGCTATTTGGCCGCTTCCAGCGCGCGCCGGATGGGGAACCGGAGCAGAATGGCATAGGGCTTGGCCTGGCGATTGTAAAGTCGATTGTGGAACGGCACGGCGGCCATGTGAATGCCCAGAGCAGCGCCAGCGGCACGCGCATGACCGTGCTTTTGCCGCGCGCCCGGAACGGTATACATGATGTCTGACACGGAGGAACCATGAAAATCCTGGTTGTGGACGACGATTTGGAATTGCTGGGCTTGATCAGCTTTGCGCTGCGCCAAGCCGGTTATCTGGTGGTGCAGGCTGCCGATGGTGAAGAAGCGCTGGCCGTGTTTCAGCATGAACAGCCGGATCTGGTGATTCTTGACATCAATCTGCCCAAACGCAATGGGTTAGAAGTGTGCCGTCAGATCCGCAGCGAGGCATCCACGCCGATCATGCTATTGACCGTGCGCAGCAGCGAGGAGGATCAGGTCACGGGTCTCGACCAGGGCGCCGACGATTACCTGACCAAGCCCTTTAGCCCGCGCACGCTCCTCGCGCGGGTGCGGGCGCTGCTGCGGCGGGCAGGCGTCGAGCGCCCGGCGTCGCAGGCCAGCGGCGACATCCAGATTGATACCGAGCAGCAGACGGTGAGCGTGTGTAGCGGCGCGCCGATCCGCCTGACCAGCCTTGAGTTCCGGCTGCTCCAATACCTGCTGGCGAACGCCGGACACACCATTCCCGCCGAGCGCCTGACGACCCATGTGTGGGGCTATCGTGGCGTAGGCGACCGGCAGTTGCTCAAGCAACTTGTCCACCGCCTGCGCCAGAAGATCGAACACGACCCAGCCAATCCGCACTACCTCGTCACCATGAGCGGTATCGGCTATGTGCTGCACACCACCGAGACCATGAACGCGCCGCAGTGATGCCAGCGCACGGTCTCGTTCAAGCAATCATGCGCGTACAACTTCGGTAAGCTTGCCCGTTCTTACGTCGTAGACTGCGCCACTAATGGAGATGTCCTTCGGGATGAGCGGCGACGCGCGCAGTTCCTCGACATCATCCCGCACGCTCTGCTCAACGTCAGAAAACGGGAGAAAATCCTGCCCTTCCACATCCGCTCCCAGCTCCTGCTGCACCTTCGCCGCCAACTGCTCATTGGTAAAGGTGAGCATGCCACAGTCGGTGTGGTGGATAACCACAATCTCGTTCGTGTTCAGCAGTTGTTCCGAGATGACCAGTGAGCGGATGGCGTCGGCTGCGCGTCCGCCAGCGTTCCGAATCATATGCGCCTCGCCAAGATCAATCCCCAGGAACTTCTCCGGGTGAAGCCGCGCATCCATGCACGTGACCACTGCCACCCGCCGCGCAGGCGGCATCGGCAGATCGCCGCGATCAAACGACTGCGCGTACTGTTTGTTCGCCGACAGGAACTCATCGAATCGTGCCATAGGTTTTTCCTTTCCTCCAGAGGAGGTAAAAAACGAGAGGAATCAGCATGCGGAGCTAGGAATGAAGTAAGTTTATCAACAAAGTTATGAATACGCAAGTGCCAATTATACTATACACATGCTCTATCAAACCAAAGCTTCAAATAACCTGGAGCAGGGCGCGAGCATGCCCATGAGGAAGTTCGGGCATGCTCAGTAAAGGCAATTCCCAGGATTTAGGCATCCGTGCTGGCGGGATCGATGCCGACGAGCAGCCCGGCAGCTTTGACTCCCGCGACCGCACAGGCTTCGTCGGCGTCCGAGGTGTCGCCGCTCACGCCGACCGCGCCGATTACCATGCCCTCAGCGTTCAGCACCAGCACGCCGCCCGCTACCGGCACGCTGCGTCCATCGGCGGCCACGGCCAGCGCGGCGAGAAAGGCGTCGCGGCCCTGGTTGCGCGCGCCAAGCACCCGGCTGCCGAAGCCCAGGCCAATCGCGCCGTATGCTTTGCCAAGTGCGATCTCGAAGCGCAGCGTGCCAGCGCCATCCTCGCGCTCCATCGCGATGAGATGGCCGCCTGAGTCGAGCACGACCACCGCCAGCGGCGCGAGCGACTTCGCGCGGCCTTCTTGCAAAGCTCCGGCGATAATCGTCCGCGCCTGCGTCAGCGAAAGATCAACCGCATGAGGAAAAACAGCTTTCGTCGCCATGAATATTCTCCTTTTCACCACTGTACGATTGTGGAAATACACTACAGCTTTGCCACCAGAACGCGAAGACTCACAGCATTATATAGTAACTCAATCACCTTCGTGTCTTGTAGCGGTTTGCGGATCAATTGCACCATGCCCTCACCCTGCGGCTGCGCCGCTTCCCTCTCCCACTGGGAGAGGGACTGAGGGTGAGGGTAAGGCAACAGCACATTGCTATAGAGGGCTGGTGGCAAGCAAAGATGCGTATGTTTGCGCAACCGTTGACAAACCGCGCTGCGCCTGCTACGCTCCCTTTACTGGCAGACGGTGTTCGGCATGGCTTGTAACGCATAAACGGAAGGGTGTGTATGACAACCTCCAAGGCTTCTGCGCAAGAATTGCGCTTGCTGCAACTGCTCAGCGCGCGTTACCCGACCATCACCGCCGCGCACACCGAGATGATCAATCTCAGCGCGATCCTTGCGCTGCCGAAAGGCACCGACCACTATATCTCCGACATTCACGGCGCGTATGAGCAATTCGACCATATCTTGCGGCATGCGTCCGGCGCGGTGCGGCGCAAGATCGGCCAGACATTCGACGGCGAGCTGATGCCTCAGCAGCAGACTGAGTTGGCCATGCTGATTTATTACCCCGAGTTGAAATTGCGCCAGATGCTGCCGTTGTTGGACGATCCGCAGGCATGGATGGTGGAAACTATCGCGCAGCTTGCCCGCGTGGCACGCACCTCGGCGCAGAAGTACACCCGTAGCAAAGTGCGCAAGCGGCTTCCGGCCCGGCTGGCCTACATTCTGGAAGAGTTGCTGACCGAAAGCCAGACCGAGCATAACCAGAAAGAGCAGTACTACCGCAGCATTATCGGCTCGATTGTGGCGCTCGACGAAGGCGAAAACGTGATCGTCACGCTCGCGTATCTCATCCAAAGCCTGGTGGTGGACCGGCTGTACATCCTCGGCGATCTGTTCGATCGCGGCCCGGCAGCCGAAAAGGTACTCGACCGGCTGATGACCTATCACTATGTCGCAATTCAGTGGGGTAACCATGACGTTTCATGGATGGGCGCGGCCAGCGGCTGCGACGCGCTGGTTGCGAACGTCATTCGCCTGTCGCTGCGCTACGCCAATCTCGAAACGCTGCTCGACGGCTACCGCATCAATCTGCATGCGCTGGCCCGCTTCGCTGAAACGACCTACGGCGACGATCCATGCGCGCAGTTCCAGCCCAAAGCCGGTCCGCCAGTCGAGGATTACACGCAGGTCGCAATCGCCCGCATGCACAAGGCAATTGCGATCATGCAGTTCAAGCTTGAGGCGCAGATCATCCAGCGCCACCCGGAATACACGATGGATGATCGGCTGGTGCTCGATCAAATTGATTTGGAACATGGGACCGTTACACTGTACGGCGCAACGTATCCGCTGCTCGACACGAACTGGCCGACACTCGACCTGCATGATCGGGCCGCCCTGACCGACGGTGAGGCCGCCGTTATTGCCGATCTTCGCGCGCAACTTCAGCACAGCGAGCGCTTGCAGCAGCACATTCGCTTTTTGTACAGTTACGGCAACATGTTTCAGGTGCAGGATGGCAACCTCAAGTTCCATGGCTGCCTGCCGGTGGACGAGCATGGAGCGTTCGTGCCAGTGGCGATGGGCGGCGAGCAACTGGCGGGACCGGCATTGCTGGCGCGGTTCGAGCAGATGGCGCGCGAGGCGTTCTTCAGCCGCGATCCGCAGGCGCGTCAGGCCGGACAGGACGCCATGTGGTATCTGTGGTGCGGCCCCTCCTCGCCGCTGTTCGGGCGCGAGCGCATGACCACGTTCGAGCGCTATTTCATCGCTGACGCTGCCACGCATGAGGAGCCAAAAGGGCCATATTACGCGCTGCGCCACAGCGAGCCGTTTTGCTGCCATGTGTTGGCAGCGTTCGGCGGCGATGTCGAAAACGGGCGCATCATCAATGGTCACACGCCGGTGAAGCTCAAGAAAGGCGA
>DASTWM010000115.1:0-4513 GCA_035765855.1 Roseiflexaceae bacterium
GCCGTGTTCGACGCGATTGATGCCGAACGCGACCGTTCGATCGCCGATTTGCAGCGCTTGGTGCGCCAGCCCAGCGTCAGCGCGCAGAACATCGGCCTGGATGAATGCGCCGATCTGGTCGTGGAATTGATGCGCGAAGAAAACCTCGACGCCAAAGCCTACCCAATCGACGGCGGCCCGCCATGCGTGATCGGCTTCGCGCCCAGCAGCCGCAGCGCCAAAACCTTGCTGGCCTACGCCCATTACGACGTGCAGCCGGTCGAGCCGGTGGACAAATGGACCTATCCGCCCTACAGCGCCGCGCTGGCCGACGGTCGCATGTGGGGGCGCGGCGCGACCGACAACAAATCGGGCGTCATGGCGTTCATCAAAGCCGCCGCCGCCTGGCAGAAAATCGCCGGAACGCTGCCGGTCAACGTGAAATTCATCACCGAAGGCGAAGAAGAAATCGGCTCACTCCATCTCGGCCCGTTCATCGAGGCCAACCCTGAACTGGTGCGCGCCGACGCCATGCACTGTCTGGACGGCGGCGTGGACCCCAGCACCATGGTGCCAGATGTCGATCTTGGGCTGAAAAGCGTGCTGTTCGTGGAATTGATCGCGCGCGGAGCCAACGCCGACATCCACAGTTTGAACGCGCCGCTGGTGCCGCAGCCGGCATGGGAACTGGTGCGCGCGCTTGATTCGCTGGTGGGGGCCGACCGCCGCATCAAGATCGACGATTGGTATGAGGGATTGTGGGAACTGGGCGAGGAAGAATGGCAGCAACTGGAAGCCAATGCCGCCCGCCTCGATTTGAACGAACTGCGTAAAGAATGGGGCATCAGCGAGTTTGCGCTGGGCCGCGACGGCGTGGAAGCGCTCAAGGCGCGCGCCTACGAGCCCACCTGCAACATCGCCGGGCTGACCAGCGGCTACCAGGGGCCGGGCAGCAAAACTATCGTGCCAAACGAAGCGCGCGCCAAGCTCGATTTCCGGCTGCCGCCGCTGATCGATCCTGAGAAAGCGGTCGAGCGCCTGCGCAATCATCTTGACAAGCATGGCTTCGGCCAGATCGAAGTCAATATCGAAGGCCACGCGCCCGAGCCGCCCTACAAAATCAGCGTGAAAGAAGACATCAGCCAGGCGGTGATTCGCGCCGCCACGACTGTGTTTGGCGCGCCGCCGGTGATCAATGGCGTCAGCGCCGAAGGTACGATCCTGAAGCATGTATGGATGCCGACCGTGCTGACTGGCTTCGCGCAGCCGGATTGCAACCTGCATGCGCCCGACGAAAATCTTGACCTGGAGCATTACATCAAGGGCATCAAGTACGCGGCGGCAATTATGTGGGAGTATGGACAGGAATAAACGATGAACGATATTTATGCATGGATTGATGCGCGCCGCGACGAACTTGTCGCCGAACTGCAAACATTATTGCAGCAGCCAAGCATCAGCGCGCAGAACATCGGCCTGGAAGCATGCGCGGATCTCCTGCGTCGCCAGATGCTCGCCGACGGCGTGTCAAACACGCGCATCGAGCCGCTGGAAAACGCGCCTGCGATCGTGTACGCCACCGAGCAATCGCCGGACGCCGATGCCAAAACGCTGCTGTGCTATGGTCACTACGATGTGCAGCCGCCTGAGCCGCTGGACGCATGGATTGACCCGCCGTTCAGCGCAGCCATCCGCGACGGCGTGATCTACGCGCGCGGCGCGACCGACAACAAATCGGGTGTGCTGGCATTTGTGCGCGCGGCGCAGGCCTTCCGCGAAGTGCGTGGCGGCACGCCGGTCAACCTGACATTTTTGTTCGAAGGCGAGGAGGAGATGGGCAGCCCGCACCTGGAACAGTGGGTGCTCAATCACCAGGATTTATGCCAGTGTGACGCCAGCGTTGGGCTCGACGGCGGCGTGAATCGCACCTCGTACAAGCCCGAAATTCACCTCGGCATCAAGGCCATCCTGGTGCTGGAACTGCGCGTCAAAAGTCATGGCATCGACTTTTGGAGCGGGCGCGCGCAACTCATGAAGGCCCGCAGCGCACCCTGGCGGCTAGTACACTGCCTCGGCAGCATGTTCGACGAACAAGGGCGCATCACGATTGATGGCTGGTACGACGATCTGCAACTGCCCGACGCGGACGACATGCGGCACCTGCGCGAGGAGTTGGCGTTCTTTGACCGCGCGGAACTGGCGCGGCAGTTCGGCATGACGGCGGATTTTCCGTTCGACGACGATCTGGAATTGCTCAAGGCAATTCATTATGGAGCGTCGTGCAACATCAATGGCCTGCACGCGGGCTACACCGGCGCAGGCACGAAAACGATCGTGCCGACCGATGCCTTTGCGCGGCTGGATTTTCGCTGTCCACCGAACCTTGAGCCAGCCGACCAGTTGAAAAAGCTGGAAACGCACCTGCATGCCCACGGCTTCGACGACATCGAGATTGTCGTGCATACGGCGCGCGCCAATCCCTACAAAACGCCGGTGCGCGAAGCCGCCAGCCAGGCGATCATCCACGCCGCGGAGCGCATCTGGGGCGAGCCGCCATTGGTCATGGGCGTCAGCACGCAAGGCACGATCATGATCCATGTGCCGCACCCGGCAGTCATGAGCGGCTTTGGCGCGGCGGAAAACAATTTACACGCACCCAACGAGAACATGCCAATCGAGCGCTATATTCAGGGCATCAAGTACGCCGCGACGATCTTCCAGGAGTTCGCCGACCGCACGAAATAACGATGGACCACAAAGGCAGAAAGATGTACCACGAAGACACAAAGACACGAAGAAAAAATAAATAAAACGTAGTGCCTTGGTGTCTTCGTGGTAAAAATGAGGAGCGCGTATGAATCGACCAAGCGAACCGTGTATTGGCATACAAATCAGCCCGATCAGCTTCATTGACGAAGGCGTGGAGCAGGTGCTCGACACGCTGCAAAGCCGCGTCGGCATCAACACGCTGATGATCGGCACGATCTCATGGCTGGGGCTGAAGGTTGGGCGGCGCATCTCGCACGCGCTGGAAGGCTGGCCCGACCACGGCGTGCCCGCGCCCTATACCATGCGCGGCGGCGCGTACACCACCGTGCGGCCCGCCTATTACAGCCAGACGATTGTCAAGGATTTTGCCTCAACTGACCCTGAAATGGCGGGCAAAGATATCCTGGATATGGTCATTCCGGCGGCCAAAGCGCGCGGCATGAACGTTATTCCCGAATTTATGGAACCGCTGTTCAAATACGCGGGCCACGGATCAGCTAACAATGTTGACATTCCCAACATGCCGCAGTTGCTCGAAGTTGACCTGCTGGGCCGCTACGCCGCCGAGCCGTGTACGACCAACCCGCTGTACCGGCGCTGGTGGCACGGCATCATCGAGGAGCATTGCCGCAACTACGCCATTGACGGCATCATGTGGTGCAACGAGCGCAACAGCCCGCTCGACCGCATGGTGCAGGGTCAGGCACCGGGCTGCTTCTGCGAACACTGCCGCCGCGAAGCCGCCGAGCGCGGGATCGACGTGGAGCGCGTGCGGCGCGCCTTCCATCCAGTCTATGCGTTCTTTCAACAGGCGCGCGCCGGCGAACCATTTGTGGACGGCGCGCTGATCGAGTTCCTGCGCGTGCTGCTCCAAAACCCCGAAGTGCTGATCTGGGAGCGCTTCTGGCTCGAAAAAAGCAAAGACCTTGACCGCGAACTGTACGGCATCACGAAATGGTGCAACGCCGATCTAAGCTTTGGGCTGAACGTGTGGAATCGCAACCACTTCAACCCGATCCGCAAAGCGCAATGGCCGTGGGCCGAGCAAACTGACTATTGCGATTGGGTCAAGCCGATCACCTATCAGCACCAGGCTGGCGAAGTCTACCACAAGGAAATGACCGCGCTGCACACGTCGATTCTGCGCGACTTCACGCCCGACGAACTGACGCCGATCATGTACAGGCTACTGGGCTTGAACGAAGCGCCGTGGGGCGAACTGGTGCAGCAGGGCATGGATCCCGACAGCTACGTATATGGTCAGTGCGCCGACGCCGTGCGCGGCGTCGCTGGCAAGGCGGCGGTGTACATGGGCATCGGCGTGGACGCGCCGCGCACCCGCGCCGACCAGGCGGTGTGTACGCCGGAGATCGTCGAGCGCAGCGTGCTGGCGACGTTCCGCGCGGGCGGCACCGGCGTGGTCTTTTCGCCGAACTACGCGGGCATGAACCTGAGCAACCTCGACGGCGCGGCGCGCGCGCTACAGGCATTAGGCTTCAAATAAGAGGCACCAAGACACGAAGACACCAAGTGCTTTGTACGCCATCCCTGGCTCGGTTAACGTGCTGGCATGAAGAATATATCTTTCTTACTTTGTGCCTTCGTGGCAAAATGTTTCATTGTTTATCTACAAGGAGAGTATCATGCCCGAACCAGCCGCATGGCGCTACCAGAAATTAATCAAGCCGCTGTTCGATCTGCCCGCTGACCATGTCGTGTTAACTGGCCGCGTGCTGACCAGCAACGGCGATGAAGTGATCGAGAA
>DASTWM010000116.1:0-5588 GCA_035765855.1 Roseiflexaceae bacterium
TCTGGACGGCGCTCTCGCGTTGCTCGACGAGGCAGACCAGCTGTACATGAGTGACTTTTCCCCCAATGTACGTCCGATCGCGGCGTTGAAGACCCGGGTGTGGCTCGCGCAGGGGCGATTGGGGGAAGCGCTCGACTGGGCGCGGGCGCAGGGACTATCGGCCCATGATGACCTCAGCTATGGGCGCGAGTTCGAGCACATTACCCTAGCCAGGATACTCTTGACTCAGTATAAGAGCGAGCGCGCCGATCGCTTCATGCGTGAGGCGATCGGACTGCTCAATCGCCTCCTCGAAGCGGCGGAAGCAGGCGCGCGGATGGACAGCGTGATCGAAATCCTGGTCGTGCAGGCGCTCGTCCACCAGGCGCAGGGCAACATCCCTGCCGCTCTTGTGCCGCTCTCCCGCGCCCTGACGCTGGCTGCGCCGGAGGGCTATGTTCGCATGTTTGTGGACGAAGGCCCACCCATGAAATTGTTGATTGCCGATTGCCGATTGCAGATCGCGCGGAGAGCCAACGGCGAAAGCAACCTACATACTGGCAAATTGCTCGCATATATCGACACGTTGCTGGCCGCCTTTTCGGGCAGCGGAGCACAAGCAGGAAATGAGCGAACGACGAAAGATCAATCTGAAATCTACAATCTCCAATCTGCAATGGTGGAGCCGCTAAGTGAGCGTGAGCTTGATGTGTTGCGACTGCTGAGGACTGAGTTGAGTGGCCCAGAGATCGCCCGCCAGCTGATGGTATCGCTGAATACGCTGCGAACCCACACCAAAAACATCTACGACAAGCTCGGCGTGAACAACCGCCGGGCAGCGATCCACCGGGCCGAGGAGCTCAAGCTCCTCTAGCCAAAACCACGCTGCAACCACCGCTCCAGCCCCGGCAGGTCGGTCACGCCACCTGCCGGGGCTCTTCATCTCGCAGCCTCGTTGATCATCAATCAATCACCACATCAATCACCACATGTGGTGATGCCCGCTCACCACATGAGCGAGTATCTTCTGATCAAGCAAGCAACCCGATAGGCGGAGATGCATCCACACAAACACTCTGAACGAGGCCTGACATGACTGAACCACACACATCAACAGATGATCATCGCGAGCCTGGATGCTACGAAATACGTCTCAAGGGACACCTGGATGCCCGGTGGGCCGACCAGTTTGAGCATATGCGCTTCACCCACACAAGCGACGGAACAACCATCCTCACTGGTCCGGTGGTCGATCAGGCCGCGCTGTATGGCTTGCTCAGGAAAGTGCGCGATCTGGGCCTGCCATTGCTCGCAGTCAATCAGGTAGAGCCCAGGCAGGCGGACCAGCCGAATGGCGACGCCAACGCCACTCGCAATCATTCGAACAAGGAGACAAATCCATGAACGCTAATCGCCAGACCACCGTCTTTCAAGCGAACAAGCAGGAGCGTACTATGAAGATCACTACCTCGCGCCTCATCCACTGGGCCGGTTTATCCGCGATGGCGGCAGGGATCATCTTCGCCGGCATTCAGCCGATCCATCCACCCGACGTGCTGGCGTCGGTCAACACCAGCGCATTCATCATCATCACTTCCTTTAAGACGGTCATGTGCCTGTTTGGCCTGTTCGGTATCGCCGGGCTCTACGCCCGGCACGTGGAAGCGACTGGTTGGCTGGGTCTGGCCGGCTATCTCTTGCTGACCAGCTTCTATGCCGTCCAAATGTGCTACGCTTTCACCGAACCTTTGGTCTTGCCACTGCTGACGAGTGCGGCACCAACGTTTGTGGAGAGCGTCATGGGGATGGCGAGTGGCGCCGGTGGCCCGATGAACCTGGGAGCCTTCGCAACCATCTATTCGCTGGTATCGCTCCTGTATCTGCTCGGCCTGCTGCTGTTTGGCATCGCGATCTTCCGCGCTCGCATCCTGTCGCGCTGGGCAGCTGGACTGCTGGCCGTATCAGGGCCTTTGGCGATCCTCATGTCACTGCTTCCGCACCAGATCGCGCGTCTGGCGGCGATGCCGATGGGGTTCGCGCTGATCTGGCTTGGGTATGCGCTCTGGTCGGAGCGGCGCGAGCAGACTTCGGAACCTATCGCTGGCCGGGCAAGTCCTCAGTTTAGCTAGAGTAAGGTCGAGTAAACGCAAAGCGACGTGAACAAGCGCGAAGCAGTGTGGACGGATGGCGGAAGACGAAGGACAAAAGCTCTGTCTCCCGTCTTCCGTCGAACATCGCTGTATGGCGGTTTGAAGGAGCTGAACATGAACGCGACTATCCTTGATCAGAGTCCCGCCTCTCACAGCCCGCAGAAACCCAAAGCCCCCAAAGCGCGTTCAGCGACGTGGGTCGTCGCCGGACTGATCCTGCTGAGCGCCATTCCGATCGCCAGCGGCGCCTTCCGCCTCAGCCAGCTCGCCAGCGGCGCGGAGATCACGCCAGCCAACGCGCGCTTCTTTGCTTCGCCGGTGCCGGTGACGCTGCACATTGTGAGCGTCACGCTGTATGCCCTCCTGGGCGCCTTCCAGTTCGTTCCCAGCTTGCGTCGTCGGCGGCACGGCTGGCACCGCACCGCCGGGTGGATCGTGCTGCCCGGCGGGCTGATCGTGGCTCTGTCGGGGCTGTGGATGACCCTGTTCTACCGCATGCCTGCCCACGATGGTGCGCTCGTCTATGGCTTGCGGCTGCTGTTCGGGTCGGCCATGCTCCTCGCGCTGCTCTGCGGTATCGCTGCACTCCGGCGGCGAGACTTCGCCCGGCACGGCAACTGGATGCTGCGCGGCTATGCGATTGGCATGGGGGCGGGCACGCAGGTGCTCACCGGGATGGTCGCGGCAGCACTCGTTGACCCACCGACGGAGCTCAGCCGTGCGCTCCTGATGGGCGTGGCCTGGGTGATCAACCTGGCTGTGGCTGAATGGATCATCCGCAGGCGTCCGGCCCGTCCGGCTCGCACGGTAGCAGCGGCTGTTTCCCAACTGCACTAAGCCTGGCCTGAAGAGAGTGGCCTGGAGAGCGCCACTCGATTGGTACCGTGTATTGCCGCATCTCGACATGCGGTTTCTACGAAAGGAGTGGACTTGATGTCGGAAGTATCAACCCTCAGGCTCTCCTTACTCAGAGCCATGTACGTGTTTATGTTCGTCGGGTTGGCAGTATTCAAATTGCCGGGAATATTCAATCCCCCTGCAAATCTGTCGACCACGGGCAGCGTTGTTCTCAGCGTGCTCGGCGCGATAGCGCTCTTGGCAGTGCTGGGCATCCGTTACCCAGTCAGGATGCTGCCGCTCCTTCTCTTCGAGCTGCTGTGGAAGATTATATGGGTTCTGGCTTACGGACTGCCCCTATGGTATACCCAGCGCCTCGCTCCGGACGCCAGCGACATTTTGATCAATTGTCTCGTGGGCGTGGTGTTAGTTCCCCTGGTCATTCCGTGGGGCTACGTCTTCAAACAGTATGTGAAGGCGCCAGGCGATCCGTGGGGAAAACAGGCGACCGTGGCCACGCAGGCGTCCGTCGCACAGGATACCGGCCGAACATAAGTGTTGTGCCGCCTGCGCAGCGCGGTATACACGCTGTGCAGGCCAGCGCAGGTTCATTTTCGGCGCGAATGAACACACCCAGTACGAGATTGGCTCGCTCACAGAGGATCGCTCGTCTCGCCCCGTCATCCTGGCAGTACGCTCGGCTGTCCCCATCAGACCTCATGGAGACAACTGGCTCCGGTGAGCGCAGCCCTTCAACGGCTGTTGCGCTTTGGAGCTGTTCGCCCTGTGAGCGCTGGCACCTGCACTGTTGCGACCTGGTGTTGCGAGCGGCAGGCGGCTCAGGGCATGACCGGCTGGGCGATGGAGCCAATGTGGGTCCATGGCAACCAGGCGCTTTCGAAGGCAGAGCGGCTGCGCTTCATCCAATGCAATAGCTGTACACCGAAGCGCGTTAGCCGGCAGTGTCAACAACTTCTATGTCTAACATTGGTCCATCAGCACTCAGCAGCAGATGCGCAGGAATATCCTGAATAATAGCCACACCCTCGGGGCTGAAGGGCGCAACACAGTGAAATGAACCCAACGAGAGCAGTAACACGCCAGTTGGCGGTGGCAGCATGCTGACGGTCACTTGCCAATAGTCGTGATTCTGCTCATCTACGACCACCTTGAATTGATGTTGTTCCGGCTCATCATCGCTGTCGTCGAATAATACAAACCGGTTATCGCTACTGCGCATGACCAACCCTGTATGCGCAGGCAGCACGCGTGCAAGGTGTGGCCGAGGTATGCGCATGTGCTTCACGACAGGTATGCGCTTCTGCACCACGTGCCTGCTCAGGCGGAGTGGACGCAGGAGACCGGTCTGGTGAGCGCGCAGCAGTGTATGCGTGAACTCATAGGTTTGCGCGCACGTCTCACACTGCCAGACATGCCACCAGACGTGGGGATAGATCGCGGCCGCCTGCGCCGGGGACTCGGCCTCGAGATCGATGAATGCCGCGAGATCAGCCTGGCACGCCGCACACGAATCGCGTATGCCACTGCGATCAGGCCCGGGGTCGAACGCGCGCACAAGCAGGAGCAACCCCGCCCGGCACCGGCTACACGCGGCGATGTGATCATAGGCCGCTGTGCTCAACTCAGGAGCTCGGCCCTGGTTGAAGGCCGCAGAAAGTTCAAAGATAATCTGATTGCAATTTACTGGCTCGACTCGCATGCGCATGCCCCATCCTGCCCCATTGCCATCATCTCAACCACATCCATCATACCATAGGTTAGAGACGATTGCTCGCTCTTTGTTCATTCCCCCGCTGTGAGCTGGGCGCTTGCTTTATCGAAAGTGTGGCAGACGAGCGTGGTGGCTGATTCCTCTTGCTGAACAGCCACCAGCGCTTCATGATTCCAGTCACCCAGCGCGCGATCCGCCTGCAAGAGCTCCTGCGCTTGTTTGAGCAGCGCGTGGACGCGCGCGACGCTCAGATGCAATTGATCGCCAATCATACGCAGGGTTTGCTCGTCGTACACTGCAAGGGAGAAGACCATCGCGAGCCGGCGATCAGCTTGTGCAGCCAGGATACGATCCACCATGCCCGCCAGCACATGACTGAACGCCACCGCATCTGGAGCGAGCGTGCTGCGATCATGGAGGCTTACCCCGTCGGCGAGCAGTGTATCCAGCGACTCTGGCGGCGCGAGAGTGCGCCGCTTTTGTGTCTGTTGGAAACGATACTGGCGCGCCAGACAATTGCTGATGACCCTGAACGCCCAGGTTTGAAAACTGCTCTGGTAATTAAATTGTCCCAGCCCGCGCCACAGATCACAGACCGCCTCTTGCACAACATCTTCCAGGCTCATCGTGTCATCCCGAAATCCGTGAAGGCCGCCCGCCCGCGCGATCAAAATGTGCATGGCCTGCCGGGTCCATGCCATCCAGTTCTCAGCATGCTGTGGATTGGCGGCATCTCGCAACGCTTCGACCATCGCGTGATCTTTGTGATAGTAGCGCAGCGCCAGAGCGATCTGCACATCGCTCATGCCAGCCAGCGTAGGGCAACTTCCCAGAAGATACCGAATATAACCCGATAGTTCTTCGCGTGAGAGGCTCCAGGCATGTTCGTT
>DASTWM010000117.1:0-2496 GCA_035765855.1 Roseiflexaceae bacterium
GCCAATGAGCGCGTGTGTGTTCGCGCGGCGCTGATCCACGATATCGACTCGCGCTACGGCACATTGACGAGCCACGGCGCGATTGCGGCGCGCTGGGCGGCGGAACAGGGCGAGTGCAAAGAGGTGTGTACCGCGATTACCAGCCACATGTACCCATTCGGTCCCGCGCCCGCCACGCGCGAGGCATGGGTGCTGGTGCTGGCCGACAAAGCGGCGTCGCTCGGCGATTTCAAGCAGTTCGCGCGCGGCCTCCTGGATGGCAGCAGTTTGGAGATGCGCCGCCGCCTTCAGCAGAGCGATCCGTTTTATCAGGAAAAGCCACATCGTCTGCGCCGTCGCCTACGGAAGTTGCGCGCAGAAGTTCAGTAGCCACTCATTGTATACAAATAAAGCCCGAGGCACATGCTTCGGGCTTTGTTGTTAGCGGGCTGGCACGCTCCGCCAGAAACGTATGCGGCGTGCTTCGCGCCGCTCCGCCGCGGCCTGGCAGATCGCATAGTTGCGCACGATCCAAATGGTTTCGGCAATCCACAGCAGGTCAAACACCAGAAATAAGGCCCAAGCCAGAAAGCTGTCACCGAGCGGGCTGCCAAGCCGTCCGTCTGGCTGATTGATCCAGGGATTGGCACGCAGGTATGTGACCATGACGTGCTGGCCGTGCTGGCGGGCGCGCTGCCATGCAGCCTGGGTGATCGGCACCCAGGCCGTTCCGCCGAGCGTGTTGATGCTGGTCGCTGTATATTCCTGTGGGTTGCCGTCCACATGAAATTGATAGCGCACCTCAGGCCCGACGCTGCTCGCGCGCCAATCGATAATCTGGGCCTGCGCCTGCTGCGTGCGGCTCGCATCCTGGAGCGCAAGAAGCTGCAAAAACTCGCGCAGGGCGTAAATTTCAACCAAAAAGAGCGGCGCGAGCAGAACCCAAAGAACAAAGTGTTGCGGGATCGGTCGAACAGAGAACATAGGCCATGCTTGCTAGGCGCTTGACGGCTGCGCTGTTTTGGGCGCAGATCGGTCTTTATCGGCGCTTGAGATGCTGCGCATGGTGGCGTCCGGCGATTGGCCGCCGAGCCGTCGATAAATATACAGAAACAGATCGCGCGCAATCGCCGCCAGCGGGGCGGAAAGAATTACGCCCAGCAGGCCGAAGACCTGACCCATGGCGATCAGCAACACTATCAGGATGGCCGGATGGACGCCGACGCTTTCGCCGATGATACGCGGTACCAGGAAATTATTTTCGGCCTGTTGCACAATGACGTACAGGGCGAGCACGATCAGCCCGGTACTGACAGGACTCACGGGAGCAAGGAAGCCGAGAATCACAGCCGGAATAGCGCCGATGATTGGACCGATGATCGGAATCAGCTCGGTGATGCCAGCGAGAATCGAGAGCAGCAGAATGTACCGGACTTCGAAGCCTATCAGCCGCAGAATCAGTAATCCAATCCCGACCATGGAGCCGATGGCAAGGCCAAGCAACAACTGGCCACGAATGTAGTCGCTGAATACGCGGTTGATGATGCCCCATACGTTCCAGAAATCGGGGCGAATACGCGGGTGCAAAACCTGATTAAGAAACGCTTTCCCCTCATCCTGATCATTCAGAATATAGAACAGCCAGATCGGAATGATCAGAAACCCCACCAGGAACGTGATTGTGTTGATAATCTGAAGCAACGAGTTAGCCAGAAAGGTGCCGAACCGCTGGGCATACTTGCCGAGATTGCCCTTAAGAGTATTCAGCACATTGTCAATATTGGCGTCAATTGGGCCACGAATAGCATCAGGAACGCGCAATTGATACTGTTCGAGCATGCGTTGGCCAAAGTCACGTATCTCGCTCACGTCAGGGAAGCCGGTGATCGCCTGCTCAGTCTGTTGAATGACCGGCGGCACGATGAAGGTGATTGCGCCGGCGATCAGAGCGATGCCACCAAGATACACTATCAAAATGGCAAGCCAGCGCGGCATGCCCCGGTCGAGCCGATTCACGATCGGGGTGAGCAGATAGGCCAGCACCAGGCCTATCACAAATGGTATCAATGCGGGACTGGCCTGCCAGAGCAGCCAGCCAACGCCGTAGAGCGCCGCAAGCACCAGCAGCCAGCGCGCCATGGTGCCTGCCGAAGGATAGCTGAACGTGTTTGGCGGTGCATCGCGCGACGCGGGCGCAAGCGGTGGCGGAATATCCGTCGTTTCGCCTGGTGTAGTCGCTTCAACCATTTGTATCGTGGTTGTTGGCTCGACTGCTGGCATGACAATCGTCTCAGCAACAGAGGGACGTCCATCTGTCTGAGATGCAAGTTCGTGCGCGCTGATGGGCGCTTTCACTTCAGGAATTGTCTCTTGCGCCAATGTATTTCCTTTACCGTACGTAATAATTGATCCGTGCGGTTGAATTGCAAGTTGAATGCCGCTATTCTATTATACGAGAAAATGTTGCAGCCTGCGTATGAGTACAAAACGTGATGCATATTGACACGGTGGTGATTG
>DASTWM010000118.1:0-3579 GCA_035765855.1 Roseiflexaceae bacterium
GGACTTTGTCGCTGCGATTACTCATGGCATGTTCCTCCATTGTATAAACCGATTCCGTTCGCTTAACAGTTCGATCATACAGGAACATACCGCGAAAGATAATGATGGGCCGCCATCCGTTTGTGATCGGTGCAGTAAGCAGAAGGCAACCAGAAGCGCTCGATTAACTTATCCTCCTGTCGTTTGCTCCAGCGCGCGTAGCAGCCTGTCAGCCCGCTGAACAAGTCGTTCGGTCCGCTCGGCCCAATCCTGATCGAACAGGCGCACGCGGCGGACAGTTGACTTGACCAGAACCAACACTTCATATAGCCGGGCGCGAGCCAGCCGCTCGGGCGACAGCGCGCCGTAGCCGTCGAGAAACGCCGCCTGAGCATGCTCGACGTCGGCCAATCCGTAGCTGTCGCACCACCATTGCAGATCGGCCAGAAACTTCCCGAGGTCAATCGCCTGGTCGGCTAGGTAGCATGTGTCGAAGTCAATCAGCGTCAGGCCGCCGGGCGTGACCCACAGGTGATCGGACTTGAAATCACCGTAGGCGAAGCCCGGCGGCTCCTGCAGCAGCCGTTCATGCAGCGCTCTGGCGCGTTCAAGCACATCATGAATCAGCGTGCTGGTAGCGAGCAGCAGGACGTGAATATGCTCGCTGGCGCTGGCGATGCCCTTGATCTCCTTCGCAAACGAGTGCGGCTGTAGCTCGACAAGGTTCGTCGGCGTAGCGTGGAGCGCATGCAGCGCGGCTCCGGCAGCCCGCAGATGAGCCGCCGTTTCATGACCTGGAGTTCGCAGAAGCTCTGAGAGCGGCGTGCCGGAGACATGCGGGTAGAGCACGGTCTGATCGCTGGCGATGTAGGCGATCGGCTTCACGGCGGTGAGGACGCCAGATGCTGCCAGCCAGTTGGCAACGCGCGTGACGACGCTAAAGGTGCGCTCGCCTTTATCACTATTGTAAATTTTGGCGAATATTGTCCCGTCATTTGCCGCCTGCGCAACTGTAGGAGCCGGATCGTAGCGCAGCACATGGCGCTGGCCGGGACGGTAGCGAATGGTGGTGACCGTGTAATGAGACGCCGGTGCGTTTGGGAAAGCGTTGTCGTTCGCCGCGGCGGCCAGCAGCATCTCACGAACGTAGCGCGGGTCGGACACGCGCACGAGCTGTGGGAAGCTCGCATCGAGCGGCGCGATCTGGACGCGCATGCCCCACTCCGGCGCGTCCGCCATGAGCTGCCTAAAGGGAGCCGCCAACCCGGTATGGACCGCTTCGGCTTGCATTGTCTCCATGTCCGTCATAGCGCCGCGCGGGTCCTGCGAACTCTCCGCACGCCAGCTTACTTCGATCTGACGCGCGCAGCCGTCTCCGCTGGCCGGGTCGTGGACATGAACCTCGTAGTAGGCAGTCAGGTGGCGACCGGGTTTATACTTCGCGCGGTGCAGCCGGCACTCGCCGAGCATGTCGGCGGATGGGAGCAGCGCCGCCAATGCGCCGCGCAGCGCTGCCTGGGGCTGCCGGTCGAGCAAGAGCCGCTGAACTCCCGCAAGCCCGCTCCGTCCCGCAAGCGCGTTCTCCATGTCAGTATTCATGGTCAGTCTGCCTCATTATTCAAAAAAGTTGTGTGTCCGAAAAGTCAGCAAGTTGTACATCCGTAATCAGGCTACGATGGCACCTACTACTTGACGGCAAAAGGATAACAGACGGATCACACAATTTCATTCAGATTGCGCAACACTGGGTGTATCGTACCCATAACGAACGCAATTCCACACATCACGTTAAGTGGCTATCCATCGCGCTCCTGCATCTTGCCCTGACCGCGTAGCCGCCACGCATGTGGCAACAAGGAGGACGCCAATGGCACGGAAAGAGCGTAAACAAGCGAATTCCGCAGGGCAGCCGACGATCAGCATACAGGCCGAGCGAACGGCCCAAAGCCTGGCCGATGAGCGCGCCCGGTTCATGCGCCGCCGTATGTTCATGATCGGCGTACCAGCCGTCCTGGTTGCGCTATTTGCCGGTGGATTTTTGTACGCGCGTGGCGGCAACACTGGCAGCACGGCCCAACCGGCGCTGGCGGTCGCTTCTACATCTGTTGGCGCAGTAGCCCCACCTGCAACCGTGCCTGTTCCATCGCCAATCTCAACCGACGCGCAACCGACAACTCCCGCTCCTGCTATCGCCCCTGCCATCGCTCAACCGACCAGCAACGCACCCGCAATCGTTGGACTGACATGCCCGGAAATCACTGGCCTTCCAATCTACACAAACGCCGTTTGTGTCAAGCATGAAAGTGATCAAGACGAGGGTGTGACGAAGCTCGATAATACCTATACGAGCGCAGACCCAGCGGACACAGTACGACGTTTCTACGAAAGCGCCTTCGCGCAGAACGGCTGGACGATCGCCGAGTCAAAGCAGGACCTCGAAGATAGTTCATGGGAATACACGGTTATGCAGGCGCAGCGCCGGATAAAGGTCAAAGTAGATGCGCAATCGCCTGGTGAAGGTGTCGGCACGAAATTATCCATCACCGAGAAATAATGCGCCTCATGTCATTCCGAACGCAGTGAGGAATCTCTCTGGAGAGATTTCTCACTCGCTCGAAATGACACAGTGTACAAGGTCTATTAAACCTTTCTATAACTTGCGATCAGCCCAGTCATATCAAGTTCGGATAGATTGAGTATCACAACACCATCCTGTTCAGGTGGCGCTCCAGCATGGTCATGGTGTTGCTCAACCGCACCGGCTTGATCTTCGTCCAGCACATCAGCACGAGCGTGAGCAGGTCGAGCGCCTCCCACAAGGCGACGCGCTGCCGAGACACAGGCGCATGCCGCTCGTACTCCGCCAGGAACGCTTCGCAGATAACATCCAACTGATCGAGCAGCGCCATGCGCGTTGCGGGCTCCAGCGCGACATCATCCTCGTTGCTTTCTTCCTCGTGCGGCTCGCTCAGGCCGATATTCTTCGTGGCCGAAAGGAACAGCGCCAGATCGAGCGCTGGCTCGGCCTGGCAGAAGTTATCGAAGTCCACGAACCCGATCGTGTCATGATAGAGAAACACTTGCGCCGGGCGGAAGCTGCCATGCGACGGGCCGGGCGGATCGGCGTGCGATTCCGTGGCAGCCGCATCAAGGCGGACGAGCAGCGGATCTGCCACGCCAGCGAGTTGTGGAATCGCAGCGCCCAACTCGTCGAGCGTCTCACGAACCTCGGCCAGTTCGTCCGCCCAGGTGTAGAGCGCGCCGTGTTGCGCCCCGGAGCGATGCAGCGCCGCAAGACCAATGGCGGTCTTGCGCATGACAGCGTCAAGCTCCGCCAGCGCCTGTGGCGTGCCGGTCCGCAACGCCGAGCGGATCAGATCCTTGAGCGCTCGCTCCTCGCGAATCGGCCCCGCAACCAGCGCTTTCAGTTCAGGGATGTATGCCAGTGGCTCGGCCATCGTCGCCAGATCGCCGCTGCCGAATGGCGACTCCCACAGCGCGCGCATGCCGCCGTAGGCGTTTTTGCCCTTGCCGCCTTTGTAGGTCTTTACGGCGACCAGATCGGGCCAGGCATGCGCCTGTCCCACATCTGCCGGATAG
>DASTWM010000119.1:0-11291 GCA_035765855.1 Roseiflexaceae bacterium
GACAAAGACGGAGACTCGGAAGAACTCGCCGTAACACGAATACCAGAGTATGTTCCAGGAGCCGTGTTTGAAGCAATATTAATTTGCGCCTGAAACGACGCAGTTCCATTGATTGGGACACTGACTGGAGCTGGCGTTGCCGGTGTAAGTCCGCTTGGAAGCGAGTCAACAGAAATCGAGAACTGGCGCGCTACAGTCGTATTATTCTGAATAGTAAATTGAAATGTGACAACCGAGCCAGGAGCGCCAGCCTGTGGAGAGTTGGTAGCAGTAAGTGTTGCCGCCTGCTGGGCCACTGCCGAAAGCACAAACAGACTGTTTGTTCCAAGCACAATGAGCAAAATCACTGCCGCTGCGATAAACGCATGGCGAAAACGTGTATGACGCTCTTTCACAGGATGTTGCTCCCAACTTGTTATAACGCCGCAAGATGCCGCATTATAGCATGAGGCATGGGAGTGTCAAGAATACATCCTGTGTTCAGGGATTACTGATTGTAAAACCTTTTATGCCCTCACTCTGCTGCAATCATAGCAGAGTGAGGGCATAGGTATGAGCTAATGCCGTGGTTCAACGCGCATCTTCGTAGACGCCTTGCTCGGCCAATGTGCGGCCCATGGCGGCTACAACCGACGCCAACTGCCGCATCATTGCACCGAAGTTCTCAACGTTGAGCGACTGCGAGCCGTCGGAGCGGGCGCGGTCCGGATCAGGATGCACTTCGATGATCAGGCCATCAGCGCCTGCCGCAATGGCTGCCAACGCCAGCGGCGTGACGAGGTACCACTTGCCGGTGCCATGCGACGGGTCAGCGATCACCGGCAGATGGCTGCGGCGTTTCGCCAGCGCGACGGCGTTCAAATCCATGGTGTTGCGGGTCGCTGTTTCGAACGTGCGGATGCCGCGCTCGCACAAAATTACGTTGGGATTGCCCTGCGCGACAACATATTCCGCCGACAGCAGCCATTCCTCGAACGTGGCCGACAAGCCGCGCTTGAGCAACACCGGCATGCCGCTGCGGCCAGCCTCCTCCAGCAACTGGTAGTTTTGCATGTTGCGCGCGCCGATTTGCAGCACGTCGGCGTAGCGGGCCACCAGATCAACATCGGACGGTGTCATGACCTCAGTCACGACCGGCAAGCCAGTCTCGGCGCGGGCGGTCGCCAGCATATGCAGGCCCTCCTCGCCAAGGCCACGGAAAGCGTACGGCGACGTGCGCGGCTTGAATGCGCCGCCGCGCAGCATGGTCGCGCCCGCGGCGCGCACCGCTCGCGCCGTCTCCACAACCTGCTCTTCACTCTCGACCGAACATGGCCCGGCAATCACAACGCAACTGTTGCCGCCAACCATAACTCCATTGACATTGACAACTGTATTGGAGGGATGAAATTCGCGCGCCACCAATTTATAGGGCCGCGTGATTCGCACTGTCCCCTGCACGCCGTCTAACACTTCAAGCTGTTCCGGCAAGGTTGGCGGGATGGCCGCGCCGACCACGCCAATAATCGTGCGCTCTTCGCCCTGTGAAAGATGACCGCGCAGGTCATACTCCGACAGGCGCGCCAGCACGGTACCGATCTGTTCCTCCGTCGCATTACTCCGCATGATGACAATCATGGCTGTGGACTCCTTTGCTAATGGCAACATACGTTCGATATAACAAACCGCAGGTGACGCATAACGTGACTGCATCACTGGTGAAACCGGCAGTTCAAGCATGGTCATCACGCTCTCCTTCGGCCAAAACAGGCCGCATCAACACAACAGCGACACCACACTGGTGCCGCTGCTACGCTATGACTCATGTTCAACCGGCAGCGATTGCCGCGTTGCATCCTGTTGGGTTCCATGGTGCGCCTGGTTCATCTGTGCCACACGATCTGGCCGCAACCGGGCTGCGCCACGAATGTAGACATGAACAATCTCTTTCGCACTGCGCGGCGTATTCCAATGAATAAGAACCCGCACGCAGCGTTGCAAACTGCCGGGCACATTCATTTCATGCGTGCAGATCAGGGCTGTATCGAGCCAGCCAAGCTCGCGTGCCGCGACCGCAGGGTACTCGGCGTTGAGGTCGAAGGTGGTGCTAAAAATGGCGCTCGCAATATCTTCAGGTTGCAGATCGTTCGCTGCGATCAAGCGCTGAAGCAGATCGCGGGTGGCTTCAAGAATCGCGTCACGAGTATTGTCCTCCGCCGTTGTTGCGCCCCGAATACCCCGACAATACATGGCCATACATCCTCCGCTATGCAAACAGGCACGCTGCCCATCCGCGCTGCAAACAAAAGAGGCGCGGAGCCCGTTTGCTCCACGCCTCTGAGTTCGTTCGATACCTTTGCACTCAACCTTCAGTCAACGCGAAGCAACCAGGCCTTTTGTGGCTGGTAATAAAAATAAAAGCTCCGATACGCGCTGTGCTGTGGTTGGTGCATGCCGAAATCCGCTATGTTCAGGTTGCGCTGACTATAGCACACAACCCGGGCGTCGTCAATAGTCACGCGCAGATTGCAAGCGCGGCATGGCTATGCTATAATCATCTGCTGTGTAAAAAAGCTTCTGCTTTCCCACATTGTCGGTTATACGCGCAAAACCGCCCAGATGCGAGGAAGGCAACACCAAAGGAGGATGTATGCGCGAGCGTCGTCGTGAGTATGAGTTAATGTTTATCGTGTCCCCTCTGGCGAGCGCCGAGGAGGATATTAACGCGAATATTGATCGCGTGCAGCAGGCGATTACGTCGCTTGGCGGCGAAGTTACCAACGTCGAGCATTCGGCACCATGGGGCCGCCGCAAGCTGGCCTACCCTATCCGCAAGTACGCAGAAGGTGAGGCAAGCCGCCGTTCCTTTACCGAAGGTCACTATGTGCTATGCTACTTTAGCCTGGCTACGTCGCAGTTGCCCGAGGTCGAGCGCGCGCTGAAGCTGAACGATGCGATTCTGCGCTACATGCTGTTGCTCGTGGAACACAAGGATCAGCGCGTTGCGGCGGGTGCCGCCGCAAGCGATGAAGTCACCGTTCTCGATACTGAGGATGAGGATGTCGTCGAAGCGGATGGTACCGACGACGAAGAGGATGCGGACGAGGAATAACGAAGGCGAGGGACGCAACGTCGAAAGGGATGCGCGATGACCAGGGATTTGAACAAGGTGATGGTAATTGGGCGACTTGGTCGGGATCCAGAGATTCGCTACACGCCAGGAGGCAGCCCTGTAACGACGTTCAGCGTCGCTGCGAGTCGTCAATGGAAAGATGCAAGCGGCGAAACACGGGAAGAAACTGAATGGTTCAACATTGTCGCGTGGAACAAACTTGCCGAGATTTGTAAAGATCATTTGCACAAGGCCAGCCGCGTGTACATTGAAGGCCGTCTCCAAACCCGGCAATGGCAGGATCAGGACGGGCAGAATCACTACCGGACCGAGGTCATTGCCAACGACATGATCATTCTTGACAGCCGCTCACATCGCGATCATCAATCCTTTGAGGACTCGGAGCGCCCGCCGCGTAGCAGCCCACCGCCGAGCCCGCCCGACATCAGCGACGAAGATATTCCGTTTTAATTATATTTAATCCGAAACCCGACAGATTTTAGAAACCTGTCGGGTTTCTTTTATTTTAAAATTCTTTATCTATCCCTCAACCAGCCGCAACACTTCGCCCAGCACCGCGCCGTTCGTGGCGATTGCCTCGCCAGCGTTGATCGTCGGCGTGCCGTGCCAGTCGGTGAAGGTGCCGCCCGCCTCCTGAAGCACCGGCAGCAGCGCCGCGCAGTCCCAGATGTTCATAACCGGATCCATCATCACTTCGGCCCGCCCGGTAGCGACCAGCGCATAACCGTACGCGTCGCCCCATGTGCGCTGCATCTTCGTAGCAGCAACCAGCCGCCGGTAGGCAGCGCCGCGCCTATGCGCGTCCATGCTCGACTCGTCGGTCGAGAGCAGCAGCGCATCACGGAGCGTGCTTACATTTGAGACACGCGCGCGCCGCCCGTTCCACAGGCAGCCCTGGCCCTGGGCAGCATGCAGGAAATCGCCCATGGCCGGAATATTGACCGCGCCGATGACTGGCTCGCCCTCGCGCTCCAGGCCGACCAACACGGCGTACAGCGGCACGCCGCGCACGAACGTCTTGGTGCCGTCGATTGGATCGAGAATCCAGCGGAATGACGCGCCGGGCCGCGTTTCGCCTTCTTCTTCGCCCAGAATGCTGTGCTGCGGATAGCGCGCCTCAATCAGTTGGCGCATGAGCCGCTCGGACTCGCGGTCGGCCACCGTGACTGGCGACTCGTCAGCCTTGAGGTCGGGCGTGATGCCGGTCTGAAAGTAGCGCAGTGTCAGTTTGCCAGCCTGCCATGCCAGGTCAGCGGCGAATTCGCGCAGGTCTTGAAGTTGTTCTGATGCCATAGTTTCCTCATTGGTTGACGAACGACGAAAGGCTGAGAACCAAGCGTAATGCGTAAAATGCAATGCGTAATTGCTGTATCATCTTCATCTTGTCATCTTGCCACGCTGTTCCCAATAACCATACCATTATGCAAATAACCCCCGCAGCGCCGCCAGGAATGTATCGTTCTGCTCTGGCGTGCCGACGCTGACGCGGATGCAATCACGTAATTCCGGCGCGCGATAATAACGGATCAGAATGCCCTGTTGAGCCAGCGCATCCTTTATTTCAGTTGCTGACGATCCAGAATTTTTCATGCTTCCATCTTCTTTCGTCCTTCGTCCTTCGTCCTTCGTCCCCAACACGCGACAAAGGAGAAAATTCGCCCGGCTCGGATAGACATGCAGGCCAGATAATGCGCTCAGTGCCTCGTACAATCGCTCGCGCTCGGCGACGATCCGCATGATATTACCGGTGAGATATTCAAGATCGTCGAGCGAGGCTTCGGCGGCGACCTGCGCGGCGACGTTGACGTTGTAGGGCTGCTTGATTTTCCATAGGTGCGTAATAATTTCTTCATGGACAATGCCATAGCCGACCCGCAGCCCGGCCAGTCCGGCCCACTTACTGAACGTCCGCAGCACGACTAAGTTCGGGTGGTGGCCGACAAGGTCCACGACACTGCTGCCAGCAAACTCGGTGTAGGCTTCATCCACGACGACCAGCAGCGGCAGTTCCAGCAGCCGCTCGATGTCAGCGCGCGGCATGAGGTTGCCGCTTGGATTGTTGGGCGAGGTCAGAATGACCATCTTCGCGCCATGATCTTCGCTGGCCTGCGCCACCGCCTCGATATCAACGTCGAAGGCTTCGTCGCGCGGCACGTTGATCACCCGCGCGGCTTGCAGCGCCGCGTCAAAAGCGTACATACCAAAGGTCGGCGGGCAGTTGATGATCGCATCACCGGGCGTAAGAAACGCGCGCATGAGCAGGTCGATCAATTCGTCCGCGCCCGCGCCGCAGATGATTCGCTCGGGCGGCTGTCCGACGTAGTGGCTCAACTTTTCGCGCAGGCGACCATGCTCGGGGTCGGGATAGATCGCGTAGTATGGGTAAGACGCCATGGCGGCCAGCGCCCGAGGCGAGGGGCCATACGGATTTTCATTCGCATCGAGCTTGACCAGCTGGTCAATTGGCAGGCCGAGGCGCGCGGCCAGCACCTCCAGCGGCACAATCGGCGTGTATGATTCCAGCGCGGCAATGTCGGGCCGCAGCAGGTGAGTAGCTGAGGGCATAATGACTCCACATTCACAGAGTACGTGGCACAAATACGCGCACAGGCGACACTGCTCTGCACGCGCTATAGTACCATAGGACGCATGCGATGATCTTTATGCCAATATGCTATAATCCACCGCAGATTGTCGCACGAAGGAACATACATGAAGATCGAACGGCCCAGTATTTCAGCCTTTTTTCCTGCCTACAACGACGGCGGCACGATTGGCAGCCTCGTCGTCACAACCTTGAAAACGCTGGCAGAAGTGACCGACGATTATGAAGTCATCGTCGTCGAGAATGGCAGCACCGACTACACGGTCGAAGTACTGGAAGAACTGGCGAAAGAGTACGAGCACTTCCGCTATTACGCCCACCGCGAGGCGCTGGGCTATGGTGGCGCGCTGCGGGTCGGCTTTGAAAAAAGCACAAAAGACTACGTGTTCTACACTGACGGCGACGCGCAGTACGATCCACACGAAATCAAAACGCTGCTGGCCGCGCTCGACGATGATGTGGATGTGGTCAACGGCTGGAAAATCGAGCGGCATGATCCGCTGCATCGCATTATTATCGGGCGCATGTATCACCATTTCGTCAAGTTCATGTTCGGCTTCAAGCTGCGCGACGTGGATTGCGATTTCCGGCTGATCCGCCGCAGCGTGTTCGACGTGATCGATCTGGAGTCGCCCGACGGCACGATCTGCCTGGAACTCGTGAAGAAGCTGCAAGATGCGGGCTTTCGCTTCGCCGAGGTGCCGGTGCATCATTACCACCGCACATACGGCAAAAGCCAATTCTTTAACTTCCGACGCTTGAGCCGCGTGCTGCCGCACCTGGCGGTGCTGTGGTGGAAACTCATGGTACGACGCGAACATATCAAGCGCATGGCGACACGGCGCAGGCAGCTTACGAAAGAGGCGCAGCACCCGGACGCGATGCTTGATGCTTAATTTCTTTGGTGCCTTTCAAGTATTACGTATCAGGCATTATTACTGTCACTATGAACAATTATAGCCACACATACGACGGCGCTCGCGTCCTCGTCACCGGCGGCCTGGGCTTTATCGGCTCGAATCTGGCGCACCGTCTGGTTGAACTCGGCGCGCATGTCACGCTGGTTGACTCGCTCATCCCGATCTACGGCGGCAACCTGCGCAACATCGCGGCGATCGCGAATCAGGTTACGGTGAACATCGCTGACGTGCGCGACGAGTATTCGATGGATTACCTGGTGCAAGGCCAGAATTTTCTCTTTAATCTGGCAGGGCAGACGTCGCACCTCGATTCCATGCGCGACCCGTACACCGATCTCGAAATCAACTGCCGCGCGCAGCTTGCCATTCTGGAGGCATGCCGCAAGCATAATCCCGATCTCAAGCTGGTGTACGCCTCGACCCGCCAGATCTACGGCCGGCCTGATTACCTGCCCGTCGATGAGCGCCACCTGCTGCACCCGACCGATGTGAACGGCATCAACAAGATGGCGGGCGAGTGGTACCATATTTTGTACAACAATGTGTACGGCGTTCGCGCATGCGCGCTGCGGCTCACGAACACATATGGCCCGCGCATGCGCGTCAAAGACTCGCGCCAAACGTTTCTTGGCATCTGGATCAAGCAGATTTTAAGCGGCGAGCCGATCCAGGTGTGGGGCGACGGCGCGCAGATTCGCGATTTCAATTATGTGGACGATGCGGTTGAAGCGCTGCTGATGACTGGCGCGCTGCCCGCCGCCGACGGACAGATCTTCAATCTTGGCAGTGACGAAACGATCAACCTGCGCGATCTGGCCGAGTTGCTGGTCGAGATCAACGGCGCGGGCAGCTACAGCGTCGTGCCATTTCCCGCCGACCGCAAGCCAATCGACATTGGCGATTATTATGCCGATTACCGCCTCATTCAGGGGCGGGTCGGCTGGCGACCGCGCGTGTCACTGCGCGAAGGGTTACGACGCACGCTGGAGTTTTACCGCGCAGAGCGGGAATACTATTGGTGACAGAATCAGTAGCAGTGACCAGTAGCCAGCCTCCAGTCAGCAGTAACTTACCGACTGCCGACCGGAAACTGCCGACTAAAAGGAGAGCCCATGTCACTTAACGTTCCCTTCGGCGACTGGAAGCGCCAGTATGAACATTTACGCGCGGAACTCGATGCCGCCGCCCTGCGCGTGATGCGGAGCGGCATGTACGTGCTCGGGCCAGAAACGCGCGCGTTTGAGGAAGCATTCGCGGCATTCTGCGGCGCAAGATACGCGATTGGCGTCGGCAACGGCACCGAGGCGCTGGCTTTGGCGCTGGTGGCGCTGGGCGTCGGGCCGGGCGACGAAGTGATCACGGTTGCCAACGCGGCCAGCTACGATGCGCTGGTGGCGCTTCGCTGTGGCGCGCGCCCGGTGTTTGTGGATGTGGATGCGTCCAGTTACAATCTTGACCCGGCACTGCTTGAAGCTGCGATGACGCCGCGCACCAAAGCAATCATGCCGGTGCATCTGTACGGGCGCGCCGCCGATATGCGCGCGATCATGCGGATCGCCGACCGCCACGGCGTGCCGGTGATTGAGGATTGCGCGCAGGCGCATGGCGCGCTGCTGGACGAGCGGCCAGTCGGCACCTGGGGCGTGTGCGGCTGCTTCAGTTTTTATCCATCCAAAAACCTGGGCGCGATCGGCGATGGCGGCGCGGTGATCACAAATGATGCAGCGTTCGCGGACAAGCTGCGGAAGCTCCGGCAGTATGGCTGGCAGCGCAAATATTACATCAGCGAACCGGGCGGCGGCAATTCGCGCCTCGACGAGATCCAGGCCGCGCTCCTCAATGTCAAATTGCCGCATCTGCCTGCATGGAATGAACGGCGGCGCGAGATCGCGCGCATGTACACCGAACAACTGGCCGACACCGGCCTCTCGCTCCCCGCTCCCGCAGCGGACGGCGCGCATGTCCACCATCTGTACGTTGTCTGCTCGACTGAACGGGATGCCTTGCAGGCTGCGTTGCGCGAGTATGGCGTCGCTACTGACATTCACTACCCGCAGCCGAGCCACAAGGAGGCGATCTTCGCGCAGTACGCGCCGTCCGGCGGGCTGCCTGTCACCGAGCGGCTGGCGCGCGAAGTGCTTTCGCTGCCGATATATCCCGAAATGACCGATGATGAGGTGGATGCGGTCATTGCGGCAGTACGCCGCGCGGTCAAGACTCGCGCGCCACAGCAACACACAGCTACTTAAGGATAGATGCGGAATGATCTGGAATCGGACGTGGCGGGAGGAGGCGCTTGCCGTTGGCCTGGCAGCACTGATGACAGTCGTGCTGCTCACCCTGGCCTATCATCGCGTTTGGCCGCTCAGTATTCCTGTTGGCGAGAACGACAGCCGCTTCGCCGTCGATTTCAACGCGCCGGAGTCAATCGGCGGGCGCGTCGTGCGCTGGACCAACGGCGCATCGCGGGTGCTTGTGCCGCGCCCGCCCGATGGAACGCCCGCCGTGCTGAGCATGCGTGCCGTGAATGGCCGCCCGGACGGCCAACCAACGCCGCAGGCCACATTGCGGATTGACGGCAAAACACTGCCACCATTTCCGATCACCCGCGCGGTGAACGGCGTGCGCGAGTACCGAATCCTCGTGGAGAGCAGCACCAGGTTAAGCTGGGATCTGCCGGTTGAGTTTGACAGCGACACGATTGTGCCGCCCCAAGACCCGCGCCCGCTCGGCTTCATGCTCGACAGTCTGACATGGACGCCGCTGCGCAGCGGGCTGCCGCTTCCATCGCTGTGGCTCGGTGTGTGGGCCGTGCTGCTCGGCGCGTGGGGCTACAGCTTCCCACGGAGCTTTGGCATGAGCCGTGGGCGCGCGCTGATTGCCACGCTGATCGTTGCCGTGCTGGTTGCCGTCGGCATCGTGTTGCGCCCGCTGGAAGTATTGCCGTTCGTTCAACGCATTGGCGCGCTGTTCGGGCTGGGTACGGCAGCCGTGTTGCTGGCCCGCTTTCTCGCGCCAACTATCGGTCATGACGATACGGAGGAACGCGATGAAACAGGCACGCCCGCGCTCCATGGCCGCCATGCGCCTGTGTATCTCGCCGTCGCGTCCTGGATGGGCGCATGGTTTGAACTCATTCTGACCGCCGACGGCGTGGATGGCGTGACACCCAGCCCATTCACCATGTGGATCGGCGGCGCGCTCGTGCTGGCGCTCGCGGCGATGAGCTGCTGGGCGCTGCTCCGCCGCAATCAGCTGCAACTGACGCGCGGCGCGCTGCTGGTGTTTGCCGTCGCCGCGGTGGCTCACCTCGTCGCCATGTTCTGGTTTGCGTACACCCGCAGCGGCCCGGATTTCTGGATCTTGTTTAAGGGCGCGCGCGATTGGGCGCGGGGCGGCTCGCTCTACGACCTCCAGGCCATTCACGCGGATCACTTCGGGCATGTGTTCAAAGTGCCGCCCTTCTACGGCATGCTGTTCGTGCCGTTCGTGTTTCAGGACGGCACGCAGATTCTGCTGTACCACCGCATTCTTAATACGGTGCTGCTCGCCATCACGGTGCTGGTCTGGTTCCGCATGTGGAACATTCGCGTCCTGACGGCGCTGGGCGCGGGCGTTCTCATTCTGATCAACTTTCGCGCGTTCACCGATACCATGGCGTTCGGACAAATCGATCTTGCGCTCCTGCTGATTTTGACGCTGGCACTGTGGGCGCTCCGTGGCGGACGCGCTGGCGTAGCCGGGGCGCTGGTGGCGCTCGGCGCGTTGTTCAAAATTTATCCTGTCCTGCTGCTCGGCTTCTTTGTGGCAAAGCGGCAATGGCGCGCGCTGGCTGGCTTCATGGTTGGTATGATCGTGTTCAACAGCATTTCGATTACCGTGATGGGCTGGGAGATGCACCGGGAATACCTTCTTGACGTGCTGCCGAACATCGGCGGCACCACGTCATGGGTCGAAAACCAGACGATTGGCGGCTTCCTGGCGCGGCTGGTTGACACGCCGACTGAAGCGGGCGTGCTGGCGAATCGCTCGATTGCGCTGCTTGCCAACGCGCTATCGCTGGTGGTCATCGCGGCGGCCTGCGTGCTGGCTTTGCGCCCGGCACAACGCGATACAACAACCTTTGCGCTGCACTATAGCCTGTTCCTGCTAGTCATGGTGCTGGCGGTTCCCGCCGCATGGATGCACTACGAAACCCTGCTCTTTGTTCCGTTTGCCGTGCTGCTGCTGCACTGGCGCAACCGCGCTGTTCCTTTGGCGCGGGTTGTGGCGCTCGCGATCAGCTTTGGGCTGATCGTCTACGGCAATCAGTGGAGCTATTACACCGGCACGGTCATGGGCATGCTCACGATTCTCGCCCTTTCTTCCAAGTTCTACGGCATGCTGCTGCTCGGCGGCGTGCTCGCGCGCACGCTGCTGGACGAAGGCGTTCCCGTGCCAGCGCGGGCGACGCGCTGGCTGCCGCGCTCTGCGCTGCGCAGTCACTGATCACTACCTGCGCGCTGGCACATGCCTTGCACACCCACTTCCACAACAACGTTTCGTATGCATGCTGCTGCTCGTGCATTATGAATAAGGTAAATCGCACAACAGAGTGAACATGTATGATACAGGTATTGGTTTGTTTTCATGCGGAACTCAACGATTTCCTGCC
>DASTWM010000120.1:0-12186 GCA_035765855.1 Roseiflexaceae bacterium
CCACGCACGGCGGTGGTCAGTTTTTCCGTCAAGGTTTGCCAGCCCTTCGCCGTGACAAGATGACAAGACGACAAGGTGAGAAGGTGACTTTGGGTTGCCGACTGGCGACTGGCAACTGGCAACTGGCGACTCTGGCCTTCGTCGTTCGTCGTTCGTCGTTCGTCGTTCAGCATGACAACTTCGCCGCTTTCCAGCAACTCCGCCAATCCTTGCTGCGCGGCGGCATCGCTCAGGCCGCTGGCTTTGAGCAGCGCGGGCCATGCGTGCGGCAGGTTATCGGCAAGCGGGCGGCGCAGCAGGTCGGCGGGCGTGCCGCGCGCCAGCGATTCCAGCGTGCTGATCACCTCGGCGCGGAAGCGGCGATGGCGCGGCGGGTGCGTGTCAATCACCTGGCCGCCGCCAATCGTCATGCTTGGCGAGGGCTGCCGCAGAATGTAGCGGTCGCCGCGCACCGTCGCTATCGGGCGCTCAAGGCGCAGTTGAAGCCAGCCTTCGTCGCCCGGCAGCACGTCATCCTTGTCGAGCACGGTCGCGCGGCATGGCACCTCGCTCGCGCCGACGAACAGATCGAGCGCCATGTTCTGCGTGATCGGGCGCGGCGCGTCGGCCACCACGCGCACCTGCACGTCCAGCAAATCGGTAGGATGCAACAGGCCAGGTCGCGCCAGCACATCGCCACGGCGCAGATCATGGTGCGACACACCCGCCAGATTCACGGCCACGCGCGTGCCGGGCAGCGCCTGCTCCTGCCTGGCATTGTGCGTTTGCAGGCCACGCACGCGCGCCCGTTCGCCATGCGGCAGCACCTCAACTTCGTCGCCAATCGCAAGCGGGCCGTCGGCCAGCGTGCCGGTCACTACCGTACCAAATCCGCCAACCGTGAAGGCGCGGTCGATTGGCAGGCGCGGCGCGCCACGAGCGCTGGAACGCGAAGGCGTCTGGTCGAGCTGCTCGTCAATCGCATGGAGCAATTCAGGGATGCCCTGCCCGGTGCGCGCCGAAACGGCAATCATCGGCGCGGCGGCAAACGTCGTACTCTGGAGCCTTTCGCGCACTTCTTCTTCGACCAGCGCCAGCCATTCGTCGTCTACCAGATCGGCCTTGGTCAGCACGACCAGCCCATGGGTGACGCCGAGCAGGTCAAGGATCGCAAGGTGCTCGACGGTCTGCGGCATCACCGCTTCGTCGGCAGCAATGATCAGCAAGGCAGCGTCGATCCCGCCGACACCCGCCAGCATGTTTTTGATGAAGCGCTCATGGCCCGGCACATCCACGATGCTGATGCTGCGACCGCTCGGCAGCGTGAGCCATGCGAAGCCGAGATCAATCGTCATCTCGCGTTGCTGTTCTTCTTTCCAGCGGTCGGGATCAATGCCGGTGAGCGTTTTAACCAGGGTAGACTTGCCATGGTCTACGTGGCCTGCGGTGCCGATGACGTACATAGTCGTTTGGTAGATACAATTTCAGTGAATAATTGACAGATAGCTGCGGGCATTGTAGCACGCAGTGAAGCGCTGGGGCAAGGCAGACGCACAGAACAAAGGAGAAAGAGCAAAGAACAACTGTGATCACTCTTTGTTCTCTGTTCTTTTTGTTGCTTTGTTCGCTGAAAGCTGCAACACTTTTTCAACCATGGTCGTCCTATGCCCAGAAGACAACCGCAGCCTCAGAGGATGAGGCCGAAAGGATAGATTTCCATGCAGCCACGATTAACACGCAGTCGAACAGAATCAGTTATTGCAGGCGTTTGCGGCGGCCTTGGCGAATACTTTAGCGTTGATCCCGTCATTGTGCGCCTGATCTTTGTGCTGGTCACGCTGACCACCGGTATCGGTGTGATCATTTATCCGGTGCTCTGGGTTGTCATGCCCAAAGGTGAGCCAGCGCAGGCACCGAATGCCATGCCCCATTATGTGCTGGAACGCAAAGACGCGCAGCAGAGCGCCTACGTGCGGCATGAGGCCGCGGTCTACGAGCCAGCCGGGCGAAAGGGGAGCGCGTCGATTCCGCCATCGCAGTATAACTTCGACCCGATTACCGGCCAGCCGATCGCTCGTGAGTCAGCCTCCACCGGCCAGACTGTGAACCTCGACGACCCAATGCAGCACCCGATCACGGCCAGCGGCCAGCCCGGCTACAGCCCGGCACCGCCACCAGCGCGCCGCTGGCGCTGGCTGGGCTTCACATTGCTCGCAATCGGTGTGTTAGCGCTGGCCGACGCGATGGGCATCAACACGGACCTCGTATTTCCGTTCATCATGATCGGGATTGGCGCGATGCTGCTGCGGCGGCGCTAGTTAAAGATATGAGTTTTGAGTTTTGAGTTTTGAATTATGGAATCTCTTTCATTCAAAACTCAAAACTCAAAACTTCTTACCGATACCCCGCCGCCTGCATCTCGAACAGTCGGGCGTAGGTGCCTCCCAGTTCCAGCAATTCCTCGTGCGATCCAAGCTCGCTGATCTGCCCGTTCTCGATGACAGCGATGCGGTCGGCCATGCGCACCGTGCTGAAGCGGTGCGAGATCAGCACGGCGATTTTGCCTTCGGTCAGGTCGCGGAAGCGCTGAAAGATCTCGTATTCCCGTTCGGCATCCAGCGCCGAGGTCGGCTCGTCGAGTACCAGCACCTCGCCGTCGCGCATGAAGGCCCGACTGAGCGCGATTTTCTGCCACTGCCCGCCCGACAGTTCATGGCCCTTCTGGAACCAGCGGCCTAGCATGGTGTCCATGCCGTCTGGCAGTTCGGCCACCACTTCGTCAGCGCCGCCCCGCTCGGCTGAGTTCTCAATCCGCGCAGTGTCGTCGAGCATGTTGATCTGGCCGAAGCCGATATTCTCGCGCGCCGACAGTTGGAACTTCACAAAGTCCTGAAAGATCACGCCGATTCGGTTACGCAGCTCTTCAGGGTCGTAATCGCGCAAGTCCACGCCGTCGAGTAGAATCTGGCCCTCGGTTGGGTCGTACAGGCGGGTGAGCAGCTTGATCAGCGTGGTTTTGCCCGCGCCATTCTGCCCCACCAGCGCGATTTTCTCGCCCGGACGGATGACGAGGTTCACATGGCGCAGCGCCCAATCCTCTCGGTCGGGATAGCGAAACGACAGATCGCGAAACTCCAGACCTTGCACGAGTTTGGCAGGCATGGGGTGCGGGTTCGCAATTGGTGCCATCTGCGGCGTCAGGTTCAGGAAGCTGAACAGGTTGTCCATGAACAGGCCGTTTTCGTACAGCCGGTTGAGGTTGTCGAACAAGCCCTGGAACGTGCTCTGGCTGTTACGCAGCAGCGCAATATAGGTCACAAGGCCGGTACCAATCGGCACATTGCCGTTGATCGTGCCGTAGATAATCCACGCGAAGGCGGCGTAGTAGCTCACCGACGCAACCACGCCCCAGAACAGACTGATCCATGAGCGGCGGCGGGCCAGATGCTCGTCTTCTTCAAAGATCTTCCAGAACGTGTCGGTGTAGCGCTTCAGCAGCGGCTCGCCCAGGCCGAACAGTTTGACCTCTTTCGCGCTGGTGTCCACCGTCAGCACATGCTCGAAATAATTCATGCGCCGCGCTTCCGGCGCGCGCCACGTCAGCAGGCGGAAATACAGGCTGCTGTATTTGTTCTGCGCGATGAAGGACGGAACCGTGGCACCGAACAGCAACACAGCGATCCATGGGTTGAATGCCAGCAGCAGAATGCCGGTTGAAACCAGCGTGATGACGTTCTGAATCACCATAAAGCCGCCGTTAATGATGCCGAGCGCGCGCATGTCCGACTCGCGGCGGGCGTTCTGAAGTTTGTCGTAGAAGTCGGCGTCCTCGAAATAATGCAGATCGAGCACCAGTGCCTTGCGAATGATTTCGGTGTTGATGTGGTGGCTCAGGCGCGCATTCAGCACATGCTCGGCCAGCCGCCGCATTTGCGACATGATGGCGCTGGTGAACACCAGGCCAAACTCCATTGCGAGAAACGGCAATGCCGCTTCTAGGCCAGCCGAGGCGCTCATGCCCTGCCGCACGGACGCGGTGACGGAGTTCACAATCAGACCAGCGGTCCACGCCTGCGCCACGGGCAGGAAGCCGCTCACGACGGTCAGCACCGCCATCATGATGGTGCTCGTCTTGTCCGCGCCCCACACCAGCTGGAAGGCTGCCGGAATATTGCCGAAGGCCGTGCGCAGGTCGGTGACACGCTCGCGCCACGACCTGGGCGCTTCTGGTTCGGACGGATTACGGTTCCCACGCGTGCCGAAGCGCGGTCGCTCTGAAGCTACTGCCATGAAGTAAAACCTCAATTACAAAGATATTTAATGCTGTTAAATGGTACCACAACACGATGATATTTGGTCCTGTTCTTTTGGGTAGTTGTGCGGCACATAACCAGGAACAGAGCGCATGCTTCTGTCAAGTAGTTGTAGCACACGCGCGTGACAGCCACGGTCACAGGATTGCAACGAAAACCTCCCGCACCATGCGATGCGGGAGGCAGAAAGAACGAATCGTGATTTTGCAGCTATATTCTATGCCTGCACCTGCTCGGCAAACTGCATCTGGTACAAACGATGGTAGTAGCCGCGCTTTTCCAGCAGTTCCTCATGGCTGCCGTCCTCGACCACGCGGCCCTTGTGCAGCACAATGATGCGATCCACATGGCGGATGGTCGAGAGCCGGTGGGCAATTACAATCGACGTACGGCCATGGAGCAGCCGCTCCAGCGCCTCCTGAATCAGCGCCTCGGTCTCAGTGTCCACGCTCGACGTCGCTTCATCCAGAATGAGCAGCACCTCCGGGTTGAACGCCACCGCGCGGGAAAAGGCCAGCAACTGCCGCTGCCCGACCGACAGGTTCGAGCCGCGCTCGCGCACCTCGTACTCATAGCCGCCCGGCAGCCGCGCGATGAATGGCGCAGCGTTGGCAAGTTCGGCGGCGCGGTGCATCTGCTCGTCGCTGATGCTTTCGTCATGGAGGCGGATGTTCGAGGCGATTGTGCCGCTAAAGCAGACCGGATCTTGTGGCACCGCCGCGACATGTCGCCGTAATTGCGCCTGCGGAATGTCGCGAATGTCCACGCCGTCGAGCGTGATCGCGCCTTCCTGAATGTCGTAGAAGCGCGCCAGCAGGCTGATCAGCGACGTTTTGCCCGCGCCGGTCGCGCCGACGATGGCGACCGACTGACCAGCAGGGATGTGGAACGAAATGCCACGCAGCACCGGCTCGCCGGGATTATAGCTAAATACAACATTCTTGAACTCAATATCGCCACGGACGGGCTGCGACAACTGCTTCGGCGCGGCGGGGTCGGTGACATCTTCGGGCGTGTCGAGCACGCGGAAAATGCGCTCGGACGACGCCATGGCCGCCTGAAGCGTGTTGTAATTCTCAGCAATCTGCCGGATCGGGCCGAACGCCTGGTCAGTATATTGAATGAACGCCACGAGCACGCCGATCGTCGCCAGGCCGCCGAGCACGACCTGGCCGCCCAGGTTCAGCAGCAGCGCCGTCGCGGCGACCGAAAGGAAGCTCACGACCGGGAAGAAAATCGCGAAGGCCATCAGCGAGCGAAACTGCGCGTTTTGATAATCGCGGCTCAGTTCATCAAAGCGCATGCGGCTCCGTTCCTCGCGGTTGAACAACTGCGTGACCAGAATGCCGGTGATCTGCTCGTTGAGGTAGGCATTGATCCGCGCGAGGCTTTGGCGCACCTGGCGGAAGGCTAGGCGCATCGCGCGCTGGAAAAATGCCGTCGCGACAGCCATGACCGGCAGGACCATCAAGCTAATCAGTGCCAGCCGCCAGTTCAGCAGCAGCATGGCAGCGACAATGAAAATGAGCCTGGTACTGTCGCCGAGCAGCGCCACCATGCCTTGCGACAAGAATTGATTCAGCGCGTCCACATCGTTGGTCAGCCGCGTGACCAACCGCCCCACCGGATTGCGGTCGAAGAACGCCAGGCTCATGCGCTGAACGTGGCTAAAGATTTGCATGCGGATATCGACCATGACCTGCTGGCCAGTCGACTGCATGATGTAGGTCTGGCCGTAGCGGCACGCAAAGGCGGTGAGCAACGCGACAATGTACAGCACGAAATAGGGCAGCACGCCGTTGACGTTGCGCGCCGCAATCGGGCCGTCAATCGCGCGACTGATAAGGTAGGGCGGTGCCAGTTCGGCCAGGGCGGTGCCGAAGAGCATCACAACTGCCAGCGCCAGCCGGTGCCAGTAGGGCTTCACAAAGACGATCAGCCGCCGCATCAATCGCGCGTCATACGCTTTGCCCAGAATTTCATCGTCCTCAAAATTGATTGCTGCCACGATTCCTCCAGCAGGCAGTAGACAGTAGACAGCATGCAGGCGCCGTTGGCTGCGTACTGCTATTGCGTACTGATAAACTGCTTACTCCTCTTCCAATTCGGCCTGCAAAAGTTCCCGTCGATACATCGCCGCGTATCGTTCGCCGCGCTCGATCAGTTCGCGATGCGTGCCGCGCTCGACGATTTCGCCGTTGTGCAGCACCACAATCTGGTCGGCGTCCTTCACCGTCGCAATACGCTGCGCAATAATGATGCTTGTACGGTCGCGCATGATCTCGCGCAAACCTGCGAGAATCTGCGCGGCGGTATGCGTGTCGACGCTCGACAGCGCATCGTCGAGCACCAGAATGGCCGGAGCGCTCAACACCGCGCGCGCGATGGCCGTGCGCTGCTTCTGGCCGCCGGAAAGCGTCACGCCGCGCTCGCCGATCAGCGTCGCCAAACCGCCCGGAAACTGCGAAAGATCGTTGCTCAACTGCGAAATCTCGACGGCGCGCTCGATCTCCTCATCGGTCGCATTGGGCCGCCCAAACGTGACATTCTCGCGCAGCGGCACGCTGAACAAAAAGGTGTCCTGCGGAACGTAGCCGATCGCGGTGCGCAGCGCATCGAGCGGCAGCATGCGAATGTCATGACCGTCAATCAGCACCTGCCCCTCGTCCGGGTCGCGCACGCGTGCCAGCAGATTGACCAGCGTGGTCTTGCCCACACCCGTCGCGCCGACAATCGCCAGCGACGAGCCGCGCGGAATGTGGAATGAAATGTGGCGCAGCACCCACCCATGAGCGGGAGCGCGGGTGAGCAGGTGAGCAGGTGATGCGTCATTATTCACCCGTTCACCTGTTCCTTTGCCCACCTGTTCATAGTCGTAGCGAATGCCAACATCGCGGAACACAACATCTCCGGTGACGGTCACATCCTCGATCATGTTCGGGGCGTTCGCAATCTCGGGCTGGCGATGCAGCACCTCGGCGATGCGGCTCATCGAGGCCGAGCCTTGCTGATACATGTTGACCATCATGCCAAGCGAGATCATCGGCCAGGTAAGCAGGCCCAGATAGGTGTTGAACAGCACCAGGTCGCCAAGCGACATGGTGCCCGATGCAACATCGCGCCCGCCGATCAGCAGCACCAGCGCGGCGATCACGCCAATGATCACTGCAATCGCCGGCCACAGCAACCCGCTGAGCAACACATAGCGCACATTCAGGGCGCGGTATTCCTCGTTGGCCTGGAGAAAAACGCGGATTTCGGCGTCCTCCTGCGCATAGGCCTTGATCGTGCGAATGCCGCTAAAATTCTCCTGCGCGCGGGTCGAAAGATCGCCAAACTGATCCTGCACCGTGCGAAAGATGCGCCGCATCTGCCGCCCAACAATAACAAAGAGCACGCTGACCACCGGCAACAGCAGCAGCACCACCAGGGCGAGCGTCAGATTCGCCTGGATCATCAGCACGCCAGCCGTGCTCAGAAGAAACACCGCTGTGGCAAAGGAGTTCAAACCGGGGCCGAGAAACTGGCGCACCGCCGAAAGATCGTTCGTGACGCGCGTCATCAGGTCGCCGGTGTGCGCATGGCCGTAAAAGTTCTGGTCAAGCGAGAGCAAGCGCCGGAAAAGGGCATTACGTATGTTGAACTCGACCAGGTAGGATGCGCCGATCATGCAGATGCGCTGTCCAAAGCGAAACAGGCTGTCTACTACGGCGATCAGCACCAGCAGCCCGCCGTAGCGAAGCAGTTCCTCAACCACCACGCCGCGCGTGTTGAGTTCGTCAACCACGAGGCGGACGATTTGCGGCACCTGCGCCACAGCCAGCCCGTCGCAGAGCGCGAACACCAGGCCCAGCAGGATTCGCCAGCGATACTGGCGAACGAACGGCAGCAGGTGACGAAGGTAGATCATGTGGGCAACCTCCTTTGGTGTTGGTTGGAAACGAGAGGGGATGATAGCACATGCTACGCCAGTGGCACAGCTTTTTCATTACTACTTGAGAACGAGTTTAGATCAGACTTAAGATGGAGATCGATTGAGAATGAAAACCTGGCAGGCCTGCATGCCCGTACTTACGATGTTCGGCACGGCAGATCTGCCAGGTTTACTCAGACCAGACAGGTTTACGCCAGCAGCCGATCCACCATCATTGCGACGAACAACAGGAACAGGTACAACAGCGAGAACTTGTACAGGCTCCATGCCGCTGCCGTCGTGCCGACGCGGTACAACCGCACCGCCAGGCGCAGGAACAACCCACCCAGCACCAGCGCCATGACCATATACGGCAAACCGAGCACGCCGAACGGCGTCAGCAGCAGCGTCAACATGATCATCTGCACGGAATACAGCACGATCTGACGCCTGGTTTCGTCATCGCCCGCCACGACCGGCAGCATCGGCACGCCCGCGTTAGCATAATCCTTCTGGCGGATCAGCGCCAGCGCCCAGAAATGCGGCGGCGTCCAGTAGAAAATAATCAGGAACAGGAACAGTGACGGCAGCGTCAGCCCGCCAGTCACCGCCGCCCAGCCGATCAGCGGCGGAAATGCGCCCGCCGCGCCGCCAATCACAATATTGCTCATGGTGCTGCGCTTCAGCCAGAGCGTGTAGATCACGACATAATAGAAGAAGCCTGCGAAGGCCAGCAGCGCGGCAGCCCAGTTCACAAACGCAACAAACAGTACGAACGACACGGCCATGAGCGAAAGGCCAAGCACCAGGGCATGCCATGCCGGAATGCGGTTGCTCGGCAGCGGACGGCGGCCCGTGCGGCCCATTCGGATATCAATATCGCGGTCGAAATAGCAGTTCAATGCGTGCGCGCCGGCCGGCATCAGCCAGCCTGCCAGCATGGTCCAGAAAACCAGACTGAAGCTCGGCAGGCCCGCCGGAGTGATGAACATGGCCGCGAACGTCGTGAAGATCAGCAGCGTGATCACGCCCGGCTTGGTCAGGCTGACGTAATCGCGGACGACGGACAACGGACGCCGGACGGCAGACGAGTCAGTAACATTATGTGCCTCGCCCGCTCCTTGTCTCGCCTGCTCCTTGTCTGCTTGCTTTGGGAATGGCAGCCGCAGCGCCGCTGTGACACCAATGACCAGCGCGGCCCACGCGCCCGCGCCGAGCGCCAGGTGCGCCAGCCGCGTTGCCGCCAGCGAGGTGGCGCTGTCATGCAGCAGCCAGACCTGCGTCATGCCGACCACTATCTGCACCAGCATCAGGCCCAGCGCCGCGCCGGCAGCCAGCCGCACCACAGGTTGCGAAAACAGCCGCCAGGTGCGCCACACCAGCAAGGCAATCAGCAGCATTGCCAGCGCTGCCACGCCGCGATGCACCATGGCTAAAATCGCCAGATCGCTCGTCGCCGAACAAACCAGCGTCGGGCAGACCCACAGCGCGCCTGCGTTACGCACCAGCACGCCGCCAACCAGCGTACTGTAAAGCACCGCCGCGCTGCCCAGCGCCAGCATGCGGTAGTTCCGCCGCGCCTTTTGCGCCCGCCCACCCAGCAGCGGCTGGGCTGTTGGCCCGACCCGCGCGCTGACATACGACGAGATCACCAGGCCGAGCGCCGCAATCGCTGTGGCACTCACAACCGCGCCGGTCAGCGTTGTGGTAACACCAGCGACGACGGCGAATACATAGCTCAGGGCGATAACAAGAAGCGCAATGCCCCGCCGGAGTGACGAACCTGAAAAGAACGAATGAATTTGAAGACGCATAGACTTTTCTAGCCTGTTTGCAGCGCGAGGATGCCCAAGGATTTACTTGACTGTTGCAGGTAACTGCCGTGAGTCTATCACACGCTGTCGCTCGTGTCAAAAGTCACAAACATGCCTGCTTCCGTTGGCCATGCCCCAGATGCCATCTCAATGCATTGTGTCACAGAAGTTCTGAGAAGATGTTCGCACGGATCGTGCCATGTAGTACAACCTTTCGCGAACATTTCAAGCATTATCAATGCAGCAGTGCAGCAGCGCGCTCACGGCGTCGTGGCGAACGACTGAACATGCCCGCGCCATGTGCTGGTTTGCAGCCAGCGCTCCTGATATGTTCCACCCGTCAGGCTGTCGAGCACGCTGCGCCAGAACGCATGCGCCACCGTGTGAGTCGCAAACGTCGCAAGTTCCCACTGGCCCGGCAGCATGGTGAACAGTTGGATCGCCGCCGCGCGCCCAATGCCACAGCGCCGGTACTTTTTAAGCACCAGGAAGGCATCGATTGAATGGCCGATGAACAATGGATTGAGGAGGCTGCGGGAGCCAACCAGCGCAAATCCGGCGATCTGCCCGTCCGCAATGATGAGGAAAGCCGCGCTGGTTGGCTGCGTCACATACGGTTGCAGCGAAGCAATCTTGAAGCGGCCATGACTATCTACATTACGATCGTCAACGTCGCTGAGATCGTAAAGAAAAAGCTGCATGAGCTGCGTTAATGCCCTGATGTCCTGTGAAGTAGCTCGTCGTAGTGCGATGTTCATGCCGATTGTGGTAAGTGCCTTTCCCACCGTTACGCCTGATGCTATTATGCCCTTTCCAGTGAATTCTGCTGCGTGACGGCGTGCTCATGAGCGGCAGATCGCATGCGCCGCTCATCGTTCATCTTATTGGGTTTCTTCCGTGCCGGTTTGCGGAGCAGCGCCGACCGATTGAAGCAGCAGTTCGGCCACGTCCTTGCGGGCCAGCGTCTCGTCCACGCCGGTGTTCTTGGCCGCGTCTTCAAACATGACCATGCAGAACGGGCAGCCCATGGCGATTGTGCTCGGCTCGGCCTTTTGGAGTTGCTCCAGCCGGATGACGTTCACGCCTTTTTTGCCCCAGCCCTCCATCCACACGTTGCCTCCGCCGCCGCCGCAACACATCGAGCGCTGCCGGTTCCAATCCGGCGCTTCGACCAACTCAAGGCCGGGAATACTTTCGAGCACGTTGCGCGGCTCGTCATATACATCATTATAGCGCCCAATGTAACATGGATCATGGTACGCCACGCGCTCGTTGATCGGCTCGGTCGGCGTGAGCTTGCCCTCATCGACCAATTGCGCGAGGAATTGGGTGTGATGCACCACTTCGTAATCTTCGCCCGCCTTGCCGCCAAACTGCGGATATTCGTTCTTGATCGTGTTGAAGCAGTGCGCGCAGGTCGTCACCACTTTTTTGAATGTGTACTGCTGCATGGTCTCGACATTCGTCTGCGCCTGCATCTGGTACAGCAATTCCTCACCCATGCGCCGCGCCGGGTCGCCGGTGCAGGTTTCTTCCTCGCCCAGAATAGCGAAGTCAACGCCAGCGCGCTGCATCAGTTGCACCATGGCGCGGGCCGTCTTCTTGGAGCGCTCGTCATAACTGGGCGCGCAGCCAACCCAGTACAGCACCTCGACCGCTTCTTTTTCAGCCAGCGTCGGCACATTGAGGCCGTCGGCCCAGGCGGTGCGCTCGCGCGCGGGCAGCCGCCACGGGTTGCCCTGCCGCTCGATCCCTTCCAGCACGCGCTTCACGCCGCCCGGCACCTCGCTCTGAATCATCGCCAGGTTGCGGCGCAGGCCCACGATCTGGTCGACATGTTCGATCATGGCCGGGCATTCTTCCATGCATGCCCGGCATGTCGTGCAGCTCCACAGCTCGTTTTCGGTGAACAGGCCGTGTTCGTACAGCGGCAGCGTTTCAACATTCTCGTGCACAATCACGATCTGCCCGCCGCTGCCATTGCCGCCAACTGGATGCTCTGCCGTTTCGCTGATGGTGCTTTGCTCAGCATTGGCCTGCACGCGCGCCACCGTGCCGTCGCGCAGCAGAATCGGCTCGCCACGCTGGAGGTCGGCCATCTTGGTGATTAAGAACTTGGGTGATAGCTCAGTGCCAGCCGCGTAGGCCGGACACTTCGACTGGCAGC